>DAHXNH010000036.1 GCA_027365485.1 Clostridiales bacterium
TGGTAAAATCGTTGCCAAATCAGGCTCCACTCCAACAACAGAAGGAGAATAGTGATGGAGAGTGTTTCTAAAAACCATGACATGAATCTTTATCCCCCTTCTGACTCATATCCTATGAGACACGTGTATTTGCGGAATGTAGAAGATCCTTTCAGCGGGGACGCCCTATCTTTGTGCAGGTACGAAATGATCGCACCGAACTCCGACATTTGCCGGGGTTATGACGGGAGGGTCAGGGCAGAATCCGGCGCGGAGCAGTCCGCCGCTTGGGAACTAGGACGCGGGGCGGGATGACCCACACGCTCCACGTTGCGGGATGGGTGCGCGGTCGGTTTGACACGATGCCGCCAAACATGTAGCGCTGAATGGTCGCGAAGCGTGAAGGACTAGGGTTCCCGGGGGTGCCGAGCCAGCACTGCGCCAGACCAGCGGTTCCCCCTCGTGAATCAGATGCAACGCCGTCGTTTGGAGTGACGCGGTTTTAGCGGACTGTGGTTTGCCGCGAATAACTAGTACCATGTGGTTTGAAACATGTTTTCGAATAGATAATCTTCGGAGGGAGTGAGGGCAGATGGCGTATAAGGGAGCGCTGGGAATGTATTCCAGCTGCTGCCATTCCAAACCCACGTGGCGGAACTACTTAAAGAACCGTTTTTATATAAGGTGACCACGGCGTCTCCGTTGGATTCATACACGACGGGTGAAGTGCTTTCATTGAAAGTATATCCTGTGGGAATAGGTACCGTATGGTATGAGGGACTCCCTGTACTTAAAGAGGAGACATTTAGGGTCTCCATTAGCGGCGCACCGCTCTGTGGACTGTTAACCAACACTACAGTGCCAGTTCCCGGAACTGCGATAATTTGGGATATTAAGGTTATTCCGGCAGGCAAGGGGATAGATGACCAGGTACCGTTGGCCGTGCCGTTCCAATACCACAGGTAGTTTATTCCAGCTATCAGCAAATCGTTGTGAAATTGTGGATCAAACGTGGCCGTGGTGGGGCCTGGCGTACGATGTCCTGGAAAGAGCGGGGCAAAGATGGGAGCTTTGGGATTGTTTGGGTTTACAATCACCACGTGATGGCTTTCGAATGCTCCGCTGGAGCTGGTCGTGGCTTCTGTAGTTGCAATATCGGCATTGTTAGGGTTAATTGCCAGAGGACCGTCTAGCCCGTTAGAACCGGATTCAGAAGCCGTCAAGGTAGTCCAAGGAGACGCAGAAAAACTAGTCGAGTTGATTTGGGTGTAATAAATGCCCCCATTGGCATTGGTCGCGATATATCCTTGCGGGCTGATAGCTAAGCTCGGATTTGGTCCTCCGCTATAGCCTATCCCACTCCATTGTTCCGTGGTGGGATTCCACACTACTGGGGAACTCTGGCTGTTGTTGGTTGCCCCAATCACATAGTTACCGGCTCCGCCATAAAGCAATGAAACGCTAGAGGTAGAGTTAGAGGATGTTTCAAGCAGTGACCAGCGCGTTCCGGACCAATACAATAAATGACCAATACCCGTGTAATTATCATACACGTTCATGTAAAACGGATCTGATTCAATACTCGCGGAAGTGGTCGTAGACGTTGGTTTGGTAAGCGAAGTACTGGAACACGTCGCAGCGGAATTCTTGGTACTGTTAATTTGATCAATCGCACTGACTTGGCAGGTTACCCAGTGGTGGATCGGGCTTGCAGGCACCGCGAGGGCCCCGATAGCAAGCAGTCCTACAACGGATGCTGCGATAATCCAGGTGCCGTGGGTCAGATTGGCGGACGCGGCTTGAACACGAGACATACGGTGGTAAGATGCGAGTAGACGCGGTGCGGCCGAACGGTTGGCGCGGCGCGACCATTGGGAAAAACGATTGCTTATCATAGTGCGAATCCTCTCCTTTTTTAAGTCGGCCATATGTCGGCGCATGCTTCGCATCACACAGGGAAAAGCGGTAACCAACGGTAGATGCAATTGCAAGGGCCGTTTAGACGACCCAGGTTGTTCCTGCGGGGGACGCCCTATCTTTGTGCAGGCACGAAATGATCGCACCGAACTCCGGCCTTCGCCAGGTTTATGACGGGAGGGTCAGGGTAGAATCCGGTGCAAAGTAGTCCGCCGCTTGGGAACTAGGACGCGGGGCGGGATGACCCACACGCTCCACGTTGCGGGATCGGTGCGCGGTCGGTTTGAGACGATGCCGCCAAACATGTGGCGCTGAATGCGCCGCATGACGCGGGGGGTAAAATGGTGTGCAATGGACGGGGTAAAGGTTCCGGGTAACACGAGACCACCCGCCGCTAGAATGGCTTCGGCGTCGGCCGTGGTCGGGTGATTAAAGGTCACCACCGCGAGCGTCACATCCGATGGCGCATCCGCAATCCATCGGCGTAGGTCGGCAGTGAGCGCTTGGCGAAAATCCCGGGCGGCCCGTTCGGGTGTTTCGGCGATCCAACGTTCCGTGTCCATAACATGGAGTTCCCAAACCGGCCCGGGAATTGGAGAGCGATAGCCTAAGGCACGTAACTGCCGAGCTAACCACACTTGCGGGCCAACGATGGCATACCAGCCGCGATGGCCCGCCCGGCGTGCTCGCATTCGCGCGCTGGCTTCGGCCATGAGTCCTGACAGCATGAGCCCAATACCGACCAGCCCCAACAGATCGCCGGTCACCGCGGGGGGCCAGACTCCCCAGCCAATGCCTAGGGCCAACAGCGTAACGATGACCGGACTCGCTTGCACCCAAGGATGTGCTAACCGCCAACTGGGTGAACGCCACCAGACCATGTGTATTCCTTCTTTCGTGACAAAGTGCCATTTATTTTAATCCACGCACCCCGTGAGGGGTGCGACCACGTCCCCCCTGTACTACGCCAGGGACTTTGGCGAAAGCCAAGCGAGCGATCCAGCAGCGAGCGCTGGCCGTGCTGGTGGGCATTCATTCCCACACCGTTCTGCAGCGTAGCCACACGGCGCACGGACCCCATGGTTACCAGGGGCCTGTCGTTTACGCGACGGGTTCGATCAGGATCCTTCTCACAACAGCGTGATGCCCGCGATGACGAGACCTGCGGCCACGTATCCAGCGAAGAGCACTTGCGCCGCATCGGTTTCACCATCAGGGGTCTGAAACGCATGGAGACGAGCAATGGTCAACTACCCCGGCCT
>DAHXNH010000069.1 GCA_027365485.1 Clostridiales bacterium
CACCCACGACACGGAATGCCCAAATTGTTGATAGGACTCAATCCGCTCCGCGAGAAGACGGTTATACAGGAGTCGGCAATGTTCTAGGGTTTCATCAATCCGTTGTTGTTGCTCCTGATTGGGGTAAATCCGATATTTGAAAGATTTGAGCATGAGGCCTCTCCTCTCTGTCGTGTGATCCCACTAAAAATCTTTCGCCTGAGATCCCCATAGCTAAAGCTAGGGGTTTTACGGCGCATTCGATAAAACATGCAGGGTGATGGCGCGGGGGTCCGCAAGGTCAGAGGCCATCTGTTATAGGAATGTGTCGAGTGAGGTTGTTCAGCCAGCGTTAATGATTGAAGCCCTCGCGAGCACGACAACCCCGTGGTCGACCCCGAGGGGGTCCGAGCAACGGGCGGGGAGCTGTCGGCCTTGGTGCTGTTCAGGAACGGGAAAGGTGGTGGACTGTCTAGCTAAAGCAGCGGAACAACCGCAGTGGGATCCGATGCCCACACCCCATAAATGTTAAAGTTGGGACTACCCAGTGCCGGGTTGCTCGTATCATCAAAGGTAATGGTGTATTGCCCACTCACAAAGTAGTGGGACCAATATGCGACATCCACGGAGGTTTGGTCATCGACCGGCCCATCTCGAGAAATGGTGTTCCAGGTCACCCCGTTGATTTGAATGGCCATTGAATTACCGTTGTTCACATAACCGTCGGCGGGAATCCCATACGTCAGGGTGCTACTTTCGCCGTTAGGGATCGTAAAGCTGAAACTGGCCAGTTGCCCTGAAGATGATAGCAAGATGTAGGGAATCGGTCGCCCTGCATTGACGGAGTACAGGCTGGGTCCGGGACCAATTGCCCAGCCGGGATTGAGCGCTCCTGGATTCGCTGTCGTCATGCTGGGAAACGTCACTGGCCCAGAGACCGACTGCACCGGAGTGATAACCGGGCAAACGGCGTTAGACGCCGCCGTGCTCTGAATCGTCGTGATGTTCGCTATGCTGCACGTGAACCAGTGGTGGACCGGGCTTTCAGGAACGGCCACAACGCCGAGAGCGAGCATTCCGACCATCCCGGCCGCGAGAAGCCAGGAACCATGGGTAATATTATCGGATGCGGCATCGATCCGCTGCCATCGCGACCACACGGCAACCTTTCGTCGAATAAATCGTGTGAACATGTTCAGTGCTCCCTTGGGAAGATATCGTGAACGTACGCCGCGCTGTGAAAAACCGAGTCCGAACGCCTAACCCCCACAACACCATCCCCAGCGGATACCATGGTCGCGCTTTGTGGCCATTGGTGAGCCCAAAATAATAGCAAGGAATGATGAGACCGATGGCGACCATCTTTACCGAAGCCAGTAAGGTCAAGACTCAGTGTTTATCGAAACCAGGCGATGATGCCACCCAGGGTGCTCACCAGCATAAGTTCTAGCGTGTAGGTTCGCCAGGCAGGGTGATGCCACAAGGCGTGCCAAGAGATGCTCCGAGTGGCCCGGGCGGTGCCAAAATTCCACGCAAGCTGGCTGAACAATAAAGCGATCACCATCCACGCGGGCCACAGATGTGACGGAAGCGAGAGCGGATGGTGCGGAGTGCGTTGCAGGACTTTGGAAACGAAATCACGAAATAGGCGCATCAGTCAAATCACCTTCCCGATACAGAATGGAGAGAGCAATGATGCGGGCGCTATGGGAATACGGTATTTCGGCAAGCATTCTTT
>DAHXNH010000107.1 GCA_027365485.1 Clostridiales bacterium
TCGCGCCGTAAAGCAACAACTACGCGGCGAAACGCCCCAGAGTTGGGCCCAGTTTGGCCCTGAACGCACGGTGATGCTGGCCTTTTTGACGTACGGCCTAGTGTGCCTCTGGTATCAGCTCACTCAAGGCGACCATCCCACGTTCGAAAAACAGCCGTGGTACCAACGAAAACATCTGCCTTCGTTCATCGATGCCCTAGCGTCCCTGCGGACGACCATATGGACCGAACGAATTTTGGGGGAAGCGGCGTCCGGAGCCATTTCCTCGAAAATTACCCCCGAAATTATTCGGATCTTATCGGAGGCGGGATAAGCCGCAACGGCTTTGGAGAAAAAACCGCAAAGTCCACTTTACTACTTCGACTATTAATAGGCTCTTGCGCATCGACTGATATTGGTGCCGACTGATAGGTTACTTTGGTAGCGCATGAAGGTTTCCGGTCGGTGTGGTGCTGTTCGGCCTTGGATATATACCCTCCCAATGCTTCTGTAAGCCAAAACTTCTTAAACAAACAACAACCCGTTGTGGGCGTCCATCAGTCGATGCGCAAGAGCCTATTAATAACAAACAGTGCGTCTGAGCCAAATGTGCGATACATTGTCAGCATGTATCCGATAATGGAGGACCCTGTGGGATATACCTCAGCAGAATATACCGACCTGTCCCCACCGCGACAATATCATGCACCCGCTAACGCAATATAAGCCAACGTCGTAAATTGAGCCTATCATCCGCGCTCCACAGTCCCCGTTTCGCATGTTTTCGTGTTCGGGTGAAATAGGTGACTGCCAGAGGATGTGGGGTCATACCGACTCCATTGTTGGTTCGGGCCGCGGCGATTGAGGCTGCCGTCGTCCTCGATTTGAAACAAATGAATCCAGGCGTTGTCAATGAGGTCTTTCGTCTTCCGATGATGCGCGATCACGCCCTCGATGGCAGACTGCGGTGCCTCAATGAAGACCGTAAGACGCATAGGCTCATGGACCCATTCGCTGCCGTTGTGCAGCGACTGCCAGGCCAAACCCACTCTCAAATCACCGCCATTTCCCTCCAGGACTCCAATCGATCCCCCCACCACGTTATGCAAGACTTTGTTGCCACTGCCAAATCGCTGCGGGTCCACCACGGACCCGTAGTACTGCATATTGATCCAATGAGCTACCATCAGGGGCGCAGTCATAATAAGCTGCAACGTGGCAAACTCGGGGTCAACGCGCCAATTGTACTCATGCAAAAAGACTCGGCCGGCGAGATCGCGGCCAAGGGTGCGATCTCGCGGGGCCGCGATAAACGCAGCATTTCCTGCCAATGCCCATTCCGGGCGCACTTGCGCCCAATCCCGACTGCGCTTTCGCATAGCAGAATGCACCTTCGACTCAGATACGTGGCCAAGGCCTAAAGCCTCTGCCCTTTCTAGGCGAGTGATCTGCCCTGCGGTGACCAACCATCGACGTAAATGAGTTACGTCGACGGCATGAGCTGCCGGCACGTCGTTCATGTCAAACAACCGGACCTCGTCGGTCATCGTATCATGCAGACCGGCCACAAAAAGCGTATCGGTGGGAATTTGAATGCCCTTGGACATCAGCCCACACCGGGTCAATGGATCGTTGAGCAACCTCGCTGCCGTACGGGCACTGGCCTCCCCCGAGTGACCGCCACAAGCGCCGCAGTCTAGTCCGGTCGCCTGCGGGTTATTCGACGTAGTACTCTCATGTCCCACAAACAACACGAGTCGACCGAAATCTTGGACCAGGCCCATGCTCCGCAACAGGAATTCGGCCACCGACGGGCGATCGGGTTCGGGAATACCTGTCAGCCCATCGGCCATACAGCCTTCTCTGGAATTTAACGCAGGCCCGAGTCGTGCACGAATCCTAGCCGAGAGACCCATGCGCTCGGGACGCGGCATCGGACGGGCCCACCCCATGCTGTCGCCGATGAGTTTAGCGGCCGACCACACCCCAGCCGCCTCAACGAATACGAAGGCCGATGACGCGGACCCCTTAAACGTTTCCCAGACCTTGAACCATCGTCTTCGGATCCGCGACCGAACCATTAACGTGTTGATTTCTCCCGGATTTGCATGGGATAAGCATTCCCCGATGCGATAGGCAGGGTTGAAGAATACCGGAAGATGCCTCTCGGATTCGGCCGCACCAAACGGGAGATACTCCATCCGAATGCCGAAAAATCCAGCAAACCCCAACGTTTGAATCTTTGGGGTCACCGTTTCCAACGCCCGTCGATAAACCTCAGACCGGACGTCGATGCAAAATACTGCCTGAACGTTGGGTCGCTCGCTGGGATTTGCTGCTTTCGGCCCCTGAACCAAAGACTTTGCTAGTTTTCTTTGATAGCCTACTTCGAAGGCCGTTTGCAACACGACATCAATTCGGGACCCGACATCACGATGGTCCGTCGGTTGGACCATTTGCGAAATGGCTTGGTGCCAATGCGTCGTTAGCGCTTCGCTAGCGCACACCCGATAGAGCAGGGCGTCCCAAGCGAGACGGATTGCCAGCAGATCCCGCATCGCGTCTAGATGAGTGCCGCTCATTTCGCCCTGCCAACCGAGATAACGTGTCCAACCCGCCCACCCTCCAATGCTCAGTAGCGCCGCGTACAGGTACTCATCCATGGCCTCCGCAGGCACATTCAGGTCCCGAACCGCCCAGACAATCGCGTCTGGAGCGGACTTTGGCCACTCGACGAGTGCTTGACGCATCCCGCGGATACCCATCGTTTGAGTCGTCTTGTCGAAACGAGAAAACTCGTGCCATCCTCGATAGAGAGATGCGTCTGTCCACGGCATCGACCATCGTGCTTGACCTACATCGAAATAGGCCGCACAATAACGACTCATTCGCTCGACGACGAAATTCGACCAGTCCTCGCCATCGATCCGACCAAGGACGTCCGTGACGAGAGGGAAGGGTTTGGATGACGGCGTGGAGTTGTGGGCCAGGAGTTGTTCGAAGGTAGGCACATCCCATGGACTTCCTAATCGGTGCAAGGCTTCCGCCAAATCGAGCCGCTCGATTTGGCCGCGCGCAATTTGCTCGTGGTAATAGTCTCGGAGCATACATAATCCCTTACCGGTCATGCGTTGCAAGGTGTTATGGGCCTGCCAAAACGATTCCTGACTGAGGCCCATATACGGGTTGACTGCAACCACATTCTTCAGAGGCCACAACGGCGCGATCCGCTGGCAGGCCGCTTCCACTCGGTTCATGATTTGCCTCTCATACGCATTCATGATATCTCCTCCCATAATGGGTCTGCGAGCGGCGACGGCAGCGAGGATCCCTCTGCGTGGTCTGGCCAGACTCTTCGAATGAACCGGGTGAAGAGCACATCGAAATACCAGTCGTTATAACAGTGGACATAGATCGCCTGCATCCATCGATGCTGGCTGATTCGAGGTAGCAGTTGCTGGCCAAACAACAGGCAAAAAAACACCCCCACACTCAGTCCCAATAGTCCATCACGGACCGCTCCTGCCGACCCGTGGGTGGCGGGGAATACCCCCACCGATAGTCGGGCAAAAAGAAGAGCCAGGCCGAAAAAGGCGGTAGAAATCAGCACACCGCTGGTCAGGGTGATCCATACCACCCCATTCCCGTCATGGGATTTCAAATTGAACGCTTGCAACAACATTTGGGCGACCGCCACCGCCAAGAGAATGCCCATGAAAGTTAAGGCTATCTGCTGATGGAGAAAAACGCCCAGCAGGATGCTCATGCCGATCACGATCGTTATCGCCATCGCCAAGCTGCCTATCACCTTTCCCAGAGACGCGGCTGGCGTCTCGACACGACCTGCTGGGGTCCGCAAGTGGCCGACCGCGCTGCCTGAGGAAAGAAAGGCATGAGCTTTGTACACGGAGTGGGAGACAATGTGTAACAATGCCAGACTATAAAGGCCCAGGCCGCATTCCATCAACATAAAGCCTACTTGTGCAGACGTGGAATAGGCCAGAGATCCCTTAATATTGGTCATGGTCGCCCTCGTCAGGGAAGCGATAACAATGGAAACCAGTCCCACCACCAGCAGCGCGTCTCCGGCCCACATCACCCGGGACATGAGCGGAGCCATGCGCAGGAGTAAAAAGGTGCCGGCATAAATCATCCCAGCATGGAGTAATGCGGATACCGGTGTCGGCGCTTCCATGACTTGAACCAGCCATCCATGAAAAGGGAACTGCGCACTCTTGAGCACAGCGCTGACCACTAGGAGTCCGCTGGCGATCCGTAATGGTTCAGGCAAAAGCCCGTGGATGCCCTCTAGGGTGCGGGTGATGCTGGCCAGCTGCGAGGTATCGAGAGTGCGCACCATCAGCACCAACGCCACCAAGAGACTGAGATCCGAAACTCGGTGGAGAAGATATTTCTTCCGAGCCGCCAGCACCGCGATGGGACGTTCCGGGTAAAACATCACCAACTGGTGCAAGCCAAGACTCGTGGCGACCCAAAGAATCAAGAATTCCCAGGTATTGCCCGACGCAATCAGCATTAAAAAAGATCCCAAGACAAAGCTTAGCCATCGATGGAATGGTCCTTCACGCGGATCTCCCTGGAGATACGTCTGCGAAAATCGCATGACAACCATCCCGACGAAGGCTACGAGCAACAGCATCAGCACGGTGAGACTGTTACCGTCTACACTGAGCGCTATCTGGCCAAGCCGCATGGGTAACCGCGCGGAAAAGTAAGTTTTTGAGTCGGACATTCCCAGGAAATACGTCCCTGCCGCAAGCACGGCACCCATCAGAGCAAACCAGGCCGCGCCTTTGGTTAGGGTCTTTATCCACCGGGCGCTGCGAGACAAACCCATTCCCAGGCCGATCACGATAAGGGGCCCCGGTAAAACCAGCATCAAGGTAGCCGTGATGAACCGTGAAATCTCTGGCATTGCCATCACCTCCTGCTCTAAGGATTGACTGAGGAAGACCTCGACCATCCGTTCACGTATTCAATCGGCATCGTCTAACGTGCGAGACCAATATCCGGGCTCTAATGCGACAGTTATATCACGAATAAATAGTCATATTAAAGTATACAAGAGGGATGCGGCAGATACAAGGGGATCTGCGGAGCCGAACCCGCCTTTGGTCCATGGATCCCGGTGCGACCCCGTGCTGGGTCTCAGCATCCCCGAGGTCACCGCCCTCGAATGAGCGCATGCTAGTCAGTTCAGCACGTGAGGTGGCTTCCAATGCATTCCCACGCATTGATGCGGCTCTTTGATGACATCTCTGTAGTGCGCCGACGAACTCCCCACAGCATTCGTTCAAGGGGTACCGATTGAACCAGTCCCATTCCGGAAGATTGTCTTTTCCTTAACCGGTGCTGGGTCGGACCATCTGATGCCAAACCGACTTAGCCGATCACTTACCTAGGTTGACGGGTAGGTTAGCGGAACCAATGCGAACGTAATTAGCGCCAACATAAAGTTTGCTACCCCCGGCAGCGACGCCCTCTCACCTGCAAATTGGTCCGCCGTATGTCGGACCCTCCGCGTTATGATAGGGTTGCACGGCGGGGACCCTGTTGGCCGATCGTCGACCGCTTTCCTTCGATGGCCCATTGGGCCGCTTGGGCAGGATGAAAGTGCCCGGGCACTCTGAAATATTCGGATGCGATCCCTCAATACGGTCTTGCCCGTGAATCGTCAGCCACAGCCAGATCTCCTTTCGCCGCAACTTGTCACCGCTAGGTCCGCCGCATACCGAAGAAAAAGGCTTTGATGGCGTTGGCGCACCAGATGCTGATCACCATTTACCACGTGCTGTGTTCGGAAGCCTAGTACCCAGAATTCGCTGCCATCTACCATGATCCGAGCGACCAGCAGCGGAAAGTCCAAAGATTAGTGCAGTAGTTGCCTACGAACAGCTATCGGGTGACGCTCCTAAGGGACGATTTCCGCCCGCAGCCGGGTAACTGCAACAGCCCAAAGGGCAGGCAGCGAAACACTTTCAAGCATATTTTCTCGATTCTTTTTGGATCTTAGAGGGCTATGCTCACCGGGGAAACCAACAATTTTTCAGAGCAGGGCAACTAGGTCCGGTCCCTGCCCTGCTACTTCATTGCCATCGACCTGAACGGTCCTACGATTCCAAGCCAACTTTATCCGTGTACTGCGGAGAATCCTGGTTCCCCGTCGAAGAGGTAGAGGTTTTCCGTTTTAATTGGGTCCAATCCTTCCGCTAGAATGCGTTGAAGTAGGGCGATCACTTGACTAGGTTGGACACCCTCCTCTTCGTCTCCAAGAAACCGACATCTCCAGTGGTCCGTACAAAATGTCTCAGACAATCCGGCTGGCCACACCTTGACCCCCCGGTTCGTGATGACCCGCAACGGCAAGGCGGTTAGCTCTAGTGAACTCAACTCACGGGCGAGATCATTTGGAGTTCCCAACTCCCAGTCCAAAAACACATCGACCCCCACGAGACGCTTCTCGGCTTTTTGATGCCGAGGATCCTTTGACCACAAGGACATCGACGGTGACGCTTCGTATCCGACAGGTTTAAGCCTTTGGGGAACTTCTCCGAGGCGGTGAATGATCGCCTCAGCAAACTCCAAAGTGCCGACCTGCTGCCGACTTACGCCCTCTCTATAAATGTCCTCTGTATGCACACCATCCTCTATGGTCTTTAACCAGGCATTGTGCACCCGTGTCGCCACCGAGAATTGCTTCACGTGAACGAGCATCATCACGGCGGCTAACAACAATCCTGACGGATTCGCCCGATTTTGATCCGCCAAACTCGGGGCAGAGCCGTGAATTGCTTCGAACATGGAACACTGTTCCCCCATATTAGCCGAGCCTCCGAGGCCCACCGACCCGGCAATCTGCGCCGTTACGTCGGAAAGAATATCGCCGTACAGATTCGGCAGTACGATGACATCGAAAAGTTCTGGGGTGTCCGCAAGTCTCGCGGCCCCGATGTCGACAATCCAGGCTTCGTGCTCGATGTCTGGATACT
This sequence comes from Clostridiales bacterium, assembly GCA_027365485.1. Classification (GTDB taxonomy): domain Bacteria; phylum Bacillota; class Sulfobacillia; order Sulfobacillales; family Sulfobacillaceae; genus JAMCVM01. The sequence continues at coordinate 6,990 of DAHXNH010000107.1, forward strand.
CTTCCGCAATCTCATCAAACACCTTGTGGAACAACCCATCGGTGAATTTCATAATGTTATCTTTGACAAAACAGCTCACTTTCTTTCGATGATGAGCGCGGGCGTATTCAAAGGCATAACGAACAATTTTTTCCGACCCTGGCCGGGTGATGAGCTTTAAGCACTGATACACCTGATCCGTTTGTCGATGCTCGATGCCGGCGTACAGATCCTCCTCATTTTCCCGAATGATGACCACATCCATCGTTGGATGCTGAGTAGAAACGAAGGGATAATAGGATACGCTCGGGCGAACGTTTGCGTATAACCCGAGGGCCTTGCGAATGGTCACGTTCAGGCTCTTATACCCTCCGCCTTGAGGAGTCGTGATGGGGGCCTTTAGAAACACCTGGGTTCGACGTAACGAATCCCACGCGACGGGATCCATGCCGTTGTCTATACCACGGCGATACACCTTTTCTCCAACTTCAATAGTCTCGATCTCCAGGCTAGCCCCGGCCGCTTGAATCGTGTTCAATGTGGCTCGCATAATTTCAGGTCCGATTCCGTCTCCGTACGCGACGGTAATGGGAGTGCGTTGTGTCATGGTCTCATCCTCCAGTCTGTCTGAATGTCGCTGCGCCGGTTTATCCCACCGAACCCCAGGTCTACCCCACCCCGAAACCCGTGTGGTTCCGCGCCCAAGAATCGGAGGTGGTGGCAAAGTCGGTGCAAGTCCATTTTGGTGATGGTGTGTTTGTAGCTGGGGACCCTTGTGCCCGCATTCTCCCGGCATCAGGTGAACCTATCGAACCCTCGGATTCTTCCGCGTCGCGTCCCCGGCGCCCGGCAAGCGATATGGTCAGTCTCTCTCATCCGTCCAACCGTCGCAGATGCGTTCCCATCTCCTCGAAGAGAAATCCCTGAACCGCTACGGATGGTCGCATTAAAGGGTGTTCTTCGAGAATACGGACGGTGTTCCGAACCGCCGATGCGGGGTCCGAGATTTGTCCCCACCATTGAAACGGGTCCACGCCAAACACCTCTTCCAGCAGATAGGTGATGGTGTTCAGGCTATCCTCCGAGACACCGATGTTGAGTTCGGTACGGAGGGCAGACGGTGACGTGCTATCGCCGGCAGGGGCCGAAGGACATTGCGCCACCACATAGATCGTGTGGAGAGATGGGCAACGACGCACCATCATCAAGATGCTACGAACCAGTGATCCATACGCATCCCACACCAACGCCCCTTCACAGCGAAACCACAGGCATGCTCCGAAACACCCCAGGCTGCGTTCTACTAGAGACTCCTGGTTCGGCCACACCCCTCCGACAATGAGCGCCTCATAATGGCCAGCGTTCGCGTGTCCTAAGGGACTCTCAGACATTCCCTTTTGTCCCGTTATGGGGACATTGCCGCACGTTTGGGTCACTGTCATGCTCCTTTCGGTTGCCGAATATCCGTGCAAAAATAGCTACCATTGATTGAAATGCAAGGACCGTAGACCTGAATGAGATCCAGCCATGAGAAAGCACTCCAGAAATCTCTATTGGCCTGGTCCCGCTTTTCGACGCACCATTCCCACCGCATAACAGGATTCTATGGTGCGCCTTGGGGCTGCCCCCTCGAATTCAGCAAGCTACTCGGACGGTTTCCAATTCCACCGCAGCGATTAGCCGCAATCCATCTGCGGCCACAGGATGGCTCCCTCTGAGAAGAGTTCGACGTAGAAATCATGGATTGCACCAGGAACACTGAGCAGCTGGCGCAAGCCTTAGAGAGTCTTGCCGGGGATAATGTTCCTGGTAGTCACAAAGTGGGCACCCCTGAATTTCCTCGGACATCAGGTCGGTGGCCTCACCACACCATTCGCACGGAAGCCCTTTCACCACGTCGACCAATCCCCAGCCCGGTGTTCGACATTTCGGACAAAGGGTTGCTAGCCGGCGGCCGAGATTCATCGCGACCTCCTGCAAAACCTTCTGCCGAGTCGGGTTCATGTGTGCACGCATATCGCTCTCGACGTGTGCCAGGCCGTCCTCCGAGGCTAAGGCGCACTGCTGTATTACACGTTGCAGCACAGCGAGATCCGTAATCCCTTTGAATAACCGTTCCGGCTGCAGTCCAGAATGCGGTCGGACAATTAGTCCGTGCGATGGAAACTGCACCTTAGCCAGAAAGTCCTTCAAGTCGTCGATACTTTTCGCTGCAGCCTGCGCATAGTTAGTCTGCAAACTGATCATCTGTTGGATCACTTCAATATTCCGCGTCGCATCGATGAATGCCAGCAATTCATGGTTAGCAGGTACAACTATCCACTGAGGGTGAGGCCCGAAGCTCCCTTCACTCGCCAGACCTAAGTCCTCTCCGGTAGCGTCCATGCCTAGATGTGCTTTGCGGAGGGCCACCTCCCGTGGCGTACCTTGACGCTCCACTTCGCCGCTAAAGGTCCCCAGCAGATCTGTATCTAGATCGTCGGGCACATGCATCTTAAGTCCCACGGCTGCGCGCAAAGGCGGTCCGAGCATCTGATCTTTCTGATGTTT
>DAHXNH010000118.1 GCA_027365485.1 Clostridiales bacterium
GCTTCTGACATTCGGCTAATGTCCCACGGGGGATCCCACACCAGTTCGATGTCCACCTTTGCCACCCCGGGAAGGGATTTTACTCGAGCGGCAGCTTCTTGGCGCAAGACATCTCCCATTCCGCAGCCGGGAGCCGTCATCGACATTTGAATTTCTACCTGATATTGGCCGTCAGCAAGGAGGTGAGATTCGCAGCCATAAATTAGGCCTAAGTCGACCACATTGACGGGGATCTCCGGGTCGAAGATGGTTTTAAGTACCTCGATGACCAGATCATTGCTAAACGTTTCGGTAGGGGTAGAGTTTACCGTGTCCGTGACGGCCGTCTGGCCAATCGCGTCGGCGTCCTCGATGGCAATTCGCGCCAAATACCCATAATCAGTCATGACGGTGAAGCTGCTCCCTAGCGCCTGGGTGAGGACCACGTGAGCGCCTTGGGGAAGATCAACCGTCTCTCCACCCGGAATCAGAGTAGCCTGACAATCTCGCGTGAGTTGAACCTCAATATTGGTGGCCATGGCTATCGCTTCCCTTCTTGAGGGGGGGATTCCAGCGCGTCTTTTAAGGTGTACCAGCCGAGCGTAGCACACTTGATACGCATTGGGTACTCCCAAAGTCCTGACAGTACGGCAAGTTTTCCAAGGTCGTCGGGATGGACGTCGGCGTTCGGGCCGACCGTGAGCATGGTATGGACTTGTTCAAATAAAGCGAGGGCCTCTGCTTTAGTTTTGCCCTTAACCGCAGTGGTCATCAACGATGACGAGGCTTTAGAGATGGCACAGCCGATGCCTCGAAAGGCAATGTCTTGGATAACATCACCATCAAACTGCACGTCAAGGGTCATTTGGTCTCCGCAGAGCGCGTTGAGACCCTCGGTGGACACGCTAGCGCCTTCAATCGTCCGGAAGTTCCGCGGATGATTGCTGTGTTCGAGGATCTCTTCTTGATAAAGATCACGAAAATCATTGTTCATCAAATCACCTCCAGGATGCCGTTTTGATGAGTGCCAACACTGGACCTGCCAATAGCCAGGGTAAGCGGGTGGGACGGGGCTTCTTGAGTCCGAATCACCATCCGTTAGAATCGAAGTCAGGACAGGACACGACAGGATTTAATTTGTCGCTGCAACCATCGCCACGCTCCGATTCATCCTGTCGACCAATTGGGACGACTGAGAATTCGAAGTAGCCATTCCCTCAAGAGTCAGATCCCACGCTCCATGAATGAAGGACCTCAACCGTGGAGTCAGCACTACCGATGGCGAGCACGCGACCGTCTTCATCGGCACCAGCGAGATGCCCTGACGGGATCGGAAGCGGTCAAAAAAGGAGGCATACCAGGACGATAAAGACCGCTTCCGAGACCAAAACCGGCGCCGAGCACGAGGTGTCAAGGGCTGGTGGCGTCCCGGCTCAATTGCCGGGCCACCGAGTGCTCCAGAAGAGTTCGAAGCGCTGGCAGCGTCAAAGACTCCAACATCTCGGTGACAAAGGCGTAGGTCAGCATGTCGCGCGCAGCCTTATCGGGGATTCCCCGCGAGCGAAGATAGAATACGGCGTCTTCATCAAGTTGGCCCACGGCCGCTCCGTGCGTACACTTGACATCGTCGGCAAGAATTTCAAGTTGCGGCCGAGTGTCAATTTCCGCTCCTTCGGAGAGCAAGAGGTTTTTGTTGGTTTGACTGGCGTCCGTACGATCGGCGCCCTGGCGCACAATGACCTGGCCCTTGAAAACGGCTCGACTGTGTCCCTCGAGGACCCCTTTGTACAGTTCCCGACTGGTGCATCCTGGCGATTGGTGGTCAATGGTTGTGACGTGACTGTGATGCTGTTTGCCTCGAGGCATGTATAAGCCCTGGAGTTGGGTTTCGGCCCCTTCTCCAGCCAGAGCGACCCGCACTTCGTGGCGAGCGAGCGAGGAGCCGAGCGAGACCACATGGGCATAGAATCGACTGTCTTGCTGTTGGTGCACCTCTACCAACCCCAGATGGATGGCATCCTCCGACTCGTTTTGCACCGTATAGTGCTCAACCTGTGCGCCTTGTTCAAGCACCACCTCGGTGACCGCATTGGTCAATGACAACCGAGGGCTTAGGCCAATATAAGACTCGACCAGGGTGATATGACTGTTGGCCCCCGCAATCACCACGGACCGGGGATTGGCGAGGAGTGGGGGAGCATCAGCCCCTGCATCGGCGACAAAGACCAGGTGGATAGGGGTCGTGACGCGAAGATTGGCAGGAACCTCAATATATGCGCCATCCTCGGTTAAGGCACTGTTGAGCGCAGTAAAGGCATTGTTCGGCGGGGGAAACAAATGTCGTCCGTTTGATTCCTCCTCTTGGTGAAGGCGGGTCTGAAGAGCCATGACCAGGAGATTCTCAGGGATCTGAGTCAAAGAAGACCACTCAGGATTGAAAAAGCCGTTGACAAAGACCAAGCGAGGTCCGCCAAAGTTGCCCACTAAGCTGTCGAGGGCGCTAAAAGACATCGAGGTCGGGAGCGAGGCCCGCGCTGGCTCGAAAGGAATGGCCAACAAGGGGCCGAGGCGGGTATACTTCCAGTCCTCATCATCGCGCCCGGGAAAGCCATGTTGAGCGACCCATTGGATAGAGTGGCGCCGTATTTGTTGCAGCCATGCAGGCTGGCCGTCTGGCTCGGGCACGACCATCTGACCCAGCCCAGTACCGGGGTTCAGACTCATCGGGTGCCTCCGACTGGCAGAGTGTGATCTTTGGCATCTGCCAGATATCCATGCTGTTCGAGTTCGAGGGCAAGATCCTTGCCGCCCGAGCGAACGATCCGACCCTCCGTCATGACGTGGACCTGGTCGGGGACAATGTAGTCGAGCAAGCGCTGATAATGGGTAATCAGCAACAGCGTTCGGTCGGGGCTGCGAAGGGCATTGACCGCTTTGGCCACCGCGCGTAGGGCGTCGATATCCAGTCCGGAATCGGTCTCATCTAGAATCGCTAACTTGGGTTCAAGAATGGCCAGTTGCAAAATTTCGTTGCGCTTTTTCTCTCCCCCAGAAAACCCTTCGTTGACTGAACGGCTCATAAGACTGCGGTCCATTTCCACTAAGTCCATACGCTTTTGGGCGTACGCCAAAAAGTCGACGGCATCCAATTCGTCGAGGCCTCGATGCTTGCGTACCGAATTCAGTGCGGTGCGGAGGAAGTATAGATTCCCTACTCCGGGGAGTTCGACCGGATACTGAAAGGCCAAAAATAGCCCCATAAAGGCTCGCTCTTCGGCTGACAGAGAGAGCAGATCTTTGCCGTCAAACAGAACCTGCCCGCTGACCGTATATTCCTCGCGACCGGCCAGCACCTGGGCTAAAGTGCTCTTGCCCGAACCATTAGGACCCATGATGGCGTGGACCTGACCGAGCGGCAGTTCGAGGTTCACGCCGCGTAATATTTCTTTGTCGCCTACTTTAGCGTGCAAATTCTCAATTTGTAAGATCATCCAATACTCCCTTCCAAACTCACGCTGAGCAGTCGCTGAGCTTCGACCGCAAATTCCATGGGCAATTCCTTAAAGACTTCGCGACAAAACCCGTTGACAATCATCGTGGTCGCGTCTTCCTCGGGAATGCCGCGTTGCCGACAATAAAAGAGTTGGTCTTCCCCAATTTTCGACGTGGAAGCTTCGTGCTCCACTTTTGCGCTCGGGTGTTTGACCTCGACGTACGGGAAGGTGGAGGCCCCGGAGTCTTTACCCATGAGCAGAGAGTCGCACTGGGTGTGGTTCCGAGCGCCAATGGCGGTATCGTGAACTTGTACGAGACCACGATACGTACTTTGACCGTGACCGGCCGAGACCGTCTTGGAAAGAATGCTGCTTGTGGTGTTCTTCCCAATATGAATCATTTTGGAACCCGTATCGGCCTGTTGATAGTTGGCGGTCAGGGCTACCGAATAGAATTCTCCGACGGAACCATCACCTTGGAGAATGACTCCGGGATATTTCCAAGTAATGGCCGATCCCGTTTCTACCTGGGTCCATGATATCTTCGAGTTCGATCCAGCACACAGACCGCGTTTGGTCACAAAGTTATAGATCCCGCCTTGTCCCTGAGCGTCCCCGGGATACCAATTCTGCACGGTGGAGTATTTGATATAGGCATCTTTTAAGGCGACGAGTTCCACCACGGCTGCGTGCAATTGGTTTTTGTCTCGCATCGGGGCGGTGCAGCCTTCGAGATAACTGACGGACGCTCCCTCTTCCGCTATAATCAAGGTGCGTTCAAATTGGCCGGTATCGGCTGCGTTGATGCGAAAATAGGTCGAGAGCTCCATCGGGCACTGCACCCCTTTAGGGATGTAGCAAAACGAACCATCGGTAAACACAGCCGCATTTAAAGAAGCAAAAAAATTATCCTGATTGGACACTACGCTGCCTAGATATTGCTGGACTAAGTCCGAGTGATTCTGTACGGCCTCCGAAAACGAACAAAATATTACGCCCACTTCGGCCAGGCGCTTCTTAAATGTGGTGGCTACGGAGACCGAATCGACCACCGCGTCCACCGCCACCGTCACGCCAGAAATGCGCTCTTGCTCGGCCAGCGAGATACCTAGCTTATCAAACATGGCGCGTACCTCGGGGTCGACCTCGTCAAGACTGGCTAAGCTCTTTTTGGGTTTTGGTGCCGCGTAATAGCTGATGTCTTGGTAGTCGATGGGCTCGTAGTGGACGTTCTGCCACCGCGGTTCCTTCTTCTGCGTCCATTTCCGATAGGCTTCCAGGCGCCAGTCGAGAAGCCATGCCGGTTCCTTCTTTTTACCAGAAATTAATCGGATGACGTCTTCGCTTAGGCCGCGGGGGACGATGTCGGTGTCTAGGTCAGTGCTAAATCCATACTTGTACTCTCGTTCGGTAAATTCGCGAATATCGGTCGACATACACGTTTCCCCTCCCTGTCTTAAACTCGCATGCCGTCAATTCTGCTCATCAAACCCGTAGGCGGCTTCGTTTCTTCTTAAGCGTGCCATCCGGGGGCCAGTAGCCATCTCGCTATCCTAATTTTGTCATCTCGTGTGCCCTCGGATTTTGTCGGCAACCGCATAAATAAAGTCGCAGTTCGATTCACTCCCAATTTGGGTGACCAATAAGCTCGTCGCGCTACCCACTGATCCCACCGATTGGGGCATGACTAGGCATTTTCCCTCCGCCTATGCCCATGGCTTGTGACACATTCTTTAAGGGAACATGGGCCTGAGTTGACTGAGGTCCGCGATGAAAGGTTGAATAGCGATTAATAAGGAAAAACACATGGTGTTTTTCCTTAACCGTAATAACCATCAAATTATGACGTCTCTCGGACCCTAGCCACCCAGAACCGAAAAGCCTTGGACAATCTATTGGGCCGACGAATTCTATACACACCCAACAGGTCATCGATAACTTCATTATACCCTATTGCTCTGCAATATGTCGGGGCTGGTGCGAGTCTCGTCCGAGGGGCCGGGAAGGCCAGACGAATTTTGCCGCACTCATAGAATGATTCCTCGCAACGGCTGAGCGGTGGACTTCTGTAGTCCAAGAAACCTTATCTCCATAGTAAATCAGCCAAAACGTCGATTGTCCCGTGGAGGTCGGTGCACATGGACAGGAAGTCAGAGGCAAGAGTATGGAGCGCCAGTTGGTGGACGGACTTGGAAGATATCGGGGCCATGTTTAGGTCCAAGCGTCCCAAAGGGAACCTCGGCGCACAGGCACCCCATGAGCCGGACAGACCCAGGTAAACCCGAGGCGCCCCACCGCCTTCAGCGAAGCGCGGAGCGCGATGGGATCTGAGGTCATGATACCGGGAGAGGGCAAAAGGCGCCCGTGACGCTCGATGACCAGATCGCCGGCAAATAATATGTCGTCGTATAAAAACACCGTATGTCCTGGAGTGTGTCCTGGGGTCGCAATGGCCATCAGGTCGCCTAAAGGAACGTCGCTAAAGACGTGGTCGACGCCGGTAGGAGTAGCTTTCATCAACATTTCTACCACACGTTTGATGCCTGGGCGATGACGTTGACCTTGAATATATGGGCGGTCTTCGGCACTAGCCCACAACGGAGCTCCGCTCGCCGTCTTAAGCGCCTGAGCGTTGCCCATGTGGTCAATATCGTGATGTGTAAGCACGATCCCGTTCAGGCTTTCAGGAGCAACTCCTAAAGTAGCAAGTTCCGCAATGATTTTAGCATAGCGGCCGCGCATCGAAGTATCAATGAGCAGGCGATGGTCGCCCGCAAGGAGATAGGAAAAGCTTCCAGATGTCGAATCCAAAGCGTAAACCTCCCCGCCTACTTTCACGCAATCACCTCACTTTTAACCCAACGATATCGCGAAATGGTTAAGAAGGCTATAGAAGAAAACGAGAAATCCTACGGTTAAAACCCCACCTTATTCAAGTTGTCGCCAAGCTTTCGGTATCGAAAAGGTTTCAGTCGGGTTCTATATCGCATCACCGGATGCAATAGGTAGGCAATGCTCAGGCGATCTTGGAGGCTAGGCGTGGATGCTTTCCTCGGGAGCGCTAACACCGGTAGAGCTTCCTAAGTACACGGCGATTCGTTGAGGCGGCATACGTTGAACCCGCGACGAAGACCAACGCTTGCGTTCGGACTGGAGTATTCTCGTTAAGTTCATGGCCAATCTCCTAAGAGAGCGGATCGATGTGTCCTGGAGCTTCCAAAGCCTTTGCTCTGTTCCATGCGGCCACTAGTTCAGATTGGTGCTGAACTGCCCATTCGGCCACCAGACCGAGAGCCCGAGGCGGCAACGCACCCGCAAAGACAGCAAGAGTTCCAATGGCTACGGTCGCCTGATGGCTACCATACTGCGCATTAAAGTGCGCCGGGTCATGATCGTTATAATACATGCGGATAATAATGCCATAAAATCGGCAGATTTCAGGCATCGGACCGCACGGTGCGCAAGGCGGGAAATAAATCTTCGGGTTGTTTGCCCGTCAATCGCAGATATAGGGCGTCCGCGCACAAATCCACTTCGCCCGGCCACTCGACGGCCCCGGCATCAGTGATGCGCACCGATTCGAAGACACGCCGGTCTGCCCAAGTCTTGAACACTCCCCGACCAGCCAGTTCGTCTAGCTCCACCGTGCCACTCGTCCCGTCGTCAAACCGGACCCAAATTTGAAATCCTTCACGCGGCTCTACGTCCACGACTAGCATTACGTTGCCAACTCCCTTCCCTACCATTTCTAGTCCAAGTATACCCCCGAACTTTGCACATTGTGAGATCGTACGCGTCAACAAATCATCGACTGCCCCCGGTCACGAGCCGGAACATCAAGAATCCAAACACCCTGGTTGTTGCTCGAGAATTGCGTTAAGTCGATCCGGCCCATTCATATGAGTAGCCACGTAGAGCACCATGCTCTTTTGAAAATCGCCCAAGAGCGGGCAGAGGGAATCGAATCCACCTTCCACTTCGAAAGTCCAGGCAGCAAATACCCTTGCTCGATAGGCTTATTGTATGTCTACAGGCTATCGTCTACCGCAAACACGATTCTCTGTCATCTAGGACGTAGTGTGCCACCGCTTTAAGCGCTGTTCCATGCGCTCGTTCAGTTCGTCGCGAACGCGATCGACAGGCTTGGCGGGGTTGGGCGCCGGGGCAATGTGATTGTCGTCAAGGAATTGGAGCAACAGGCCGCGATTCCGCAAGCCATCCAGGCCTTCCTGCTTCACCAACGTGCGAGCGTCCTTGCGGGACATCCCCACGTGGGCCCGCAACTGGTCTAAGGTTTTGTCATCCACGTCCATCGAGTGTTGGCGATTGATAGCCATTAAATTTGCCCTCCTAACCTCCGCAATTGGCTTCGCGCCCAGTCTATGAATGGCTGTGGTGAGCGGTTCAAAGATTCTAATTGCCGAAAAATGGTGACCGCGTGCGTTGCCGTCACTATACCCTCTTCGAGGAGAATCACAACCCAGATTCCGCAAGTCAGGAAACGAGAATTTGTCCAATTTATTGGGGCCGTTATACTGCGCTCGGGTCAAACTTGATGTTATAAAGCACAGATTCCCGTCGTCTGCGCTCTAGTGTTGGGCGGTATGACCGATAATTTTGACCCGTGCGCAGTATAGCCCGATGGATCCTAGACCAATCCGCGGTCAATAGGTATACCGAGTGCTTCGAGAAGGCGGCGCTGGTAGGGCAGCACGGCGGTCCATTGCTACCAGGTGAGGGTCTCATTCGATAGTCGTCGAAGGTCTAAATCGCGGAACGCCCCGAGAATCACGGTTTCCGAAGGACGTTTCACCTTTCGATAGGGTAATTCGAGCGGGGGCTGATCTTTGAGTTCCGCTCGAACGACCGCTCGCATAAAGCGAGCGAATTGTATAGCCAACAAGAGCAAATAGCCTAATCCGGCGACTCGAGCCGGCTTTTCCAGCCAAAAGGCTCCCAGATGAATCGGGGATTTCGTCCACCTAAACCCGTGCTCATTTTGATCTGGGCCTTTGTACTCCAGGAGTGCGGTCCTGGCATCCAGGGCTAGATTACTGGTTAGCAGAATAAAGAGCGAGTTATCCGAAGTCCGCGGAACGTAAAAAGCCTCGGGCGAGGCACCCCCCCAAGACTTCGGATAACTCTATTGGACTAAACCGCGCTCGACCGGCGCCGTCTATGGGCAATCAATCGTGTGAACTTGTAAGAACGAGCATGACCGAGGTCCGGCCCGATCAGGAAGTGCACCAGCGTGCTCGAGAGACGTTCGATTACATCCCACGATGCCAACCTCCTTCCATCCAGTTCCGCCGCCGTCTGTTTGTCAGTGTATCATACGACCACGATTGGCGTTAGCGTCAGAGCCAACAGTCTAAGCCACCCGAGCCACCCGTTTTTTAAACCACCGCGAAGCGGTTTAGTCCAAGTCCACTTATCCTGATATCAGGATAAGTGGACGATGGAACTGTATACCACGCGTTGGACCACCTAAGTCTTTTTCAAAGAAATGAAGCAACATTTGCGGTTAGGGCGGTGCCAATCGCGGGATTTTGATGCCCAAATCGCCCACCTCACCGTCAGGGGTATCGTTGACATTTTTCTGGCGTACTTGCGCCGGGTCGAAGCCTACGAATCCTTAGGCCGTCTCTTTGAAGGGATTGTGGCCGAACGGCGGGAGAAAAACGTGGCCGAGCGCCTGTGGGCGTTGTTTGAAGAACTGCTGCAGGCTGTCCTCTCTGCGGTGGCCGACTCCGGCCCCAAGGTCCTTGGCGGAGTCCAAGGATGGATCTCCAGCAATTTCAACGTTCGCCCCAATATGCCGCCCTCAAAGACTTGTTTGAGGGGTCCTTCTTGGGACGTCAATTGCAAAGTCTCAATACGGTTGCCTAAATCGCCAAAGTGGAATCGTAAGAAGTGAGGGAACTTAACGTCTCACAAAGGCGTCCGCATCTGAACACATAGTGTTATGGGGGTGCGAAACTCAAGGGAGTACATTTCAATTCATAAGTGCCGGATATACAAACGCTCATTTTCATCACTAAAATTCTCGATTTCTACGTTTCGTATCAACAGTGCGGATGAGTCATTTCCCATTAATCAAACACCGATGCAAGGCTTCTCAGGTTGTTCCCTGTTCGGCGCGGTCCCGTTATGCCCGCCCCCGTCGTGGCGGGCCTTAGTGATCACATATTCTTCGACCAGCCCCGCCTTGGACTACGATTACTTATCG
>DAHXNH010000133.1 GCA_027365485.1 Clostridiales bacterium
CGGATATCAGGCTGCCGCTATCGACGGCATGGCTGGCCGGCGAGCGTTCGGCTTTTTTGGGGGTTTTGTGCAGACCTAGCGCCAACCGCACCTGGGCGGTTTCCCAACCGTGCCGGGGTTCGAGCGGCAAGAGGACGGCGAGCCGGTCCATTTTGCCATTGTTGACCAACCATGACGGGACTGAAGGACTTGGTGCCCCTGGCTTTGACGCCTTCATAAACCACATGGGTAATCGGATAAATCTTGCAGAGTTTCTGAAGCACCCGCTATTCGAGTTCGCGGTTGGCTTTAATGCTGGGCGGAATCTTATGCCCGGTCCGATGCAGAAAGCGCACCGGGCGTTGGGGCGTTTTGCGATAACGACGAAACCGACGCGAGTGCCATCGGCGTTTCATGGCTTGCTTGACAACGGAGAACGGTAACCCCAAGTGCCCCATCCATAGGGTGCCTTGGGAGGGTTGCACACCGACACCGGAGTACCGTGTGCCGGGATCGATCCCGACGCTGGTCTCATGCGCAATGGTCTCGCCGGTCGGAGTGGTGAGTTGGAGGTAAAACGTCCCGAGCGTATCCCGCTTGGGAATCGCGCCTCCGCTTTGGATCAGCTTGCGCGCTTTCGCAGGAGTCGTCGGACTCAGGGGGGCCATGCATAGAAACGACCGCCATTCTCATGAGGATAATCCTTCTTGCGAAGTGTGTGTGGACGATGCCACGTCCCATCGACCGTGCGACGCCGGGCTGTGTCGTCCAGCCAGGGCTGAACCGGACGCGGACACTCGCGCCCCTTCGGATCGCGGAACTTGGGAAAGATTCCGTGGCGTTGGTCCCGACGCGCCGATGAAAAGGGTCTAGTACAATGCTTGCGTCGTGAAAGTCTCTTCACAAACCCCCACCTCGGGCCGAAGGCTCAGGTGGGGGTCATTGACGCCAACGACCTTAGCCATTAACGTACGTGTTTCCGCTCAGATCTTTACCGCGTGCTAGCCAAATCGGGAAGTTGGGATTGGCTTCGGCAATCACATGGGTCGTGGTCGCCAGGTAACGCATAGTATAACCCGCCCGCCTTTTAGGACTCCGGTTTGGCATCGCACCGTGGATGATGCGGGCATCGTGCATCGAACACTGACCCGGCTCTAATTCAAAATACACCGCTGCTGCTTCATCGACGTCCTGGATTTCGCTATCAAACGTGTTTTGTTCCGCATCCACGGGCCCGTAGGATCGGTGGCCGCCCAGGTGGCTTCCGGGAATCACCCGCATACACCCATTTTCGCGGGTCGAAGGATCCAGCGCCAGCCACACGGTAACGATTTGATCGGCGCGATCGACTCGCCCCTGCCAATACGCCGAGTCTTCATGCCAAGGAGTTCTTCGGCCCTGATAGGGCTCTTTAGCGATAAAATGGCTAGACCATAAAGCAATGTTGGGTCCAATCAAGTGTTCCACCCTATCCAGCACTTCGTCGGCCAAAAGAAATTCCAACAGACGATGGTCGTGAAAGTGCGGGGTATCCAGTTCATCCGCCCGCTTAGTGCCTCGGTTAGCCAAGTGTTCTTCGAAGATCTCAGTTAAACGACGCATCTTTTCGGAATCGAACAGGGGATCGCGTTCGATGACATAGCCTTGCCTCTGATATACTTCCCTGGATCCTGCGCTCAACATGTCAGATGATTGCCTCCTTCGGGTTTTCCGTTCCGAAACCTCCACTACAGTTCGTTCGTTTGTCGAGATCTAAGGCACGCGCTGGATCGCGGGATCGTAAAACACATCGGTCGCATCATCACTGGTCGATGAAAACTCGGAGACAATCGCTCCGTCGGGGCCCCCTTGAAACCAGTGCCAGGTGTTGGGGGGGATCGTCCACTGGTCCCCTGGGCGCAAGATGCGCTCGTGCCAAACGGTAAAGGTGGATGCTTTATCTTCGGGCACTACGCCTTTTGGCATCTCTGTCTCCGCTCCCTCGGTATAGAGATAGACGGTTCCCCAGCGACAGCGAAAGGTCTCTTCTTTCCCCACTCGGTCATCGATCGGCGGATGGCGATGCTGCGGGCAAATTTGCCCCGAGAAGAGCACCAATTCCTTGGCACAATAGCGATCAGTGTTGACATAGACTAAGAGTTCTAAGCCAATTTCTTCGAGTCGACCAAGGCCAAAATCGGCCACTTCCATCGTTATCCCTTCGTTGGCAGAAACCGCAATATGGCCCACTTCCAGCATCTTCAGGGCCCGGCGTTGCGCCAACTGGCGGTCTTGTTGGCTAACCATGAGCGCTCCCTTCGTCTAGCGCAACCGCACAACCGCTTTCATGCGAGGCTAGGGCGGCAGTGAACAAACGATGACTGCGCCGGGTTTCATCTGGAGTCACGCATGCCCACAAGGCGGGCGGATGGCCTAAAAACTCCTCAGAAAACGCCGCCATCATCTGCAAGATGGCATCCGAAAAGCCAAACTCGAAGATGGGTCCAGTAATCGTGGGATAGACGCTCCGATACGGCAGATCTTGTTGTTGCCACGCTTGCGCGCTCCCAGGTGTGTAGGTCAGGGTTTCTAGCGTCTTCGGGAACTTGGTGCTAAACGCCACCGCCCCTTTCATACCAACCACCCGGATGAACCAGGTATTTTGTTGACCCGGAGCAATGCGTTTGGTGGACAAGCGGAGAGGGAACGTTTGTCCCTGATCGCTGGCGGTCACCGAGAGGTCGGCATTGTCCCAAGTGTCGCATAAGACCATGGCCCCATCAGCACCGGGACGTTCCCGAACGATATTTGACAGTTGGGCATAGACCGTCTCAAAGTGCCAACCCAAGCGCATCGGCACGTGAACCACATGGAGTCCAAGATCGCCAAGACATCCGTAAGCGCCATTGGTCAGAGATTGCCGCTTCCAGTTAATGACTTTGTTGGGATCGAGATCGCTAGCGTGCCAGAATCCCGCCTCCGCTTCAATAATCCGGCCCAGTTGTCCCGATCGCACCCGCTCAGCTAAGGCCACAGCACCCGGAAAATATGGAAATTCCGAAGAACACCGCACCAACACCTGAGGATGCGAAGAGATCTCCTGTAAAATCGCCTGATTGGCAGCTTCGTCTATGCCAAAAGGTTTTTCCGCCAAAAGCGCCTTGTTGGCGCGAATAATGTCGATATACATCTGCTGATGAAGATGATGCGGCACAGCACAATAGACCGCGTCCACCTCGGGATTGGCCAAGAGTTCATGGTAGTCGCGGGTTGCTTGGCGGACCGAGGGCAGGTTCTCTTCAAACCACTGCATGCTGGCGGGATTGATGTCAGAGACCGCCACCACCTCAGGCGCGGCTTCGGTTCCCGTGAGATGAACATAGCGCAAAAGCGCCGTTGCAATTTCTCGACCCATCAAACCGCAACCAATGATGCCCCATCGTACGGGACGCCTAGCCATCGGACTTCCCCTCCTCTTGCCACCGCAAAAACGCCTCATCCGGCGTGATTCGCTCGTGCACCAAGGCCATCAGCGCCTGCGTCATTGCCTTGGGATTATCGGACTGCACGATATTGCGGCCATAGACGATCCCACGCGCACCTTGTTCCATCAATTGGTGCGTCCGCTGAAATACTTCTAACGGCGGGACTTTGCCACCGCCACGGGGTAGCACTGGACAGTCACCGGCGGCTTCCACCACGCGCCAATATTCTTCAGGGGGATCAGTCGGATCCGCTTTGATGACGTCAGCCCCCAACTCCCGGGCCTGACGAACCACTGTCACAATCCGAGTCACATCGCCATCGACACCATAGCGCTGGTTATGGCCCACCTTCATCACCAGCGGTTCAACCATCAGCGGCATGGCCGCTGCCTCACATTCATGGGCCAACCGGGTCACGTTCCTTAGGGTTTGGCGGTACAAATCCGGTTGATCCGGCAGTAGCAAAATATTGACAACGACGGCAGCGGCATCCACGCGGACGGCTTCTTCCACCGCCGCTTCCACCAGTTCGGAAAAGAGCAGGCTAGGCAAGGGCGATCCATAGACATTGGCGATATCCGTACGAAAGACGAGGCTCGGTTTGGTCTTGCCCGGAATATTTTGCAACCAGCGCGCCTGTCCCGGACTCAGTTGAATGGCATCAGGGTCTGCCTCTACTAAGCGGGCAATCACAGCTTTCATGTCTTCGATTCCTGGCAGAAAGCTCGGTTCGTTAAAAAATCCGTGGTCAACGGCCACATCCAAACAAGCACCATCGGCGGCAAAGAGCCGATGCATGCGGGGTTTACGGTACGTCATTAAGTTCCCTCCTCCACTCCATTGGACACGCTATCTTAGTGGTGCTATGGTGCTGGGCGCACCGCCATCGCCGCTAAAGCCAACCTCACACCAGCGGTTTTGAGGATCGCCGGCCACGGTGGCTCCCATGGGCCGTCAGAAATAATCTCACCGACTTCCTTGAGTGTCGCAAATCGCACCAACGCCCGTTGGTCAACTTTCGAACGATCCATCAAGACATACACGTGGTCGGCGGCCCCACGCATCGCCGACTTAATCTCAGCTTCGGCGAAGTTGGAATTAGTGAAACCATCGGTTTGGGTCAAACCTGCGGCTGTCAAAAATGCACGGTCGACGTGAATCGATTCGAAAAAGTCTCGACATCGCGGACCCACGACCGAGGCGGTACCTGGCCGGAGATCACCGCCGGCCACGTGCACATGAATCGTAGGATCTGCCAACAAAATTAAGGCTACGTTCAAGGCATAGGTGATGACCGTAATCGGACGGGTATCTGAAACTAATAGTTGTTCGGCCATCTTGGCTGCAGTTGTTCCCGAATCCAACGCAATCGTTTCTCCAGGAGCTATCCGGGTCACCGCTTCTTCCGCAATGGCCCGCTTTTCCGCCGTGTGCAAAGTTTCTCGCTGACCCAACGATGCCTCTTGTTCACGCCACATGGCCCCTCCATGCACGCGCTGCACCCAGCCCAAATCACTAAGCCGCTCCAAGTCCCGGCGCACGGTCATTGGGGACACCTGCAGGCGCTCACTGAGTTCCTGTACGCTTAAAAACACGGCATCTTGCAACAATGCCCGAATCGCTTGGGTCCTTTGCTCGCGATCAGCCATGATGAAAACCTCCCTCTGCGCCTTGCCCGAGGCTATCCAAAAATTCCGGCCACCGGCCTTGGTCACGCAAAAGACGTTCTAGGCCATCACGATCCCGCACCCCAGTGGTGGCTCCGGCAGCGCTTACGGACGCCGCCCCTTGAGCATTGCCCCACAGTGCCGCCGCCGACAATGGCCAGCCAGCCAGGACTCCATCCAGGAACCCAGCTACCCAAGCATCGCCGGCTCCGGTCGCATCCAGCGCCGTCACCGACAACGGCTCCACTCTTAACTGCGCCTTTTCCCGAGCCACCAACGCCCCCTGGTCGCCAAGCTTGATGGCCACGGTCCCGACTCCCTGTTGCAAAAGGTATTCGGCTTGCTCACTCGGATCTTCTCGCCCTGAGAGTGCCTTCGCTTCGACATAACTCGGCAAAAAATAATCCGTATGAGGCAGCACCGGCCGGATCAGATCCATCCACCGCCCTGAAAAGTCAAACGCGGTATCGACGCTCGTGGTCATGCCCTGAGCCCGAGCTTCGGCGAGAAGATTGGCCATCGGCTGCCCATCTAAACCCGGCAATAAGAACGCCCCGCCCACATGCAGATGACGCGCCTGGCTCTCGATCCGCCATGACCCTGCGTTTTCGGGCTCGGTTCGATTGGCGCCGATATGATGCAAAAACGTCCGCTCACCCGATGATGACACCATGGCGATGCTGCCTGAGGTCCCTCCCTCGACTCGACGCACCCCGTGGGTGGGCATCCGGTGCGAGTGAAGAACTCCGATTAAAAAGTCGCCAAAGGCATCTTGGCCCACCTGGCCGACCACCGAAACATCAAGGCCTAAACGATGAAGCCCTATCCCAGTGTTGACGGCACAGCCGCCGGAATGGACTTCCAAGGATTCGACAAATTGCAAAGAACCCGTCTCCGGCCACCGGTCGACCGGCCGCACCATCACATCGGCGACCATGATCCCTAAACAAATGACGTCGGTCATGCCCACCCTCCCAGTTCCGATTGTGCCCGATCCGCTCCCTCATCCAACCGCTGACAACCGATGAGATGAAACAAACTGTCAGCGATCGAATCCATGGCCACTCCCGGATCCAAGGAGCCCAGCTCATCGACCTGTGCAGCGTGAATAGGCAGCTTGACGCGAGCGTCGACATCCATAGAAATCACGGTCATGACTGCCCGCGTCCGGTCGGTCCAATTGGGACCGGCATTCTGTAAAGTCCATCTACTGTAAGAACTCGCATC
>DAHXNH010000160.1 GCA_027365485.1 Clostridiales bacterium
CGAGAGGATATATACTGCGCGCGGCTGAAACGGGACGGTTTAACGCCAAGGCTGTGGGCATCTCAACACCTTGCGGCACAATGGTTTTTCAACACGATGGCGTTCTCCCAAAAACGAAAACTATGACCCGCGCGCAGTATACCCCGTCGCTCTTTTCACCACGTGGGAATGAGATATGGGTCATTCGGAGAATACGATCTTGCGATCTCTTAACCACCCACTCAAATACTGATGATGCGATGCCAACGTCCTTGACAGGATCCGTTTTAGGTTATTTTTTCGCGAGTCCTTAGGGGGTCAAAAGCGCTCGATGTCGACGGACTTTTTTTCGCCATTGCAAATCCATTCTTCGAGCCGCAGTGAGATATCGTACGTTTGGTGGATAGAGCCGAACTAAGACGATTTGTGGGATGGTCACCTCCAGATGCCCACATAGGGTGCATTGCGTACCGTCTACGACGGTAACCAGCATCTGGGTGCCTTCCACAGTTAGAGGGCCGGTCTTTACGACGTCTAATGATCCACATGTTTGGCAACGTTCTTCCTTCACGGTGCAAATCCTCCCATCGGCGAAATCTTACTCTATGCTTTCTCTTTGCCGATGGCCGTTTCCTCCTTCTATCCCCAAGATACTCACAGTTTTTTCACAACTTTATCCCCATTATATCCACAAAGGTCGACGAGTTTCGTCACAAGCAGAGCTCCTCTCAGATCCAAGAGCTGAGGCCGAGCGACACTGTGCGGGATCGGCCTTTCCGGCAGGCGAGCCTGTTGGCCTAAGGTGTGCGGGTTTTTAATGCATGGCAAATTCAGAGCGTGATGAGGATCGGCGTAGCCACGAGCCCATCTTCGTACCCATTTTCCGAGCCCTTTCTGCTCTGGTCGACGCTGTTGACGCCAACCACAGGCAGGTTGGATAAATAGATCTCGGGCTGATGTTCTGGAGCTTTCCGTGTCGTCGGGCAGATTGATCAAAGCGGTTGACTTCGGAAGCGTTGAAAGGTCGGCTAAGTGGCGCGGGGGGTCTTGGGCCTGACCGCGCTCGGCGCTTCTTAGCCAGATATTCTTGGCGAGGCCGCCGAAATACTGCGAGCCAGTGATTAGATCAGGGTAGGTCCGGTGCGCCGGGTCGCTTCAACCTGGCGGATCAGCGCTATCTGCGACTCAAGCATTCCTCTGGGCAAATGCTGCAGGGCATGCCAGGCGCCCGACTCAATCTCTCCATCCCATGATGTCCCGATAGAGTCGGGAAAGGCGGCATCATCTTCCAGGGAATACACCACCTCAAAGTGGCGCGGACGGACAAATCCCATTTGAACACAGTGCAAATGCTGACTGGATGATAGGACAATTCCGGTTTCCTCGGCGATCTCTCGCAACGCGGCCTGCTCGAGGGTTTCGCCCCGGTCGACGAACCCTGTAATCAGACCCCACGGATGGCGTGGGCGGTATCGGTGGCGCAATAACAACACTTGGTCATTGCGAAAAGCCACAACGGCCACCGCTATCAAAAATTTGGCGTGCGTCCACCAGACGAAAACGGACACCGCCTGCGCAGGACAATATTTCAATGCTTCTAAGCCCAGGATGCGAAGCCGCCTCAGCAGTTGCCTAAGCATGGAAAACCGCGAGCATAGGGATTATTTTACACCAAAGCGGTTCAAGTGTTGCCCAGGTTCCCATCTGGCTTCCCCTTTGCAGTCGTTCGTCATGCCGTCGGTGATCGCATCGGCTATGGTTCATAATATGTCCTTGGCCACAGATCATGTGCACTTCACCGGGCGCCTTCAATGGGATAACTAGCAAGGAAAAATGGCGGGTGAAACGTCTAGAGGGCTGGCTTCAGGGAATGGGGATTGAGGAGGCGAAGAAGAGACCACTCGACAAGACTTATGAAAAGTCCGAATGTTCGACATCTAAAGCGAGGCAAGGACCTCACAGTGACGGACGTCTGACGAAACATAGTCCCATACCCAGGGCCTCAGTGGTGAAAAAGTCGACCCGTCCCAACAAGCCGGTCCAAGACACGACATGGGATGTTGGGCTGCCGACTCGAAATGAAAAGGTGCTATCCGATAATGACTTATGACGGATTGCGATAGATTCTTCGGATTCGATTTAACAAATCCAATCGCTCGTCGACGATGCGCATAGCTACGTCCAACGTCGACAATTGCTCTTCGTCGGCGGCCGTGAATATCGCTGTCAAAGTATCATAGATAGCCTCGACCTGATGGTGAGCCCGGTCGCTACGATAGCCTTTCAGTTCATCTGCCACTTGGATCAGGCCTCCAGAATTTACGATAAAGTCCGGAGCATACAAAATATTTTGATCGCGCAGACGAGACGCGTACGAAGCATCGGATAATTGGTTATTCGCTGACCCAGCAATAATTGCGCATTTCAACCGAGGTAGAGTCTCTTCGTTGACGACGTTGCCTAGGGCGCAGGGCGCAAAGATATCGCAAGGCGTTTCCAAGATTGCCCAAGGATCGGTCGGTTCCACGTTCAGTTCGGCTACGGCTTTGCCAACCGCGTGCGGATTAATATCGGCGACAATAACCGAAGCGCCCTCGGACAACGCTTGACGGACCACTCTCAGGCCCACTTTACCCAGCCCCTGCACCGCGATCGTTCGTCCACTGAGCGACGGCGACCCGAACCGATACGCTAAGGCTGCCCGCATGGCGATAATCACACCCAGCGCGGTGACGTCCCGAGTATCACCTGAACCG
The DNA here is from genome assembly GCA_027365485.1 of Clostridiales bacterium. GTDB lineage: Bacteria > Bacillota > Sulfobacillia > Sulfobacillales > Sulfobacillaceae > JAMCVM01. The sequence goes on from DAHXNH010000160.1 coordinate 2,736, forward strand.
CCGTATGCCGTAGGTAGACCGACGACATACGGCGTCTCCTTGGCGGTATGTACAAAGTCCTCCGCATTGGTGCCTACGTCTTCGGACAGCGTGACCCGGCCCTGCAACGTTTGGACAAAACGTCCTAGGGCTCGAAATAAGCCCTCGCTTTTTCCCGAACTAGGATCGCCAATAATGACGGTCTTTCCGCCGCCAAAATCCAAACCGGCTGCCGCGGCTTTGTAAGTCATGCTTTCTGACAGGCGCAAGGCGTCTTCTAACGCAGCATCGGAGTTTTCATAAGGCCACATTCTACATCCGCCAATCGCAGGACCCAGGGTTGTGTCGTGAATCGCGATGATGGCCTTCAGCCCGCTAGCCTTGTCGTAATTAAATATGACTTGCTCGTGGCCGCGTTTGGCCATCTCTCGAAAGATATCCATCGGCTTGGGTCCTCTTTCCAGAGAACTCTTCACCACCCTTATCTTGACTTAGTGCAACCTTGCTCGCACATCAATCATACTCGATCATTATAAGCGACTGCGTCGATCAAGCTCAAATGCAATTTAGCGGGAGTTCCGGCGGTTGTATTTGGCCCAATCCCGGCCAGGATGCGACCGGGGTGCCCGCCATCTCCGCATTGGGGTCAAGATTCCACGGCAGCGGCCGCCTAGACGAAGGCAACGGCCGAAACACGGCCACTGGAGTCCCTTGGCCGCCCTGGCCCATCGGATTGTCATGGGTCAGAGCCCGAACCCACTCCGGATCGGCTGGGCCGTGAACGGCGATCACTTCACTGCCGACATCGTTCACATCGACAATAGCCACCGTCGCTCGACTAAGTCGCGAGGACAAGATCCGAGCCAGAGTTTGACTCTGAAGTGGGGCCAGAACCACAAACTGATTGTAAGGCTCGATCGTGTCAGGTCCGGGCCCGTCGATGGCCGCCACTCGGCGACCCGCGATCCGATAAAAATCACCACTCCGACCACTTAGCCGATCCAAGGCGCCAACTACCGCAGCCGCCCCTATCCGCCACAGGCCGACTTCGGCAATCGCCATTTGCATCGTTTCAGGGCGACTCAGGCCGAGGCCATAGCCCAGTGGACCGATATAGCGGGAGAGCAAGCGCGCTGGGCCGCGAACTTTGATCGAGTCCAGCGATCGAGCCCGCCCTTCACTAATCGCGACAATTTTTTCGCTAATCAAAACGATATCTTTAGGGCCGACGGCTGCTCGGAGATAAGGTAGAAGCGTTACGCTAAGCTTTTCGTTCGGTGCAACCAGGTGGGTATGCACCACGTACCGACGAAACCGGCGTCCTCCCACGGTCTGCGCGGGTTTTTCCGTCCAATCATCCATAATCATCGAACCCCGCTTTGGCTCAGTCATTCTCTTCACCCCTTAGAAGCGTTGTAGATCCAGCTGTTCTTCCCATGCTGCTCCCATGCTGCTAAGGTATTCAGAGATTATCAAACGGAACCTAACGGGCGGTAATGGTTGGCTGGCGGTCGCTAAATGCTGAACTCGGACAAGAGCGAATGAGCGGCTTGGGCCACACTTAAGGCTTCAGCGTAAGACCGCTGCCACACACTGCGGCCAAAGATGAGACCCGTAGCCCCACCTTCCAAGCACAGCCGAGCCTTGGCCATGGTTTCACTAACCGTGCCGCGTTCTCCTCCCGCAAAGATAACCAGCGAGCGTCCCGCCGAGCCAATGACCTGAGCTATCGCACTCGCTTCAGTCCACTCGCGTTGATAGCCCTTGGGAGATTTAGCCAGTTGAGCGGGATCAATGCTCGGCACATTCAGCTTGACGACGTCGGCTCCTAATTCTTGGGCAACCCGAGCGGCATAGTCGACTGCGAATAATCCGTCTTTTCCGCCCTTAGCGTCCACTGCATGACCCCGCGGATAGGCCCAGGCAATGACGGGGATTCCATAGCGTTCAGCGTCTCTGCGAACCGCCGAGAATTGTCGAAAATCTTCGTCTTGACGCGCCGAGCCTACGTAAAGGGTGTAGCCGACGGCGTCTGCCCCCAAACGCACAGCATCTTCCACCGTACCGTTCAAGGGCGAAAATGGCGCGTCGTCCGACGGAATTTCCGTCTTACCGTTAAGTTTCACCACCAACGGCACCTGACCAGCAAATTCCGGGTAAAATTTTTCGGCAAGACCAATTTGCACCGCGATGGCTGAGAAATTGGCCTGAACCGCAAGACGAAATTCAAATCGAGGGTCTCCGCTCTCGGTCGCATCCAAAAAATCACGAGGCCCGTGTTCCAATCCCTGGTCGATGGGCAGAATCATTAGGGTCCCATTGGCCGGACCAGATTTGTAAAGCAGACGATGCAACCGAGCCTTCTTGCCAGTCGATAACTGTAGGTCTTCCAACCGAATCCGTTGCGGGTTTGCCATCTTAAATCTCCTTATTGACAAATTTTAGCTAGGTGATCGGACGCTTTCGGGAGATGGCAACGACTTTCGCACTCCAAGCCGTTTCGCTGGCTCCAAAGTTCCAGACATCTTCGCCCAATTCCGGTCGATGCGACGAATCGACCGCACGTTTATGTTACCACGTCTGTTCATCGTCGTGGTCCTAGCGAACTGGTGCATAAGTCCTAAAAGAACGGATCGAGAGCCCTGAAACCCGCACGGTTGCCATGTTCGAAAGACAGTTTGTCGGGTTTCGCACCAGTTCTCTAGGGCGTATTTTAGCCTTGTCGCTGCCGGCCTATAGTGGGATACGACATCCTGCGAATTCGAACCGAATCTCGGGTCAAATCGACCATTACCTCGAGGCATGCGACTCAACGCGAGGGCAGCGGCCGACGGCCAGTATAACCTTCGTCCACACCGTGAAAAAACCCGATTTCGGGCTCATCCATCTGCCAACAAAGATACACTTCAGCGCCGTCGATTTGCGACGGAAAATCGACTAATCCCATCTCAACATCGGTGACCCGGCAGCCGACCTCGTTGATTGCGGTCAGAAGTCGATTGGCTTCGTTGACTACATCGTCAAATTCCCGCTTGGCTAATTGGTAGTCGGTCAGCATGACTAAATTGCCATCTTTGCGGTAACCGACTTCGCGAATGTCGCGCATTTCTTCATAGCGGGTTCTGGCCTCCGTCTGAAACGTTCGCAAGCGTTCGAGCATTAACCGGAGTTCCGGAACGCGCTGGTTAGCCTCTTCAACGCTAAACCATCGCCTAATCATAGGCTCTCCTTTCGGTGGTTTAAAGCTTCGCGTGGACGTAGCATTGTCGTTTCAAAAGCGTCTTAGGGGCTAGGCGCGCCAAACTTTTAAATGCCCGCTTTGAGATGGATTAAGTGTTCGCTAAGTAACGCTGCCGCACCCGCGCTCATAAGCCACGACGCCACTATTTTACGCTTGCCGGGTCTTTCGAGCAACCACACGACGCCAATAGCGGTAGCCAGAAGGGCCGCTATGCTGCCTAGCGCTTCCAGCGCGGCTAAGGGCAAGCGGTGGATGAGGAGCACCAGGGTCAGGTAGGAAGCAGCGTTGGCTACGGCACTTAACAGGGACCATAGCGGTCGCTCGCGGACGAGGGCGACTACGGCTCGACCCTGATCCAAACATAATATCATGACCGCTACCCACAGGCTTATGCACGTAAACAGGCTGGCGGCGTAGGCCAAAGGATAGGTTGGCGGTTGGCCGACATCGGCATGTCGCCCAACCGCCAACACCAAGCAGGCAGCCACCATCAGCAGAACCGGTCGAAAATTTCGAGACTCCCCCCTCTCGACTCCGAGCCCCATGGCGACCACAAAGCAGGTGAGACCGATACCCGCAAGCCAACCACCAAAGGGATTCCACAAGAAGAGCAATAGCACGGTCAAATTTGTCCATGGACTGACCGCGGCCACGTCTCCCTCGCTGAAGGCGGTGACATAAAGGACAAAATGGGCGGCGTAGATTAGCGAAGGGAAAAACGCAGCGGAGACCCACCTTAGGTGCCCCGACCCGGCCGCTGCCATCCATAGCAAACAGGCAGCACCGCCAAACGCCACCATCGTCGTGACCAAGCCATTTTTCTTTTCCCCGAGGAAATGAAAAAATATGCGTTCTCCGGTCAGACTGCCGACTCGACACACCACCGTCCAAAAAATTCCCATAGGCGGGTCTCCCCCTTCCTATGGCGAGGGTATGCGTGAGGTTAAGAACAAATTCCCTCGCACTCTAACTCGTTGGACTTTGAACGATAATCCGCGGGCTGGGCCGGTAGCGGTCGGTACCCAGCGGTTTCATTTCAGAACCGTCGCCGGTTTTGATGGTGAGCCAGGTTTTCACCAACACGCCGTCTTGTCCTGGGGACAAAATCTTCGTTTGACCCGGGGCGAGCTGCGGGTCGTAACGCACGACCGTTCGAAACGGATACCTTTGCAGCACTTGATGATGTACCACGATAATTGGTGGTGGAGTGGACCCCCACAAGGCAATGCGGAGGTGGCGGTCTTGGGCTTGAGCGGTGATGAGGATTGGAGTCCGCTGATCATTGCGGAATCTGAAGTTGAGATAGTCCTCGGCCACGGTGGCATCTTCTCCCGGAGGCAGGTACGGCACGGTCAGTCCGTGGTGATGGCGTTCGAGAACCGGCAAGCCGGTTCTCAGGACGGCCGCGTAGAGAGTGGAGGCCCCTTGACACACGCCGCCTCCAACCGAGGGCACGATCCGATCGCCGACGAAGGCGCGTCCCCAGCCATACCCATTGGCGGCAGTATACGGTCCGACTACCCGAAAATAGTTGAACGTGCCCCCAGCGGGGATGACGGTGCCGTTAAGTCGACGCGCGGCCAGTTCAATATTTAACGCCTGACTAGGACTGGCGTGGTAGTAATTGGTCGTCTGTTCCGCCAACCGAAAAGATAGCTGCAATGCTTTCACCTGACTGCCTGGATGGGTTTTGTTCGTGATAATCCAAGGCGATGGGCTAACAGCGACATCGGTCGCAACAGGTACCGATTTGGCCCAGGCTGAGGCTGGAGTTCCACTAGATATCAGGGCCAAGCATAAGCTGGCAAGCCAGAGTTTCATGAGGTTCCCTCCTTGAAATCATGGAAATGGGTGTGAATCCAAGCTCGAATCCTAAAAGCCGTGACCCCTAGGCTCAACCAAATCATGGCAAATTGAAGAATTTGTCGATCGGCAAAGTCTGGATAGCTTGGCCAAGCCAATACCTGGATAGCCTCGACCCAACCGAGCCAGAACACCATCCGTTGAGCCCGAGGATGATTACTGAGGAGATAAAATGGCAGGGCCCAGAGCAAATACCAATATTGGAACCAGGAGAGGCCAATCAGTGCAAACGCAATCAAGAGATCCCCAAGGATTATGGGGTCGTCTTTTATGCCGAGAAATCGTCTGCCCCGTTCGAGCAAAATGACGATCCATGCCAATACCCCGCCCAGCGTCGCTAGATGGCGATCCACGGTCCGATCACTCCGCAATAAGTGGCTCAAGCCACCTTGAAGGATGAAATCGAAGGAACGAAGGTCTAAGGACTGGTTTGACCAGGGCGCCAAAAGGAAACGAAACCCTGGCCAATCAAGGAGATACATGGCGGTGAGAGCTGCTGCCCCTACGGCCAGAATAAGGACTTGATCGAACGCTCCCAATCCCGCCAGCAATATCGGCAATAGGATGAGAGGAACGAATTTGATTCCCGTGGCCAAGGCCCAGAACAGAGCAAAAGCTAGGTAGCGTCGGCGTTGGTAGGCGCCATAACCCAGGACCATCAGAAAAATCAAAGGGGCATCATTGTGACCATTGGCTAACAGTTCCAAACCCACCAATGGATGCAGCGCAAAACCGAGGCCACGGGCTCGACCGCCCCGGTGGCCGAGTAGATAAGCGGTGGCTAGGACCATCACCACATTGCTGGCCTTAATCCATACAAACTGTTGCCAAAATGGATGAGTTAAATGGCCGCTTAGGGTTTCCCATTCGGCCCACAGGGGGCCGTATGGAGTAATGCTGTGGGCCCAACCGGCGTGCGCCAGCCAGAAATCATGCTGCCAGTGAGGGATGCTGGCGATGAGTGTGGATAGCGGATTGCGGTGGAACACTGCCGACATTTGCGCTTCGCCGATGTAGCTAAGCATGTCATGGGATAATAGCGGCAGAGAACCGCTGGCTAAGGCTGCATACCCGGCCAAATAGACCCGCTGCCACGACCGCCGCCACTGAATCAGGCGGCGGCAGAGTGCAGGGTAACTGAAGCCCACCAGCATCAGACCTACGACAAACCAAACGCACTTTGGAAAACTACCCGCGTCCGCCGGTTGGCCGAAGGTTAGGATCATCACGACCGGACTTTTCGCCCGATCGAGCGCCAAAACCGTAGGCAGGTCCCACCACAGCCAGCCCATGAGAAATGTCCAGGCGGCTAGCGAGGGCCGATTGAAAGACGAATTCACCACCGAGTCTTTGATCACAGCCATCGACCTCTTGCCGCTAGCATGACTCGAGGACCCAAGAGCTATTCTCTTGGTTTCGGTCGAGACGACTATTCAGCGAGCGACAAACGATGGACTGGCTCGGTGTCGTTCGAGCTTTTTCGGTTGCTGGAACAGTCGGGACCGGCAAAGGTTTCAGGGCCGGGTAAAATTGACGGTCCCCCACGTTTTCACCAAAGACTGAGGGTTTTAGGCACCGACAATGGGACTGGGCCAAAATTTCACCCCAACTATTGCCCCAAGCGAACCCTGCACTATCTTGTCCGGTTATGGAGGCACCGTGGCACGACGCTCATTTGTGGTCAATTTTACGGGATGACGTTGGTAACCGCATTGCCGCGCAACGGTTCCACCGCCTTAACCTCCGCATCGATTTGCACTTTATGGGAATTGATGAGTTCGGGGTTTTACTTGCCTGAGAGCGCTTAGATCCGGTAAATTAGAGTTATATGCCTTCAGGAGGACTCTATGATACGAATCGGATTGCTCGGCTATGGTACCGTTGGCCAGGCGTTTGCGGAACTGGTGGCACGGCAAACGAGAGTACAGACACGAATTGAAGTCGCGCTCGTCCGCGATCCTGAGCGGCCGCGTAAGGGACCCCAAATCCGGCTGACCGGCAACCCCGAAGACGTGATCGATGGTCCTGATATTGATGTCATCGTGGACGTGATGGGTGGAAGCGAACCCGCACGGCAATGGCTGGTACGCGCCATTGAGCAGAAAAAATCGGTGATTAGCGCGAATAAAGAAGTGATGGCAGATTACGCATCCGAACTTGGCCAGTTGGCAGCGAGGCACAACGTATACCTAGCTTGTGAAGCCGCGGTGGGAGGAGGCATTCCTCTCTTGGAGCCGCTGAAAAGTCACTTTTCTGGGGCTCCGGTGTCTAGATTTATCGGCATCTTAAACGGTACCACCAATTATGTGCTCTCGCGACTCGAAACCGGAGAATCGTACTCCGAAGCATTGTCTGACGCACAGCGCGCCGGATATGCCGAGGCGGACCCAGCCAACGACTTGAACGGAAGCGATGTAGCGCGTAAATTGGAACTCGTATTCGGCGCGTTGTTTGGAACTCCGAAAAACTTTTCCATCACTCCGCGCCGAGGAATTGACCAAGATTTGTCCCGAATCGTTAAACGGGTCGAACCCTGGGGATGGCGCGTGAAGGTCCTTGCGGTCGCCGACCAGTTGGGCGGCACTCAAATTTGGCCGACGTTGGTCCGGGCCGATCATCGGTTGGCTCAGGTCACGGGGGTGATGAATGTTGCCGGAGTCGAAATTTACGGTCAATGGTTTTGGATGGAGGGACCGGGCGCAGGAGGGCCTGCCACCGCACTTAGCCTTTTGGCCGACTTTTACCGCGGTTACGAAACAGGGTTTCACCGACTTCGCTTGCCGCCGTTGTCCGAAAAATTGGTGCACCCAATCAGCATGCCGTGGATGGGGTTTGCTCTGGATCCAGATCGCTTATTGTCAAGCTTTAACGTCCCCGACGGGGCGATCATGCATCAGGACTATTGGATGACTCCTCCCCTCGACCAGATATCTGCAGCCAATTGGTTGGCGGAAAATCCTGGGCTGTTAGCCTACCCCGTCCTTTTAGACGCATAATTATGGGAATGGGCGCGGGCGCCCATTCCCGAGGGGATCTTACTGTTTCAGTTGTTCTTCTGCCAAACGGATCGCTTCCCGGACCAGGTTTCCGCATTCGCGGGCCGGTACGGCGCCCCACCCTTCCTTACGGACGATGTCAGCAATACCCAATTGTTCTCCGAGTTTCAGCTTCGTGGCATCTGACATCAACTTAGCCAGTGAAATCACCCCCTGTTTAGTATGGATCTCATCATGCGATCCCATACACCAGGCGATACAGGCGCTGATACCAAAGCACTCGGGCGACAAAGCTTCGAGTTTCGGGATAGGGAATGTCGACGCCGCTTTGCACATTCCATCGCAAACGGTCTTGTCGCAACCAGCCATCGGTGACCGATGGGCCGCTGTTATACGCGGCTAGAGCCAAAATCAAGTTATGATGGTACCGGGCTAAAAGATAGGATAAGTACCACGCGCCGAGCGCAATGTTCTGCCTGGGGTCGGTCAGATTCAAACTCGGTGAGGAACCGTTCCCACTCTCTTTTTGCACCCACCGGGCCGTTGCTGGCATGAGTTGCATTAAGCCGACCGCTCCCCTAGAACTGGTGACGGTCGGTCGATAGCTGCTCTCTACCCGAATCACGGCGGCCACCAAAGCGGGTTCAAGCCGCCGCTGATGAGCTTCTTGGCGGACGATGGCGGTGTAGCGCACGGGCACCATGGAGTCTACACCCACCACGGCGACTAGCAAGATGAGCGCAAGTCCTAGCAGGGCTCGAAGTCGGCGTTGACGTGTTCCCATAAAGTAAAGACCTCTCGTTTCAGGTGATCAAAGGAGCCGGTGTTGTTGATGATGCGGTCGGCTTGGGTAATCTTTTGCGCCAAAGCCATTTGGGATGCGATACGTCGGTCGACTTCCTTCCCATTGAGACCATCGCGGTCGATGACCCGTTGACGCTGTTGTTCGATGGTTGCATACACGACCCATACTTCATCTACCGCCTCGGCCCATGACGACTCCAACAAGAGAGGTATATCTAAAATAATCGGCAGAGATGCCGTGCTTTGCCATTCTCTGAGATGACGCTGAATGACGCTATACACGATGGGATGAACCACGGCACTAATGTGTTGCTGAAATTGCGAATCCGAAAAGAGTCGGCGAGACACCTTGGAACGCAGCAATTCGCCGCTCGCATCAAAACACGACCAGCCCAAGTCTTGGAAATACCGCGACCACAGCAGATTTCCGCGGGCTTGTAAATGGTGAACAATGGCGTCTGCGTCTAAGACTTTCGCTCCATACTGCCTAAGCAGGCGACTAACCGAGGATTTGCCGCTGCCGATTCCTCCGGTCAAGCCAATACACGGGATTCGGGGCGACCCCACGGGCCTCACCTTTTCCACTGAATTGAGGACCAATTCAACACGCCGTCGGAGAATACCGACACATGCGCTACCGAAGGCGACACCGCCCATAAATAGCCAGCATTGGCTAACGGCACGGTCAGAGAATGCGAAAAGCGGTTGCGAAGTCCGATATAAGCGGTGATGGTGCCTTGAGCTGCTAAAGCGGTCAGCCGCGCGCCGGTGGTTTCGTGGACCGAAACCAAAGGTTCCATCGCAGCCAGGGTTTGAGCCAAGTCTACGGCTAGCGTGTCGGACGCATTAACCCATACGGTCATGGGCCGGTCACGCAGCAACGAACTTGGCCAACGGGAGCTCAGCGATGTCACATGAGGGCCCAAGGCGCGACGAATCCATTGGCTAATCGACCAGGCGGAGTATCCGCTCCCTCGACCCCCACGGTAATACAGGCTGAGCGTGCCCGAGGTCGGAAACAAGCGCAGATAGGACCGCCATCGTTTTTTCAGCGCGGGCACCTCTCCCGGATTGACCGGTGCGGCGTCGAGGACACCGTTAACCACACTCAACACCGACTGCCGCTGGTTTTGGTAGACGACCACCTCGATTTGGGAAGGACCCTTCCCGGGCCGGTTTCTCTGAAACAAAAGCGAAGAGTCCAAAGACCAATCCTTAAGAATCCACGGCGTGGTCCCAATCAGGTTGGTGAATTGCCAATTGGCTTGGCCCTGACTTTGGTCGGTAATGGGGACGATAGCCAAACTGGGGCTGGCCAGACCGTGGAGAAATTGGGAGATGTTGGCACCCGGCGACAAATCAATATTAAAACTTTCGCTGCCGGTTACTACGACGCCCGACAAAAAGCGGCTGCTGCCGGCGATGACCTGACCCGATCCGACGATTGGAGAAAGCAGGCGGCGGGCGGTTGCGGAGCCCACCTGACTCCAAAGCGGTCGAGCCAGAGATTCAGCGACCATCGATGCGCTCACCCGGTGGCCAGAGGTAGTTTCTGCGCGCGACAAAGTCACATGAATGACCCGACCCTGCACAGTGACCGTTCGGGCCAAATCGGGAATCAGTTCGCCGCTCCGACTCTCTTGCAACAACGTTTGAAAGATATTTTGAGTGATTGCCGAAGCGGCCGGATTGTCTGCCAGTGCCGGGTCTAAGGTGTTAGGGTTTTGATTGATCGCCAGCGTGAATTCCCGGTTGGTCACACGCTCAGTCACGCTTTGGCTGGGTACCCGGATCAAGAGCGCGATGCAGAGCGCGAATACGACTAAAATCCAGGGCCAAAGACGTTTGCCCATCTATACAGGTTTCCCAGGCACTTGGGCAATCTCAAGTGGCGTTAAATCCGATTCACTAATCACGTCAATCTTAAACTTTCCTTCCATCGGAATGACTCCGATTTCGCCACGGACGCCAAGCGTCTGCCAAATGGTCTCCACCGCCTTTTCCAGCTCTTCTTCGCTATTGACCGAGATGCTGAACTTCTGCATGCTGTACGTTCCTCCTTGATATTTAGTCTCCACGGGACTAAGAGCCTTGGCCAATCTCTGCCGACCCGTTCACGGCCAAGGCTTTTGTAGCATGGCGTCATCCGATTGACTCACCGCGGTCACTCGAATCCGGCGAGACTTGACAGGCGCCATCGCAAGATCTCATGCGGGCAGAGGCTGACATCGGGCACAAAAATGACTGGTTCTTCCCCCAATCACGATGGTTTCGATGGCGCTCCCGCACCGGAGGCACGATTGACCACGCCGACCATACACTTTGAGATAATCTTGATTGCGCCCCGGCTCTCCCAGAGCATCCACATAGTCGGAAAACGAAGTCCCTCGGTTTTTTAGGCTTTGTCTCAGCACCCGGCGAATATTGCGCACCAGCTGCGCGGCCTGGGTTGCATTGACATGCTTCGCTGGCTGGGCGGGGTGAATCCGGCTTAAATACAGAGCTTCGTCGACGTAGATATTGCCTAAACCCGCAACGATGGCCTGATTTAATAGCAATGCTTTGATCGGAGCACTGCGACCTTCCAGTTTGTGTGCCAAGTATTGCCCGGTGAATTCCCGGCTGAGCGGCTCGATGCCTAAATGCGCGTCGAGCGAACCTCGTTCCTTGAGCCAGCCCACCCGTCCAAATCGCCGAGGATCTCTTAACCGCAGGTCCAAGTCGTTGAACCGAATCACCATATGCGTATGGGGCAAAAATGCATCGGAACTTGGCTGGACAGTAAGCCGCCCGCTCATCCCCAGATGCACCACCAAATATCCATGCGGCGGCCAGTAAAACAGCAAATACTTTCCGCGCCGATCCACCGCGGACAGTCGCATACCCACAAGATTAGTGGTCAATCCGTCCACATCGCATTCTCCTAATTTTATCATGCGACCGTCTAAATGCGGGACCGACAACACAGGCTTGCCTACGATCTGGTCCGCCAAATACGCGCGAATGGTCTCGACTTCGGGTAATTCTGGCATTAGCGTGCCTCCAAGGCAAACGCCGTCATTTGCTCCCAGTTGGGGCCATGCTTCAGTTCGACCACCAGAGGGACGCTAAGCGGCATGACCGAGGTCATGATCCGGTCGGCCACGCCCATCACTTCGGCTTCCTCTTCTGGCACCATATCCCAGATCAACTCGTCGTGTACTTGCAATGTGAGTAGGGACTTCCAACGATGACCGCGGCTCTCTCGATCAAACGCGACCATGGCCGATTTGATTAAATCGGCGGCACTGCCCTGAATCACGGTATTAATTGCCATTCTTTCCGCATACTGCCGACGTACGCGATTTTTGTGCAGAATATCCGGCAACGGACGCACCCTTCCCAAAATCGTGGATACTTCTCCATGGTGACGCGCAAATTCTAAGATTTCATCAAAATATTGCTTCAGGCGAGGATATCGACCGTAGTAACGGTCGATATAGTCTGACGCTTCCTTGGCAGAAACCCCGGTATCGCGAGCCAGACCGAACCCCGAGATCCCGTAGATGATCCCAAAATTAATAGCTTTGGCTCGATTCCTCCAGGTGCTGTCGACTTGCTCTAGCGGAATATTAAACATTTCGGCAGCCGTGCGCCGATGAATGTCTTCACCGTCTTGAAAGGCCTGAATCAGATGGTCGTCTGCCGATAAATGAGCCAGCATGCGCAGTTCAATTTGCGAATAGTCCGCTGCTGACAACAGGTTTCCCTGGCTCGGGACAAAGACGCCGCGGACTCGTCGTCCCATCTTTTCTCGCACCGGAATGTTTTGTAGATTGGGATCGCTCGAAGACAGACGGCCTGTAGCGGCCACGGTTTGATGAAAGGTGGTGTGGATTTTGCCGTCGGCGCCAATCAGATTAATCATTCCGTCGACGTACGTGCCTTTAATCTTCATCAATTGTCGATAGCTCAGCATCTTATCAATTATCGGGTGAAGGGGTCGCAACTTCTCTAACGTGTCAGCGTCGGTTGAGTAGCCGGTCTTGGTTTTCTTACCGACAGGCAATTTCAATCGATCGAACAGCACCTCCGCCAACTGCTGGGTGGAGTTGATATTAAACTCGCAGTCGGCCAATTGGTAGATCTCTTGTTGCAAATCCCCGAGAAGCGACTCGCACTCCTGTCCGAGAAGTCTAAGCATCGGTCCGTCGACCCCAATCCCGTGGCTTTCCATGTGGGCCAAAACAGGAATTAAGGGCACTTCAAGGTCCCGATACAGCGCCTCTAATCCTTTGTCGACGATGCGTTGCGCTTGTCGTTCGATCAGGGCTCGGACGAGTCGGATTTGATATTCGGGATCGTCTTGCCACTTGGCGCCATAGCTCGCGGCAACATCAGCCAACGTGTACGCGCGGGCTTCGGCATCGAGCAAATAGGCTTGAATCTCTCCGTCATGGACAAAGGTGACCGATTCTCCACGGCCCTCCAGTTGGCTCAGCAGAGCTTTCGTGCTCCATCCGATGTAGCGCGCTTGCGGCAGCGGGTTTGGCCACGCAGTGAGGCGCCCATCACCGGACAGCAAGAGATACGGGCAGTCGGCCGAAAGGATGGTAAGTTCGTCGTCGACGTTTGGCATAAATTCGGCCGGATCCACCCGTTTGGCCTCATCGGGCTCCCAACCTAGGTTCGCCGATGCCGCCGCCGAGGATGACATTCTGGAGTCATTCCGTCCTAATCGACGTCGGATGCTGTCCATCTCCATGCTGGCTAAAAATGTATCGAGCGCTTCGGAATATTGCACATGCAAGGGTTCGTTCACCTCTGGCCACGTAATCGGAGCGTTGCAGTCAATAGTAGCGAGGTCGCGTGAGGTGATGGCCTGCTCATGCTGAGATTCTAGAGCCTTTCGCCAACGGGTATTAGTGACAAGCGTCAAGTCCTGGTACACCGCATCGATGCTGCCATATTGGCTAATCAGTTGTACGGCAGACTTTTCCCCAATCCCAGACACCCCGCGAATGTTATCCGAGGGATCTCCCATGAGACCTTTGAGATCTGGGATTTGTTCAGGAGACACCCCCATTTTCAGCATACAAGCTTCGCGATCGATCCGATCTAGGCCACTCATTCCCACCCGCTGAGTAAGATAGATGGTGACCCTATCTGAAATTAATTGTAAGAGATCGCGGTCTCCGGTAATGATCTCGGAATCATATCCGCGTTCTTGTCCTAGACGACTGAGAGTGCCAATTAAATCATCGGCCTCATACCCGGCCAGAGACACCCGCGGAATCAAAAGATGGTCGAGAAATTCCTCGACAAAGGGCAATTGACGTTTGAACTCGTCGGGCGTTTCAGCTCGCGTGCCCTTGTATTCTGGATACAAGCGGTGACGAAACGTAGGATGCGGGGCATCAAAGGCCACAACGGTCCGGTCGGGCTGGTGGTCTTCGATGACTTTCAGCAGCATGTTGGCAAACCCGTAAAGAGCCCCGGTTGGACTGCCGTCGGCGCGGGTCAGTGGCGGCAGCGCGTGATAAGCCCGAAATAAGAGGCTGTGACCATCGATGAGAAGCTGTTTGGGCATCGGTCGGGTGCCTCCCAGTCCTAAATATGATAGGTTTATGTTAGCAAATAAGCGCGTCGAAAGACAGAGCAGAGTGAGGTTTTGATGCAACCCCTATTATTCGTGCACGGCGCCTGTTCCACGGGCGCGATTTGGGTTCGTCAGCGACGAACCTTTCTCAACGGCGAGTTTCCTACGCTTCCCGATTTAGCGGTAGCGGATCATCACTTGATTGCAGCATGGGCGGATTGGCTCGCTCAATCTTATCCTGGTCCCCATATTGTGGTAGCCCATTCGATGGGGGGCGCAGTAGCCCTAAGCCTCGCCCGGCAGCATCCCGAAGCCGTGGCCGGCTTGGTGCTGGTCGGAACGGGCCCGGATTTGACGGTCAGTCCCGACCTTTTATACCAACTCCATCATTCGCCCGAGGAAGCCCTCGGCTTAATTGCCGAGTGGTCGCTGTCGCCGACTGCGCCCACATCCCTTCGAAATTCCTCGAAACTGCAAATCCAACGGGTGTCGCCGCTTAGAGCTCAACAGGAGTTTCGCGCGGCCAATGCGTTTTCGGCCAGGTCTTGGCTACAAGAGGTGGTGCCAGCGCTGGCGATTGTGACCGGTGGCGACGATCTGATGACGCCTCCCGCCTTAGCCCGCGAGTTTCTTCAGGCCTGGCCTGATGTGCCCTATTATGAGTTGGAGCACGCTGGCCACCTAGTGATGATGGAACAACCGGACCGATTCAATGCGGTCTTGAGCAGTATCCTAAGCTCCTATGGCAAGTAACGAAAAAGCCCCCAAGGCACATTGGGGGCTCAATTTTTTTGGTGCCGAAGGCCGGACTTGAACCGGCACGTGGGATCACCACACACGATTTTGAGTCGTGCGCGTCTGCCAATTCCGCCACTTCGGCGCCGACTTCGTCATTATACGCTACTGAAACCGCAAAATCAACTGTTGAAATAAAGTTCAAACTCCATCGGGTGCGGACGGAGATTGACCACATCGACCTCGTTTCGACGCTTGTGATCGATCCAAGTGTTCAGCAAATCCTCGCTGAAGACGTCGCCTTCCAGCAAAAAGTCGTGGTCCGCTTCTAAAGCCGCCAGCGACTCCGCCAAGGATCCGGGTACACTTTGAATTCTCTCGCGCTCCCCTTCACTCAAGGCATAGATGTTTTTATCGACCGGACCAAAACCCATCTTACGAGGATCCCAGCCGTGCTTGATGCCGTCGAGCCCCGCCATCAAACAGGCGGCAAAGGCCAAATACGGATTCGAGGTGGCATCGGGGGTGCGAAACTCGATGCGGCTGGCTTCGGCACGATTGGTGACCGGGATGCGGATGGCCGCCGAACGGTTTCCTCGTGAAAACACGATGTTCACCGGAGCTTCGTAGCCGGGGACTAGTCGACGATAGGAGTTGGTCGAGGGATTCGTCAAAGCTAACAACGCCGGACCATGTTTTAAAATCCCGGCAATGTAGGCCATGCCCACGTCCGAAAGATGGGCATAACTTTCTGCTTGATAAAAGAGCGGCTTGCCGTCTTTCCACAATGACTGATGCACATGCATCCCACTGCCGTTATCGCCAAACAGGGGCTTGGGCATGAAGGTGACCGTCTTGCCGTGTTGCTGAGCCACATTGCGCACCACATACTTATACATCATGACGATATCCGCCATGCTGGTCAACGAGTTAAAGCGAAGATCAATTTCCCCTTGGCCGCCCGAGGCGACCTCGTGATGATGCATTTCCACCTGAATGCCAATGCTTTGCAAGGCTTTCACCATGGCCGTGCGCACGCCGTAGGTGGCATCCAAGGGGGCGACAGGAAAGTATCCTTCCTTGGGGCGAATGGTGTGTCCCAAGCCCTCCCGTCCGGAGTTCCAGTACCCTTCCTCCGAGTCAACATACACGAACGATTCGTGACCGTGACTGGCGTAGCGCACCGAATCGAAAATAAAGAATTCGAGTTCCGGCCCCCAGTAACTGATGTCGGCAATTCCCGACTTCTTCAAATAGGCTTCGGCATTTTGAGCGATGCGCCGAGGGTCTCGTTGATAGGCTACGCGTTCTGGGTCATAGACATCGGCAATGATGCTGAGCGTGGGAACGGCTGCGAAAGGGTCAACCACCACGGTTTTTAAATCAGGCACCATCAGCATGTCGCTCTCTTCGATGCCTCGAAACCCGCGCAAGCTGGATCCATCGAAGGGAATGCCGCCGTCGAGTATTTCTTCATCCACTTGGCTAATCGGTAAAGTCACATGCTGCCAGATTCCTGGCAGATCAATCAAATGGAAATCCACCATTTCGATTTGTTTCTCGCGAATGAGTCGCATCACTTCACTGGTGTTCACTGTGTAATCCCTCCGCCTCGCGCCTTGTAAGGTTTGCGATATTTCATGTTAAGTATAGGGGGAGCGTTGTGACCATGTCAACGGCTCTAGATTCGCGGTGATTTGGCGGGATCGCCGATTATGGCCACCGCAATAGCCCCGATGAGCCCCGTGTCATCACCGAGGCTGCTTAAGAACAACTCGGTCTCGTGATACAAGGTAGGCATACTGTAGAACTCGGTCCAATGGGTAATCCGCGCCAAAAATGGCAGCCCCGCGTTCATCACTCCCCCACCGAGGACAATCCGTTCTGGATTGACCAAATTGACTAAAATGCCAAGGCCGTGTCCCAAGTATTGAGCAATCTGTTCGACAATCTCCAAAGATACCGGGTCTTGTTGCTGCCATCCTTGAATCACGTCTTTAGCGCCGATGTCGGCCGGAGCCAGCGATCGCAAATAGGCACTTTCGGAGGCCCGCTCGCGGCCAATTCGGCCCATGGCCGTACCACTGGCCACCGCTTCCAGGCAGCCAGTCAGACCGCAATTGCATCGGGGTCCCGCCGGATCGATAACAATGTGACCAATTTCGGCAGCATTGCCGTGAGGGCCGCCATAGGGGGCGCCGTTGAGGACCAGACCCGCGCCCACTCCGGTCGATACCGTGATATAAGCCATGTCTTGGCTATTCTTCCCCTGACCGAACATCCACTCACCAACGGCGGCTGCGTTCCCATCGTTTTGCAAATAAGCAGGGCGATCCAGTCGCGCGCTCAGGCTTTCAGCCAGTGCGATGCCATCCCATCCCGGTAGATTGGCCGGCTGGGCGAGGCGCCCATTATGAAACGGACCGGGACTGCCGATGCCTATCCGCGTAATATCTTGACCGTGTTTGATGCCAAGGTGCCTGCCGATTTCTGCGACCCGATCTAGCGTAGCCTCCGGTGTCTTGGTCTCAGCGACTAAGAAGCGATTTTGTTCGATTAAGGTGCCTGATTCACTAGCTAACCCAATCGCGATTTTTGTTCCTCCGATGTCCACTCCTAAGAGCGCCATAAAATCCCCCCCAATTTGTCAGTGTGCCTCTAGGGTACCATGACTGAGGAAGACCTGGCGCGGTGTACGTTTGCTAGGAAGATCATCGAAGTCTACAATGGATGAGGACAAGTTAGCTGTTGTTGCCTAAGAAGTCGACGGCTAAAACTGTGTAGAACTGAAGAACCTAATTCCCGTTGGGGTACAGACCGTGAAAAGTCTTGGCGTGGAATTAGATGGAGGGTGACTGGATGCCAGACAAATTGATGAGTGTACGGGCGATTAACGCCATTCGATTTTTAGCGATTGACGGAGTGCAGCAGGCTAATGCAGGCCATCCGGGCATGCCGATGGGGGCAGCTCCGATGGCGTTTACTCTATGGACCCAATTCTTAAGACATAATCCGAAAGATCCCACGTGGCCCAATCGAGATCGTTTTGTTTTATCGGCAGGCCATGGCTCGATGTTGCTGTACGCATTGCTTTACTTGACCGGCTACGATCTTCCCCTATCAGAATTGGAACGTTTTCGTCAACTCGGTTCCAAAACTCCAGGACATCCGGAATATGGGTTAACCCCCGGGGTGGAAACCACCACCGGTCCCCTCGCCCAAGGCTTTGCTACGGCGGTGGGCATGGCTATGGCCGAAGTCCATCTCGCCGCGCGGTATAATCGTCCCAATCATCCGGTAGTGGATCATTATACATACGGCATCGTGAGTGACGGCGATCTAATGGAAGGTCTGTCAGGAGAGTCTGCCTCGCTGGCCGGCCATTTGGGCCTCGGCAAGATCATTTTTCTCTATGACGACAACCATATTTCCATCGAAGGCCAGACCGAGATTACTTTTACTGAGGATGTGCTCAAACGTTTTGATGCTTATGGCTGGCATACTCAAAGGGTGACCAACGGCACGGATACGGACGCGATTGCCGAGGCGATTGGGGCCGCTCAACAGGCCACGGACCGTCCTAGCTTAATTGCCGTGCGCACCCACATCGCTGAAGGCAGCCCCAATAAGCATGATTCCGCATCCGCCCATGGCAGTCCGCTCGGCGTCGAAGAAGTCCGGCTGACCCGAGAGAATTTAGGCTGGACGGACGGCCCCTTCCAAGTCCCCGACGATATTCGTCAGTTTTTCTTGACGGCTCAAGCCACAGGTGAAGCATGGCAACGGGCGTGGCAGGATCAGGTGTGGGCACCGTACGCCGGAGAATATCCGGATTTGGCTCGGGAATTGGACCAAGCGTGGCGACGAGGACTACCCTCAAATTGGGACCAGGATTTGCCGGTCAGTGAGGTCGGATCGAGTGTAGCTACTCGGAGCGCTTCGGGAGCCGTACTGAATGCCCTGGCCGCGAAAGTCCCCTCATTGTTTGGGGGTTCGGCCGACTTGTCTCCCTCGACGGACACCTATTTAAAGGGAGCCGGCGATTTTTCGCCCCAAGACTACGGCGGTAAGAACATCCACTTTGGAGTGCGCGAGCATGCCATGGCGGCGGCTCTTAACGGTATGTCGCTTCACGGGGGATTGCGAGTATTTGGGGGGACATTTCTGATCTTTTCCGATTACTGTAAACCTGCGATTCGCTTGTCGGCACTGATGCATCAACCGGTGGTTTATGTGTTTACTCACGATTCGATTGGACTCGGTGAAGACGGGCCCACCCATCAGCCGATTGAGCAGTTGGCCGGTCTTCGTGCGATACCTGGACTTTGGGTGGTTCGTCCGGCAGATGCCAACGAAACCCGAGAAGCCTGGAAGGTCGCTATGACTTCGGTCGACCACCCAGTGGCTTTAGTCTTCAGTCGTCAAAAGTTACCGGTACTGCCGATTAAATCCCCTGACGTTGCTAAAGGTGCCTATATTGCTCGCGACAGCGAGCAACTGGATGTGATAGTGATGGCGACCGGCTCTGAGGTCTCTTTGGCTTTCCAAGCGGCTGAAGCGTTAGATGCACAAGGGGTTGGTGTCCGCGTGGTCAGCATGCCGTCGTGGGAATTGTTCGATCAGATGCCCGATGAGTATCGGCAATCGGTGTTGCCTCCGGCCGTCACCGCCCGCGTGGCCATTGAAGCCGCAAGCCCAATGGGTTGGGCACGTTTTGTCGGGCCGCAGGGACGAATCGTCGCCATGAACAGTTTTGGGGAGTCCGGGCGGATTGAAGATCTACTGCCCCACTTTGGATTTACCGTGGACCACGTGGTCAGCGAAGCGCGAGCCGCGATGGCCGCTCAGCACACTAAATAGGCAAGATAGAACAAGGAGGCACGCTTATGACTTCCATTGAACAACTAAACCAGTTGGGACAAAGCGTTTGGTACGATAATATTCAACGCGGTCTCATTGATTCCGGCGCCCTGGCCGAATTGATAGCCAAAGGGGTGAGTGGAATCACGTCCAATCCCACCATTTTTGAAAAGGCGATCGGCGGATCGCATGATTACGATCAAGCCATTCGTGACGGCGTCATGCGTTCGCTTCCCCTAAATGCCATCTACGACCAATTAACGCTCGAAGATATCGCCCGTGGAGCGGATCTTCTTCGTCCGGTGTACGATCGCACTGATGGCGCTGATGGGTTCATCAGTATCGAAGTGCCCCCGACTTTGGCTCGCGATACCGAAAAGACCCTGATCGAAGCGCGACGGCTGTTTAGCACACTCGGCCGACCCAACGTGATGATTAAGGTACCCGCCACGGAGCAAGGAATTCCGGCAATCCAGCAACTGATCAGTGAAGGAATTAATGTCAACGTCACCCTCATTTTCAGCCTAAAGGCATATGCTCAGGTCATGGATGCGTTTTTGAACGGACTTGAGATGCGTGCCAGCCGCGGCGAACCCGTCGATCATGTCAACTCCGTCGCCAGTTTCTTTGTGAGTCGGTTAGACACCTTGGTAGACCGTTTGATTCAAGAACGGCATCAGAACCCCGATCTTTCGGGCAAGGCGGCGATTGCTAACGCCAAGATGGCCTATCAATTGTTTCGCACACGGTTCTCGGGTCCACAGTTCGCCAAACTGGCGGCGAAAGGTGCTCGCGTCCAGCGGCCGCTTTGGGCGTCAACTAGCACAAAAAACCCCAGCTATCCAGAACTGCTCTATGTTCGAGGCCTCATCGGCCCCGATACGGTGAACACGATGCCGCCGGCAACGGTCGACGCCGTGCTTAAAGCCTCCGATTACGAACGGACGGTGGATCAGGACCTGGCCGCCGCCAAAGCTCATTTAGACGCTTTGGCTGCCCAAGGTATTGAGATGGACGAAGTGACGGACCAACTGCTGCGCGAAGGCGTAGAGAGCTTTGAAGCCTCCTTCGTCAGTTTGTTTCGGGGCCTGGCGGAAAAGCGGTTGAGTGTGTTGCGGGAGTTGCATCCCGACCAGTACGCTTTAGGGGCTTATCAAGCGGCTATCGAGACCGAGGTGGCGAGATTGACCGATGCCAAAGCCGTGGATCGCCTCTTTAGTCATGATGCCACCTTATGGAGCGCTGAGGCGGAGCACCAGGCCATTATTACCAACGCTCTGGGATGGCTGGCCGTTCCTGAGTGGGCCGCGCCAAAAGCGCAAGATCTGGAGGCTTTTGCGCACGAGGTTCGCCAAGAAGGCTACACGGATGCGGTGGTGTTAGGCATGGGTGGATCGAGCCTGGTGTCTGACGTCTTGATTGAAGCGTTCCCTCAGGGAGAACAGGGACTCACCCTGCACGTGCTTGATACCACGAATCCTCTTTTCATTGAAGAATTGGGAAAATCCTTGCCACTGGAACATACCCTGTTTATCGTCGCATCGAAGTCGGGTACCACCACCGAACCGAATGCTTTCTACCACTACTTCTGGAAGCTGGTAACCGATCACTCCATTGTCCATCCCGAAAACCATTTCATCGCGATCACCGATCCGGCTACCAGTTTGGAGAAAGAAGCGACGGAAAAGCATTTTCGTCGGGTCTTCATCAACCCGGCTGACATCGGCGGCCGTTATTCGGCACTTTCGTTGTTTGGTTTGGTGCCGGCGGCGCTTAAGGGCCTCGCTGTGAGCGACATGCTCGACAGGGCGTTGGCTATCTCTAAGCTCTGCCACCAGCCCAAGATTGAGCAAAATCCCGGAGCCTTTTTAGGCGTGGTTCTGGGCACGTTGGCTCGATCCGGTCGAGACAAGGTGACCTTTCTCTTGCCGCAGGGCATTAGTCATATGGCGGATTGGATCGAGCAATTGTTAGCGGAGTCCACCGGAAAACAGGGACGGGGCTTAATTCCCATTGCCCACGAGGATGAAGTTCAAGCTGGCGCTTACGGCCAAGACCGCGTGTTTGTTACGTATCGCACGCCGAGTCATCCGACTCGCACCAAGCTGGTCGACGAGTTGGTCGAGATGGGTCATCCTGTTGTCGATTTCTATTTGGATCAGACGATGGACTTGGCCGCTGAATTCTTTCGCTGGGAAGTAGCGACCGCGTTAGCCGGTGTCGTTCTGGGCATCGATGCGTTCGACCAGCCCAACGTTCAAGAGAGTAAAGACAACACCAAGCGGCTTTTGCAATACCATGCTGACCACGGCGGGTTGCCGGAAACCCCGGTGGACTGGGGCCAGGGGCCGTGGGAGGTCCGATCCAACCGCATCAGCGTCGCCGGGGTCAAAACGCCTACAGATCTTTTAGCTGCGTTGAAAGCCGTGTGTCAACCCGGGGACTATCTTGCGCTATTGGCCTACGTGAATCCCACTGCGACTGCTCACACCGATTTACAAAGGCTTCGCGGGCAAATGCAGCAAGTACTGCCGGTCGCTACCACGCTGGGATTTGGCCCAAGATTCTTGCATTCCACGGGGCAGTTGCACAAGGGCGGGCCCGACAGTGGGGTTTTCGTTCAAATCATCGAAGTAGGGGGTCCCGACGTCGAGGTGCCGAACCAAGGTTATGATTTCGAAACCTTGATTTTAGCCCAAGCGTTGGGTGACTATGAGTCGTTGGTCGGGAAAAACCGCAGAGTGTTGAGCATTCGCGTCCACGGCAGTTTTAGCGCTCAACTGCGAAAACTCATGGAGCATGCGTAACCAAGACCACGACAAGGAGGTTGAATTGATGCAAGTTGGCATGATAGGCCTGGGCCGCATGGGCGGCAATATGGTGGAACGCTTAATCCGTCACGGTCATCAAGTCGTGGCTTACGATCGGGATTCAGAGGCGGTGGCACGAGTGCAAAAGCTGGGTGCCACCCCGGCTTCTTCTTTGGAATCCTTGGTCTCGGAAATGTCCGCACCTCGAGTCATTTGGGTGATGGTGCCGGCCGGCGAGGCGACCGAAGCGACGATTGCCACTCTCGCTAACGCGATGGATCCCGGCGACCTCATTATTGATGGCGGAAACTCCAATTTCCGTGATGGCATGCGTCGGGGCCAGGAACTAGCCGCGCGTCATTTAGGCTTTATCGACGCCGGAACCAGCGGCGGAGTGTGGGGACTAGAAAACGGCTACTGCCTGATGGTCGGTGGCACCGAAGCATCGGTAGCTAAGGCTCTGCCCATTTTTACTGCCTTGGCGCCAAAAGGCGGCTTTTTGCATGCCGGTCCGGTCGGATCGGGGCACTTCGTAAAAATGGTCCACAATGGCATTGAGTACGCCCTGTTAGCCGCCTACGGTGAGGGCTTTGAAATCATGAAGGAATCGGAATTCCCCTTAGACTTGCCCGCAATTTCCGAACTCTGGCGTCATGGTAGCGTGGTTCGATCATGGCTTTTGGACCTGCTCACCGATGCGTACACGAAGAATCCAGAATTCAAGGGAATTCGTGGGTTTGTGGAGGATTCCGGAGAGGGTCGATGGACTGTGGCCGAGGCGATCGCGGAGAACGTTCCCGCTCCAGTCATTACCTTGTCCCTGCTCAGCCGTTTGGCCTCGAGGCAAGATGAATCCTACAGTGCCAAGGTGATTTCCGCGCTGCGCAATGAATTTGGCGGACACCCGATCAAGCCGGACAAATAGCAGACTGCCGTAAAGGGGAGCAATATGGAGCAGACAGTTTTGAACGTAACCAGCGAGACCACCGGGGACCGACATCCTGAGCCTTTTGTGATGGTGATTTTTGGCGCGGCCGGCGATCTGTCGCATCGCAAACTATTTCCCGCGTTATACAACTTGGTCGTCGACCAATGGTTGCCGGACGAGGTGGCGGTCGTGGGTGTGGCGCGCCAGAAGAACGATTCCGCATCTTTTCGAGCCTCCATCACCCAGTCGGTGCGGAAATTTTCTCGACGACCCGTGGACGAAGCGGTGTGGTCGAAATTCGAGGCTAACGTGCATTATGTCGAAGGCGACTTTGGCAAACCTGAAGTGTATGATCGCTTGAAGGATGCATTGGAGATGGTCGAAAAAGAGATGCCAGCGGCGACCAATCGTCTCTATTATTTGGCGACTCCGCCTTCGTTCTACCCGGTCATCGCTGAACAACTAGGACGAGTCGGTTTAAACAATCCTCGCGACCCGTCCGCCTGGGTGCGGATTGTGGTCGAAAAGCCGTTCGGAAGAGACCTGGACTCAGCTAAAGCTTTGAATCAGGACTTGCACCAAGTCTTTGGCGAAAATCAGATTTTCCGCATCGACCATTACTTGGGGAAAGAGACGGTGCAGAACATTTTGGTGTTTCGGTTCGCTAATGGGATCTTCGAGCCGCTGTGGAACCGTCGCTACATCGACCACGTGCAAATTACGGTGGCCGAATCGCTCGGCATCGAAGGCCGCGGCCACTATTACGACCACGCCGGAGCGATCCGCGACATGATTCAGAATCACATGATGCAATTGCTTTGTCTTATCGCTATGGAACCGCCGGTCGTGAACGAGGCCGATTCTGTACGCGATGAGAAGGTGAAAGTGCTTCGCGCCATCCATCCCCTGTCGACCCGCGAGGTCGCAGAAAATACGGTGCGGGCACAGTATGAGGGTGGCACCGCCGAGGGCAAGGCGGTCGTCGGCTACTTGGATGAACCGGATGTCCCGTCGGATAGTCGCACCGAAACGTTTGTCGGGCTCCGCCTTTTCATCGATAACTGGCGTTGGGCGGGGGTGCCGTTCTTTCTGCGGACCGGAAAACACTTGGGCAAACGGGTTACAGAAATAGTCATCCAATTTAAAGGGGTCCCCCACCCTTTCTTTCGTCAGTCCGGCTCCGAATTGGAGGCCAATCAACTCATTTTGAAGATCCAACCGGACGAAGGGATTTCTTTGCGCTTTGGCGCCAAAGTTCCGGGGAATCAGATGCGGGTGCGCACGGTCAACATGAACTTTTTATATAACACCTCATTCGACGATGCCGCGCCCGAAGCCTATGAACGCTTACTGTTGGACGCGATGTTTGGAGATTCGACGCTATTTACCCGAAAGGACGAAGTAGAGACCGCATGGGCTTTAGTTTCGTCCATTCTTCAGGTGTGGGATCGCGGTCGGGGCCCCATCCCTACCTACGAAGCGGGGTCTTGGGGACCAAAGGAAGGAGACGCGCTTATTGCTCGCGATGGATTTGAGTGGCGCCTACCATAGACTGGGCTATCGAAGCGGGCAAAACCACGCCCGCTTCGATAGCCTCATCGTTGGTTCAGCCAGAGTCAAAGGAGGACAGCATGGCGACCTTACATATTGAAGCAGACACCGATGACCTCGTCGCCAGCTTTACGAAATGGGTGGGTGCACGGGCCGAGCAGGCGATTTTAGAGCGCGGTCGGTTTTCCTGGGCACTGTCCGGGGGCAGCACTCCAAAACAGCTGTTTGCCGCGATGGCCGAAGAGAGCCAGCAATCGTCCTTTCCTTGGGACAAAACGGACCTCTTTTGGGGAGATGAGCGGGATGTCCTCCCCACCCACCTAGACAGCAATTTTGGGGTAGCCGACGCTATTTTGCTTCGGCAATTGTCGGTCCCACCGCGGGGCGTATACCGGTGGCTGACTGAGTACCGACCGCCGGCAGTCTTGGCCGACTACCGAGCTAAACTGGAGTTCCTGGCGGAGGGATCCGTGCCTGAGATAGATTTAGTGCTTTTGGGCTTAGGGCCAGAAGGCCACACGGCCTCACTTTTTCCCCACTCCCCGGTTTTAGCGAGCCAAGATTGGGTAGCCCACGTCTACGTGCCCGAGCACGCGACTTGGCGGTACACGCTCACTCTGCCGATAATCAACCGGGCCCGTACCATCGCTTTTCTGGTCACCGGTGAGGCCAAAGCCGAGATTGTGCAAACGATCCAAACAACCCCACCAGATCCCCTATGGCCAGCCACTATGGTGGCTGACGAAGGTCGTCTGCATTGGTTTTTAGATCGCCGAGCCGCCTCGCAAATATCACACTAAAGGGAGGATGGTTGAGATATGGTGTTGCTAATTGTAGACATTGATGGCACGTTAGTGGACGCCGAGGGCGCAGCCTTGCGCGCGATGAACCGGGCTATCGAGAAACTTTTCGGCGTCGAAAACGCCATGGCGGGACAAGCCGCCTCGCATTTTGGGCAGACTGATCCCCAATTGCTGGAAGAGGCCTATCGTAAGCACCACTTACCCCTGCCTCCCAACTGGCCTGAATTAGAGGCAACATACCATGCCTTTTTGGCGGACGATCTGAGAAAACGCCCGGGACGAGTTATTTTAGGTGCCAAAGCTTTTAGCCAGCGTATGGCCGTTCGAGACGGGGTGGCGTTGGCCTTGGGGTCAGGTAATTTTCGGCAAGGTGCTTATTTAAAATTAGCGGCCCATCAGTTGGCGGGGTTTTTTCCGACCGGAGGATTTGGTGAAGACGGCCCCAAACGGAGCCAGGTGATGGCCCGAGCGCTTTCAAACTCCGAGACTTATTATGGCGAGTCCTTCTTGCAATCGGCGGTGGTGATTGGAGATACTCCTCTAGACATTGAGGGAGCCCATGAAATTGGGTTGCCGTGTCTGTCCGTGGCGAGCGGTCGTTACACCGTCGACGAGTTGCAGACGGCTGACGCGGACATGGTGGTGCCAAATTTATCGAATGCTGACGACATTTTGGCCGACCATTTTGGATCAAAATGGTAAGAGTAGGAATGAGCCTTTAGGGTGAACCAACGGGAACCGACGGTCAAGGTCGGTTCCCGTTGGCTTTGCGCGCGCACTGTTTTCGCCCTCGTATCGGAGCAAAAATCGAAGAGGTATGGCCGTGGAAGGGGT
>DAHXNH010000168.1 GCA_027365485.1 Clostridiales bacterium
ACTTTGCGTTGACTCGCGTTCAGTTGGTTCACCGTCGCCTTGCGTCCAATCGCCCCGGCGACTTGAGACGACCGGCCCTGTAACACCTTGAGCCCGTGGGTCAGCACCCACTTTTCCGCGTCGGCGTCGCCCGCAGAAAAAAAGCACCACGCGGCCTTCCATAAATATTCAAGCCCATGAATGAAGTCGAAGAATACTTTGAGACCGATACCCCGGGCCTGAGCTTCCTTTCGGAGATATTTCCACTGGGACTGATGGCCATCCACGAGCGCGACCCAGGGATGCTCATGTTGAGGATCCCTGCGTTGGGCTTCTTCCAACACCTGATAGATGACGTCGCCCATCTCGTCGGCGACGCTTGCGACTAACCATTTATCCATCGCCTTGGGGCCCAGCTTCTTGGTGCGCGTCGGATCCGAGGGGTTAGCCTGGAGAATATCGCTCGGAATGCGGACCACGGGGTCAATCGGGTACACTGCCCCCACTTTGGCCATGCGCCTGCGCCCTGATTTTTCGCCCGGCGAGAGTCGGGTCTGCAGTTTATGCGGGGCGTTCGCCCGTTTCGCAGCGGTGCTAGGTCGCAGGGCTTCGGTGCGCATGACGATGCCCTTGCCGTCCACGGAAAGAATGAGGGCCTGGCCGTCCGCCAGCGTGGGACGGACCTGATCCCGATAGAAGCGACTGACGTCCTCAGCCGCCCGTTGGACGAGTGGTTCGACTTGACGTTTGCCTAAATGCTGGTCGGTCTGGTCGGCAATCGCCAAGGCGGCGGCGTCAAACGAGCCTTGCACCGCCGCCTTGGCGGCGATTTCTCGTAAGCCATGCGAATACTTTTCGGTGGGCAAATTGGCCGCGGCATCAGCGGGGTAGAGATTGGCCGTGCCCTTGTGCCGATACGCCAAGCGCATCACCCCAATCGGTCCAAACCGCGTAACCAATGGCCGCGTCTGATGCGCTTCTTTCGTGGTATGAGCCATCCCTTGCGCGTCCACGACTTCAGGCAGGGGCACTTCCGTCAGTGCTCGCAACTGGAAATGTTCTTCCATCGCCACGCGGAGCAGGTCGCGGCCCAAGACGGTCCACTCATCTTCTAAAGCAGCATGCGTTAAGAGCTCAGTGGAATGACTCCCGAGAAACTGCAACAACCCATGCATCCGTTCCATCGTGACTGGAAATTGGGGATCATAGAGGTCCGGGGTGTGCGGAACCGGCGACCCTTCCGGGTCGGCCGATGCGGGGGTCGAGCTGACTGGCGTGGTCATTGCCGGGACCGTTTGGTCCCGATCTGACTCCTGGTCAATGGGGACAGGACTGGGTTTCTTGGGAAAAATGATCGCGCTCAACTGTTGGATTAGCATGACGTTGCTCCTCGGTGGTGACGAATGGTCAATATTTCCTTAAGGTAACCTCCCGGGGGAGAAGCAGTCTACGGCAATTTACGACGGATATGTACCGTGTGCCGCGACACACGCGGATTATGGCTACTATGCGGGTGCATACACAAGATAGCCACAGTACGCTATAGGAAGTAGTGCGAAAACCGTCCCTTCAGAAAAGCCGCACCCAAAAGCTTTAATGGGTTGGTCGCTTTGCTGTTGAAGCGACGTGATATTGAGCATCATAGCTGTCAGTGGTATCGCGCTGATGGAATACGTAGGAGGTCGAAGAGATATCGCTAAAGTACCTTCATCCATCGTTGGATCAAGGTAAGTGCCTGGTCCGCCGAGTGATAGCTACCCACCACGCAATCCCAGCTACCACACCGCCAAGCTGCTACGGTGTGTTCTCCATCTCCTGCGGCCTGAGCATATAACGTACCCTGGCCTGGTAACCCATCGCCGAAGGACCCGGTCAACTTTCGGGCATCCGCGACGGCTATCGATCTCGAGCGTCCGAGCATGCCCTGCATAACAATCCACCAATGGTCTTGATGCCACACCACTGCGGCAGCGTATCCGCTGTTCGCCGTATAGTATCCTCGGATGCCGTTCGCGATCTGCACCGTCACCCACGACGCCGTTCGCCAGGTTGGGATCAGCGTGTGCCACGACGATAGCACCGCTGGAATCTCAGCCGGGGTGAGGCCCCCAGGGGCTGAAAACGCTAAATACCCTCCGCGCCCGGGATGGGCAAGTCCGATCGGCGTCCGTGCATAGTCTCCCCAGAGATCGGCGAGCGGAAGCCGGTTGGGATTCACCTTCGGGCTGTTAAAGGAACTAGGTACTGGTCTGTTGCCTGCCACTAAGTTGACGATAAAGGAATGGGGATATTTCGGATTGATAACCGTCGATATGCCGAGCGTTTCAGGCAACAGCGGTAATGAACCATGCCAAATGTGGTGCTGTTGAAAGTAAGTTTCCAATGCCATGTTGATGACCTGAGGACTTGTTAACCGCGAAGTCTGCGAATTGTCCGCGGGCGGCGTGGGAGTAGGCGTGCTGGAGGAAAATCCTACGTCCGCGCCGAGGACGCTCACGACTAGCAATCCAGTGGTGACCCACTGCCAAGACCCTCGTTGTCTCTCGAACCTATGCATTCCAATCGCTCCTCTTCCGTTAGACGCCCACATCCACTGCTATCTATGATAACGTCCGAAGCCGCAACCAGGTTTCACCGCTATTTGACGATTAGATTGCTGATCGCACAAACCCTCTTCTTAATGCCACAACCGGCCCCCACCGGCGACATTGCGACCGCCTATCCCCCGCCATCTAGCCTCCAGAGAGGCTAGATCTGGAGCCGCTTATATTAAGGAACCTCCGCTAACCGTTAGTATCCGCTGCCTACTGGACACCACAGCGTTGATGGAGTGGTGGTGAGCTTCGCCACGTAAGACGGCCTAGCGTTGAGGGGTCGCCGGTGTCTTGTGGTCGAGAATCGATTGCAGCGCTACGAAAGGAGCGCTTTGGTTGAGCAAGGTAGCGGCTAACACATGTCAAGCATACGGGGCGAACGTTTTGGACCAAGCCCAAGCGCCCAGTGACCCGTTTCAAGGACTGCTGAAGGCCATGAATGGAAAGACGGCGCGGTGAGCTTTCGGCCATCTCCACGAGGGCGGTCTTCAATGCCAACACCGCACCGGCGGTAGGTTCCGGTTCGC
Organism: Clostridiales bacterium; assembly: GCA_027365485.1. Lineage (GTDB taxonomy): Bacteria > Bacillota > Sulfobacillia > Sulfobacillales > Sulfobacillaceae > JAMCVM01. Next base: position 3,101 of record DAHXNH010000168.1, read on the forward strand.
TCGTCGAGAACGTCAAGAGTTCATCGCGAGTGCGCAACTTTCTTTCCAGGAATAGATCTCATTGGTATCCTCGGAGGTATGGACAGGATACCTCCAATCGCAACCCAATAGCGCGGCGGAGGATTAACCACGCATAGAGTAAGCGCCGATCCCATAGGCTTATGCCAACCACCCAACTCCGGGTGCCTACGCAAGGAGGCCTATGATGCAAGATTACCGCGCCGTTTGGCATTGGTCCCAAGAGTATCTGCACACTGTGCGCCCCGCGGTACAGCGAGCCCTAAAACCGTGGTGGGTACTAGCTCGCAACATTCCAGACCCCGTCTTACGCGAACAAGCCCTGTCCTCTCTGGTCTCCAAGCAGTTTCACTGTGAAGGCGGTGCCGTCT
>DAHXNH010000178.1 GCA_027365485.1 Clostridiales bacterium
ATTGCCGTGCTACCCTATCAGCGCCGCCTTCTTGAAGCGCTCGGTATGCCGATTGATCGAGGATTGGTGTGGGAGCCATCCGGCTAACGACTCCAATTAATTCATCAAATTCTCGTTTCCTGACTTGCGGAACTTGGGATACAATCTGCACGTTGACGCGATTGGAGGTGGGGACTTGTGGCTTGTTCGTGGCATCGAGTGATCGCGATGGAGACCGCCTTAGCGCGCGGCGATTGTCCGACGTGGCCCAAAACGTTACGACGCATCAGCTGTACGCGCAGCGGGACATTGCGCTTCGGACAAAGTGAGGTGGTGCTCAGGCCAGCGGGGAGATGTGGCCAACAGGACAGCGCGGGACTCTGCCAGGATATCGTCCAATGGCCTTGCCAGCGAGTCCGCGTCGGCCGCGCAGTCGGTCAGACCATGGTGAGGCCGCCAGAGACGGAAAGTACTTGACCCGTAATGTGACGGGATTGGTCTCCCGCCAGAAACAAGATGGATTGGGCAATGTCTTCGGGCTCGGCGATTTCCTTGAGCGGAATTCGGCGGATCATTTTGGCAATCTGTTCATCCGCACTGTGGCTGTTTTCTTGGAGAATGCGGGTTCGGGTGGGTCCGGGGGACACACAATTGATTCGGATATGGTGACGGGCCATTTCTTGGGCCAGGGATTTCGATAAAGCGATAATCCCACCTTTAGCCGCCGCATAGACCGCTTCGCCAGCCATTCCCACCCGGCCAGCATCCGAAACCACATTGACGACCGCTCCCGATTTTCTTTCGACCATGGCCGGCAATACGGCGCGCGTGGTGTAAATAACGCCCCACAGGTTGGTGTCGATGACTCGATTCCAGTACTCAGGAGTTTCTTGGAGAAACGGGGTCGTATCCGTATAGCCGGCATTGTTGACGAGTACATCGATCGGTCCGAAGCGCTGCTCAATTTCGCGGTAGCCTTGCGCGACTGCAGAGGACACGCCTACGTCTACGACCGAAGCCAAAACCCCCGACCCTAAAATGTTTTGCGCCAGAGCGGCACTTTCGGCATGCAATGCCCAGATTGCTACTTTGGCGCCCTGTTGAAGGAATAGGCGCGCGCTGGCCAGGCCAATGCCCTGTGCGCCCCCGGTAATCAGCACGGTGCGATCCGTAAAGGTCATAGCGCCCCCTCGCCGGCAGACGGCGCTTCGAGCAAGCTGCGCTCGTCCATCCAGGCTTGGTCCTGGTGTTTGGCTGCACCCGAGCCTTTTTGCATCTCCATATGACGAAGCCCCAAAGGATCGTGCTGACGAATGAAAGCGACCACTTCTGATGAGGGTTCGGGGGTGGTAGCGACGGGACTGGCAGCCGTTAAATGAAATCCGGTGGCCGACTCCGCGGCTGTGAGATCGACGCCTGGGTGGAGTTGGCGGATTTGCATCTGGCCATGGGCCCCTTGAAAATCAAACACGCCAAGATTGGTTACGAGCACGCTGGGGGCGCCAATTCGACCCAGACGCTGTTCGCGTTCTGCAGTGTTGCCCGCTCCGCTTCGAAAATCTACTGCAGCTACGACAGTGCGCGGGTTGTGATCGAGCAGATAATAGCAGAGTTTAGAGAGATGGCTGGTATCTTCCGGGATGCCCCGCGACCCGACCAGAGCAACCTTGGGAGTCGCCCATGGTCCGATGGCACTAATGTTGACGCTGCCCCGCTGGTCGATCTGGGCGGGATTGATCCAGATTCGAAATTTATCTAAGAAAATGGCATCGAACACCTCTTCCATGCCTAACGCGATGCCGCGCTGCGCTAGAATGAAAAATTGGCCCAAACTTAGCGAAGGCAAAAAGTCGACGTCCATGCCGGATTCCGGAGTGGCCAACAGCGCGAGGTCTGGAGCATAGAAGGCCTTGGCCACTAGGCCGGCCAGGGCGCCAAAGGCGGTGACCGAGCTGACTAAGACTTCTCCCGACAGTTCTCGGGCCATAGCATCAATCATCAATTCATCTAAGCGGTATGGCTCCGCCGTCATCGCGCTCACCTCCTGTTATGTTGATGAAACTCCGAGCCGTTGTTTCAGGGCCAAGGCTCCGCCTTGACGTTTCACGTAGGTCTCGTGATCTTGACCGATGACCTCCAGAGTATAGTTCAGCCAAAGATCGGGATCCGACGCCTGTTGAAGATAATCCTTCATCGCCATAAGGTCCAGACGATAGACAGGAGCCATGATGGTAGGATGGGCCCCCCACGGCGCCTCGATGACTCCAGTAGTGTGAATTCGCAGAATTTGGACTCCTGCGCCGAGATTTTGGAGGTCCTTGGAACTCAACACCTGTTCGCAGGACAAAAAGGTGGTTTTGGCTGCTTTGGCACAGAGCGCGTCGGCATGGCTGTCTCCAAGAATGACTCCATTGCCTGCGCTGTCGGCATAGTTAGCGTGAATCAACGCAAAATCCGGAGACAGTGGGGGGATGGCGACCACGTCATCCCCGCCAAATGGATCGGCAATCACGCGAAAGGCCGGGTTGACGCTGAGGACATCGGTGGCCAGCCCCGCATGGGTGGGGATAAAGGGAATGCGCTTGATGGTCGCGTCCAATCCGGCCATGATCGTGTACTCCGTCCATTCTTGAAATCCGACGCTTTGGTTCTGGCGAGCGGTTCGAAAGTGGGGAGCTAGGCCGAGAAACTCGAATCCAACGAAAGCATAGATGACTTCGCGTACGGCGCCGACACCGATTAACAGATCAACATCGGGGCCCCCGACATCGACGATTAGGCGAAGGTCCTTCACCCCACTACGCGCCAAGGCGCGAACCATGGCCATCGGCTTCCGCGATATAGAGGACCCGCCGATAGCGACGGTGGCCCCATCCGGAATCTGACGCGCCATATCATCGAGAAGAACTAGTTTGTTCATCTTTGGGCTCCTTCGTCGATTCTTGACACTGCCCTTTGCGTTCCTTTCGGCTTAGGGCTCATCAGATAGCATCTTGGTTACTTCAAAAGGTCCTGACGTGATGGTCAGCCCGCCATCTACCCGAATTACTTGCCCGGTGATGAAGCGCGCAGCATCGCTGGCTAAGAAGACGGCCACATCGGCTACGTCGTCAGGGGTGCCTAGTCGCCCGAGAGGCGTCTCGCGACTCACCGCTCGTTCGAATTCGTCGTAGCGCTCGCCCATATAGAACCGGGCTGAATCCGTTTCTACGACTCCGGGGGCGATGGTATTACAGGTAATGTGCTTAGGCCCGAGTTCGTAGGCCAAGTATCGAGCAATGGTCTCGACCGCTCCTTTGGCCGATCCGATGGTGGCATAAAGCGGGATAGTGTAAGGAGTGCCGTGTCCTGACATGGTAATGATTCGGCCGCCGCGGTCGCCCATCAGCGGGACCGCCCGTTGCACCGATTGGATAAGGCTTTGCACAATCAGCCGGTATGTCCGCTCCACATGATAGGGCTTGACCTCGGACAGTCGCTTAAAGGCCGTGGCGGCGGCGTTGGCCATAAACACATCCAGGCGATTCCAATGCTCTTGAATGTGATCGAACATTCGGTCCACATCGGTTAAATCTTCCAGGTTAGCGGCAATGACTAAGGCGTCACGACCCAAACCGCGAATTTCCTCTGCCACCTGATTGGCCAGATCAGCTTGGCGATGATAGTGAATAGCTACATCAGCGCCCGCTCGGGCCATCGCTAAGGCCGTGGCCCGACCAATGCCGCGGGAACTGCCGGTGATTAACACCTTTTTTCCTTCGAGCGGAGCGGTCATGAGGTCAGACCCTTTCCCAGCCATTCGCCGCCATCAATGACCAGCACCTCGCCGTTGATGAAATCCGCATAGGGGGATACAAGATAGGCGGAAGCTTGGGCAACCTCTTTGACAGTGCCGAAGCGACCTGCCGGCACCTTGGCCAAGGTGCGGGCTCGGTCCTCTGGATCTTGCCACAAGGGACGGGCTCCTTCGGTATCGGTGGGCCCGGGGCAGATGGCGTTGACTCGAATGCGATGAGGAGCCCATTCGACCGCAAGACTCCGGGTGAGGGCGACTACGCCGGCTTTGGCAGCGACGGAGTGCACCGTGCGTGGACCTCCCGTCCAAGCATAGCTCGCAACCACGGAGAGAATTCTTCCGCCTCGGCCGGAACTGATCATGGCCATACCAGCACGTCGAGCACAATAAAACGTGCCATGAAGAACACTTTGAACGACGCTGTTCCACCCGTTTACGGAAAGTTTTTCGCTATCAACAATGAAATTACCAGCAGCTGCGTTGACTAAGATATCGACCTGTCCGAATGCCTCCAATGTGCGGTCGAACAGATTATCGACGGCTTCCGGTTGACGTACGTCGGTGGGAATGGCTAACACTTCGCGTCCTTGGGTTCTCAGTCTGGATTCCGCCTCGGACAAGTGGTCGGGGTTGCGACTGGCCAACACGACCTTTGCGCCAAGCAGAGCTAATTCGGAAGCGATGCCAAATCCAATGCCGGTGCCGCCTCCGGTGATGATTGCGACTTGACCGTTAAGGGTGTCTATGGGAAGCATAGTGTTGGGCATAAATGACTCCTTTCGCCGGGGTATCCGGGTTTTACACGTAAATATAAGTGTACAACTTTTACCGCCCCTTAAAACGCGGGGTTTTCTTTCCCAGGAATGAAGATACCGCATCTCGGTGGTCTTGGGTATGGCTGAGCCGTTCTTGGGCCGCGATTTCTTTGCTGAGAGCCAGATCCAACGATAGACCATGGCCGTCTTGGACCAGTTGTCGAATTTCGGCGTAGGCTAGCGTGGGCCCCTCGGCAAGTTCATAAGCCAGTTCTCGGGCCCGCGTTTCGGCAGCCTCAACGCTCGGATGGACCATGTCCGCCAAACCGAGTTGAACCGCCTCTTGGGCCTGAATCGCCGAGCCGGTAAGAAATATCCTAAGGGCTTGAGCATAGCCAATCATCCGCGGTAGAAGATAGGACGTTCCGGTGTCGGGAACGAGCCCGACTTTAACAAATCCGGCGATCAACTGAGCGTCAACGCTTAAGACCCTAAAGTCGCAAGCCAAGGCCAAGGACATTCCGCCGCCCAAGGCCGCGCCCTGGAGCAGTGCAATCGTTGGCTTAGGCATGCTTTGCAGGGCCTGCACCAGAGGAACGTACTCGGATCTGACCAATTCGCCGAGCGATACACGGTGTTCGGCATAGTTCTGTTCTAGCTCTTTGAGGTCTTGACCCACCGAGAACGCTCGACCCGCACCAGAGAGCATCACCACCCGGATCGCCGAGTGGTCAGCGGCATCTTTTAGCGCATGCTTCAGTTCCATTCGCATCTGATGATTCAGCGCATTAAGCGCTGAGGGACGGTTGAGGACAATGTGAGCTAATCGGTCCTGTTCCACATATTCAATCGTTTCGTATATCAAGAGCGTGTCCCTTTCTGTGTAGAAAATGTACCACCGGCCCCGACGTAGGAGGGTAAATCCCCAGCGCTTACGGACTGTTTTGGGTCCGCTCGAGGACGATTTTCTTCTCTCAGGTGGTCGAATGGTTCTCTAAAAATGTGGCGATAGCTTGATTCGTCGCCTCCGGGGATTCCATATGAGGCAAGT
>DAHXNH010000179.1 GCA_027365485.1 Clostridiales bacterium
GAGGTGCCCGTTCCGGTATTCGGAGGCGTAGCCTGGTCTTTGGCATTGACCTCGATCTCATAGACTCCGGGTTTAAGCCCACCCGTAGCGAGGTTGCCTGACCAGGTCTTGGAAGCTGGCTGATAACGCAAGGCCACTGATTTTAGGCTCTTAATGATCCCTTGACTATTGGCACTGCTCTCCAGGCCAATGGCGGCCTCCACTTTACCAGCGGTCGTCGGGTGGGTCGCGAGCTTGCCGTTGGTCTCGCCAGCCCAGGTTACGTCTGCCTTGACCGGGATCCTGGCTTTGGCGGCAAAGCTCGTAGTTTTGCCATTGCCGGCGTTGACCGTGACGCTATAAGGATAGGGCACTACCATCAATTCGGACGGTGGCACGAAAAAAGGGGGTTGATAGGTCACGGTGGTTTTGCCCGCTGTCGCGGTCACAGAATAGTGCACCACGCCGGTTTTGGCGTTGAATGCGAGCGGCATAGCCGCGGTAAAGAAGCCGTCGCTAGCCGTCCATGCGGCATTAATGGTAGGACCCCCGACCACATGTACGACGACCTTAGCGGACTTGTTTTCCTTACCATTGGTAAGGGCCGCAATACGCCAGACAATCGAGTCGCCGCCCCGTTCAAACACATTGGTCTGGACGCAACCATGCGTGCTGACCGTGTCGACGTCAAGCGTCAATCCACCGGCGGTGGTGGCTGCCATCGCTGGCGCGGCAATGAGAGCCAGCGACAGTGCGGCTCCGGCGATGCCCGCCCATTTCATCTGCTTGCTATAACCTGCCTTCATCGTAAAGCCTCCTTTTAAATCATCAGTAAAGTGAAAGCGGCCCTTCGTCTCAACAAAAATCTTGGCGAAAAATCAGCTCACAACAATGAACCCAAACTTAGTGTGACAGAGTCGGATAGACCGCCGTAGGACCGGAAGGACCACATTGACCAGTCCATTAGATCCAGAATTCACAAAATATTAGGACCGACCTCGGGGTCAAGCCGTGGGGGTTAAAAATACCCAAGGTGAAAAGCGTAGCGAAGGCTTAGAGTTGCAGGCGAGAGCCGTCACTAACCATGGCCGTGTCGTCGGACCGATGAGATGGCCATGGGGTGAGCTCCGAGCTTGAGTGGAGCCCTTAGCGGTTTTAGATGGCCCTATGGAGTCGACTTCCCATCGGGTTGGCATAGCGGACGCTAGCCTTTTGGGGAGTATGAGCGGCGATTTTTTGGATCGGACCGAGCCCCTGAGGGATGCCAATGCCCGAAACGATCGTCCTGTCGGGGTAACAAAGAGATTTTGAAATGCGAGGGCACGGTGCGTTCGATTTATGTATAAAAGCCACAACAGGCGGCCGTTCAGCCTATGAGGTTTAGCCAGTGATAGCGTTCTGAGGCGCTTGCTTCACGGTCGGCAGACAAAATGCAATCGGAGGCAAGAAGGGGCTTCGCAGCTGTTGGCAAGGCTTTACGAGCCTTGTCTGTTCGAACCATTCCTACAGGGAGTGACCTGGTCGATGGCTGAGGATTAGGCGGATTGGCTTCGCCTACGGTCAAAATAGCGGGATAATTCTGGAACGATGGCCATTTAGGGTGCCAATCGGATCAACTCTCCCGGCGCGCCGAAATCGTGTCGAAGACGGTGAACGGAAAGCCGTGGACGGGCAGGAGAGCCGTGGGTTCGGTTCTACGGCCTGTAGCGAATGACAACAGGCCAGACAAGGTCGAGCAGGGTCGGACGATACCCTGGGCCAAGCCTCCGTAATCGCTGTTGGCCGGCAAGATCTTCTGAACGGCAGCTTGGACGTCCATAAAACGCCAGGGGCCGTCATTGGCGTCGCGGGCAGCGCCATCGGCTCCCCGTATTGCATTGCAAGTTCAACCTTTCGGGAGCGGGGGGGTTCATGGAGCCAGGCCAGATTAGGTATCAACGTAAAATTTTAAGGCAGGGGAAAGAGGGCCCGGTTCTTTCCCCTGGGCCGTCGAAAGTCTTTGGGGCCAGCCATTTTTGCTTCGACAATAGCCTTTCAGATGACCTAATTCGGCCAGGCTTGCGGGTGATCGATGTCGACCATGGGTAAATCCGAAGCCTTGGCGTTGTCGATCACTTGTTGTGGACTTTTGCATCCTGGAATCACGGTCGTGACGGCAGGGTGTTGAAGACACCAGCCAAGGGCCCATGTGGCCATAGCGACGCCCTCGGGGACTTCCTGGTCTCGAATGACTTCCACCTCTTCCAAAATTTTCGCTGTGCGTTCCGGATTGTGCTGGGAGCGCACATCGTTGGAGGGAAAGCTGGCGCCCGGGTGATATTTGCCGCTAAGATAACCGCTCGCCAAAGGTACCCGCGCCAATACTCCTAAGTTTTGCTGTTGGCAGGAGGGAAAGACCCGCGCCTCAGGGGCGCGATTGATTCGGTTGTAGACCACTTGGATCGCTTGCGCATGTACTCGGGTGGCGCGTTCCGTTTGATGAAGGTTGTCATTGCTGCCGATGGAAATGCCGAGATGACGCACTTTACCCGCGGCGACTTGCTTGTCGAGCATCGTCCATAGTTCGTCGTTGTCAAATACCTCGTCGCTGCCAGAATGGAATTGATAGAGATCGACATAATCAGTTTGGAGCGAGCGCAGCGAATCCTCTAATTCCTGAAGGACCGAAGCGGGCGACCAATAGTTGATCCCGTCGGTCTGAGCCCCATGCCGATGGCCAAATTTGGTGGCGATAACCCAATGGCTGCGATTTTGCAACCTTTGCAGATAGCCTCCGATCAATTGCTCGGAAAGATGCGGGCCGTAGCATTCGGCCGTGTCGATCACGTTGATGCCGAGGTCTTTGGCGGTTTCTAAGATGGCGTCGACTTCACTTTGGGTGAAATCCTTGCCCCAGGCTCCGCCAAATTGCCACGTGCCGACACCCACAACCGACACCTTGAGGTGCGTACGTCCTAATGTTCGATACTTCATCCGTCACCATCCATTTGGCGTTTTGCCCATATTTTGAAGCGTTTGCCTCATATTAGTATAGTCCATCCGCAATCTTACATTCGATCGAGCACGGTCTGAATCAGGCCGTGCTCAACGATGGGGATTTATATCAGGCTAACGATAAAGTGGCCCCCATAGACAATGAGAGCCACAGAGGCTACCATTCCGCCCAAGGTGGCTGCCAGGGTGGGAATGGGGCGAGCGCCCATGGCATACCCGATGGCAATACATACGTAGGCGCCGAGAAACGGTGAAAGAAAAAATAAGACGCCAACTCCGTAGCGGCCATAGCGCTTGGCCCAGTTTTGAGCACGTCCGATTTTCGCTCGCGCCCAGTGCCAACGCCGGATCACTTGGCGGAAGGAGACTAGCAAGAGGGGAATGGGTAGCAGGTTGCCAAAGATGCTAATCAGCCCTCCGGCAAGGGGATGAAAGCCCAAGGCGATGCTGGCAGCAGCGCCAGGTTGAGCCTCTAAGGCAATAGAAGTTCCCAATAACGGAAAGGTTTGCCAGAATTGGCCCTGTTGCCATCCGATGGCCACAGCAAGACACAACAAAAGCGCCGAGGTGGCGAGATACAACACCTCAGTTTGGACCGTTCGGGGCGTCCACGCATAATCATCAAACCGTCTTGGCACCCAATAGCCTCCTTGCCACGATGGCGCCATTATCTCATGTTTTATTGTCATTCGCACGAAGCCGCCCGACGGCGGGCTGGGCCCGTTCGATCACCATTTGCGAGAGCGCTCGCTGAATGGCTGCCAGGGCTTCGCGGCGCTCGTCGGTGAGGACTTCCGAAGACGGAGCCGCCACGGTCATGGTCGCATTGGCTTCAAACACCACGATATTACCGAAGGCGTCGAGAGTGAAATCGATGCCTCCATAATCCAGGCCCAGTTCGCTTTCGATAGCGCTGAGGGCCCGCATCGCTTTGGCGCCCAACACCCTTTCGGGATGGAGAAGAAACTGAGCGTGAATAGCACGTTGGCGCGGGTCGTCCATCCTGTCGCAGGCCGATCCGTAGTGCACCTTCCATTGATTAGAGATGGCCAAGTGCAAGGGGTAGATCTCATGGTTAACGGTCATCATGCGATACTTGTAAAATAGACCGTCTTTGCTCTCGGTGTCGAGGTATTGGATGATCAAAATCTGATCTCCCGAGAGGCTCGGACGAATTCGTTCGAGCTCGATCGGATCCGAGACTTTGTAAAAATGACGCCCCCCGTGAAATCCTGGAGATCGTACCAGCAACGGAAAGGACAGGCCCAAATCGTCCAGAGCCTTGCCCAAGACCTTGGGAGTTTCTAGGACCGCAAGGGGCAGAGCTGCCATCGTCGGGGTGAGCACGTCGGCGAGCGCGCCTAATCGTTGACTGACGCTTAGCCGCCCGGTTTGTTCGATCCGACCAGGCGGGTTTAAAACGGGGACGTTTTCGTCTTGAAGCATGGCGGTGGCACGGATGAGGGCTTCCTGAGCGCGGTCCGCATCGCCAATTCCGTTCAGAACCAGGCGATGGCCAATATCTTTAGGTAGGCGTTGGCAATATTCGGCAAATACCATCGTCACCTGAAACTGAGGGTTTTGAATCCAAGGGGTGGCGACCACGTTGCCGCCCTCCGCGGACAATACGAGTACGATAGGAATCGCGTCGACCGTGCCTTGGGTCGGCACCGAGACGAGAGAAATGGCAGAAAACCCTTGGTCACGGTGGTGCGCGGCATCGACGCTTAGGCCTTGTTCCGCCAACAGATAGGCCAAGCCCTGATGCGCGGGAAGGAGGGAAGGATCGTGGGTAAGCGCGATTTCGTAATGGATTCGAGCCTGGTCCAGTTGACCCTCTTCACGCAAAAGATGAGCGAAATTGACGTGAAAAAAGGTGTCGTCAGGATAAAGAGCCAGCCCTTGTTGCAAAACGGTGCGGGCCGCTGTGCGCTTGCCCATGAGTCGCAGCACGTGGCCGAGATTACCGAGTACCGCGCGATTCGAAGGGTCTAAGGTCAACAGTTGAAGATACAAAGCCTGAGCGGCTTCGTACGCTCCGGCCTCGCTATAGGCTACGGCTCTGGCAAAGCCAACGTTGGCATCTTCAGGCAGCATCAAATCGAATTCTCCACTTCTTGGTTCCGACCGCAGGCACTCGGCATATTCCAGATGAGCCGTAGGGGAATGCCTATAGGTTAATATGATTGGTAAAGAAATATCCTAAGACGAAAAATGCCACGACCACGCCCACTAATATGAATGCCCAAAGCGGTGGCCCCGATTCCTTGGATCCGTTTTCTTCGTCAGACATCGCGATGACTCCTTTCGACTATGGTTTAGTTTAGCATAGACGACGGAGCGGTTCAGTTCCATCGGTTGCAAACCATTTTGGAGCCTGGTGAGTCTGGTCTGATCAGGGTCATCCTTCAAATGGAGTGAAGGGAGAGAGCACCGTGAGCAGAATGGTCGTGATTGGTGGAGGCATTGCCGGCCTGGTCCTGGCCGCTAGCCTCGGTGATGGTCGAGCGCTGACCATATACCAAGAGCCGCGAGACGCGTCGGGGTCGGGGGAGGGCACTGCCTTGGCGCTAGCCCCCAATGCGATGCGAGTGCTGCGGAATCTAGGTATCGCCGATCGCGTGGCAGCGTTTGGTACCCAAATCCTTGAATATCAAATATTAAATCATCGCGGACAGTTGCTGCAACGGGTAGATTTAGCGCGATTAACCAAGCGCTGGGGCGAGGGCTTTTGGTGTGTTTCGCGGAGCCGACTGATGGCCGCATTGGCGTTGACTGCCAATGCGGAAAGGTCGTTCAATTCAGCGGAAAAGCTTGTCGCCATAAACCCGATGGGCCCCGGCTATGCGCTTAGATTCTCGGACAACAGCACCCATTTCGCGGACTATGTAGTGGCCGCGGACGGGATTCATTCGTTGGTGCGTCGATCCCTGGGACAAGTTGCGGAAGAGCTCCAATATCAAGGATATTTCGCGTTTCGCGGCATGGCTCGGATATCCCATTTGGGTTGGAACCCCAGTTCAGCATTTCAGATATGGGGTCAGGGCCGAGAATTTGGGTATGCGCGGATGAACGCCGATTATGTCTATTGGTATGCGACCTGGCCTAGCCGGTCCCCGGAGGCGATTTTGCTCCATGCGAGAAAACGGTTGCAAGAAGCGTTTGCCGACTGGCCAGAATCGGTGGGTCTCTTGCTCGATGCCACGTCTGATCGGGATGTGGTCGTCCATCCAATCTACGACCTTCGCCAGCCGGCGCTTTATTTGACCGGGGCCTACACATTGATCGGTGATGCCGCTCACCCGATGACGCCTAATTTGGGTCAGGGAGCTTGCCAGGCCATGGTAGACGGATGGGTTCTGGGCTCCTACCTTCGACACCAGTCTCCGATTAGCGCTTTTCGACGCTACGAAGAGGAACGACGGCCGCATGTGGCCCAGGTGATGCACTGGTCCCGTCAGATGGGTCGGGCCATTCACGTTCGACCGCGATGGCAGGCGTGCAGCCGAAACCTGGTGCTGTCGCGTACGCCCCATTGGATGATGCAGGCCGTAGTCGGCCGGACTTTGGGTAGACCGGAAAGCCTGGGCGGTCTTCGCCCTGAGCATGCCTCAGCTGGTAAGTGAATGCAGAGGCAACCGATTTAGCCCGTGGGCCTGAAGCTGGAGGCCAAAACGTATCCAATTCTAATCCTGAGATACAGTAGCCATGGCGATATCTTACCGTAATTTATTATGATGAAAGAGGACTCGCCGAAGGATAACAGAGAGGGTCTGGTACCCATGGCGGTGTCGAGCCAAGCGGGATGGGAGAACGCTTCCGGTCGGCTGGAAGTCCGGCGGAAATCCTGCCCAGATGGCGGAGAATTGGAACAGGGGGACTGATTGATGCCACGTGAGGAAAACATGATGAGATTAGGGTCCCGGGTCATTTCGCTGATCTTTAATCCGCTTATCGCCTCGGGCATGGGGTTGGTGGCTATGACGGCCGTTCACCCTTCTTGGCGGGGCGACCTTGGGCTCATCGCTGTCTTTTTTGTTTTGGCGCCGATTATCGTGCTCTTGATTGGGTTTAGTCGGCGAACTTGGTCGGACTTAGACGTTTCTAACCTTTTGCAACGGCGGCTTTTCATGCCCTGGGTCCTCCTGTCGGCCAGCGTGGGCATGATGCTTAGTTGGCTTTTGGGCTTCCCTTTAATATTGCGCTTCGTTGTCGTGAGCATTTGGCTTTGGCTTGGCATCTCGACCGCGGTAGGGCTCTACTGGAAAATCTCTTTGCACACCGGGGCAAACGCTGCGCTGGTGTGGATTTTGGCCGCGGTATTTGGCGGCCGGTGGATTTTAGCTGTGGTGGGGGTTCCTTTGCTGGTCGGCGTGGCCCGAGTGTATGGACGCCATCACACGGTGTGGCAAGTGCTGGCCGGAGCGGGTGCAGGTAGCGTGGCCGTTTGGATCGGATTTGGAACCATGGGAGTGTTGCCACACTTTTAAAGTGCAAGGGCGCTATGGTAGATAGCCATCCAGCGGTTCTTAGGACCGACCGTGGGACATACCTTGGTATGGATCGCCGACGGGAGGGAATCTGGGTGGCCAATTCATGGCATATGCTAACCACGAACGAAGTCCTGTTTCAATTGCACAGTGACGAGCAAAGCGGGCTGTCCCCAGAACAAGCTGAGGCACGTCTTTTGGAAGTCGGCCTCAATGCATTGCAGGGGCGGGCCAAGATCACCCCATGGAAGATCTTGTGGCAGCAGTTTACCGATTTTATGGTCCTGGTTCTCTTAGCCGCGACCGTGATCTCCTTTCTGTTGGGTGAGATGGGGGACGCGATTACTATTGTCGCCATCGTCATGATGAACGCCATCTTGGGATTCGCCCAGGAATATCGGGCGGAACAGTCGGTGGCGGCTCTGAAGGCTTTGACTGCGCCTCAAGCCAAGGTGATTCGTCAAGGCAGGCGACGGCTTATTGAGGCGGCCATGCTGGTGCCAGGCGATGTGGTGGAGTGTGAGGCCGGGGATCGGGTGCCAGCGGATGCTCGCATTCTTTATGAAGTGGGATTAGAAGTCAACGAGTCCGCTTTGACCGGAGAGTCTTCTGCGGTTCGAAAACGGGCCGACGTATTGCCGGATCCCGATCTGGCGGTCGGCGACCGCAGGAATCTTTTGTTTATGGGCACCACGATCAACCGCGGTCGGGTGCGCGCCCTGGTGGTAGAAACCGGCATGAACACCGAGATGGGCACCATTGCGCATTTGATCCGCGAAGCGGTAGAAGACCAGACTCCCTTGCAACGTCGGCTGGCCCAGTTGGGTAAAATTTTAGTGATTTTATCCATTTTAATTGTAGCCGTCGTGGTGATTACTGGGTTATTCCGCGGCGAGCCGCTTTATCAAATGTTTTTGACTGGGGTCAGCTTGGCTGTCGCAGCCATCCCGGAGGGGCTGCCCGCTATCGTCACCGTGGCCTTGGCGTTAGGTGTGCAAAGAATGATTCGCGCCCATGCGGTGATACGGCGTCTGCCTGCAGTGGAAACCCTGGGGTGCACCACGGTTATTTGCTCGGACAAGACGGGGACGCTGACTAAGAACCAAATGACGGTGACAGAACTTTGGGTCCAAGCTGACCACCTGGTCTCGGTAGATGGCACGCGTTGGAAAGATCATATCGACGAACATCCGCAAACGAAAGAAGCTCTAACTCACCTCTTAACCGGGGCCGCCTTATGCAACAACGGAGTATTAGCCGGGACTGGTGGGCCCCAAGGTCAGGGCGATCCGACGGAACTGGCATTGCTTTGGGCGGCGTCTGAGGCCGGGTTAAATCTGGAAGAACTGGCTCGGCAGTACCATCGGGTCGGGGAGATTCCATTTGAGTCGGAACGTCAACGCATGGCAGTATCGGTTTTGAATCCGAAAAACCAAGCCTTCAGTTATGTCAAAGGGTCGTGGGAGAGCGTGAGCCGCCGTTGTGCGTGGATTCAAACCGAAGGCAAGGTAGAGCCCATGACGCTCGGCCAACAAAGGCAGGTCAGAGAACGGCAAGAAGAGATGGCTGCGCGTGCACTGAGAGTGCTGGCGATAGCCTATCGACCGCTTTCCGCGAGGGCCCAGCCCGATGAGATGGAATCAGACCTCGTCTTTTTAGGGCTGATTGGGATGATTGACCCTCCCCGACCGGAGGCCATACGCGCTATGGCAGACGCTAAACGGGCAGGGGTGCGGACGGTGATGATTACCGGGGATCATCCTAAGACGGCTCGCGCCATCGCCGAGGCGATGGGGATGTTTGAGAAGGGTGACTTGATTGTCACCGGATCCGAACTCGACCATTGGAGCGACGACGAACTCCAGGCCAATATTGGCCGGGTGCGAGTGTATGCAAGAGTCTCTCCTCCCCATAAGCTTCGGGTCGTTCGGGCGTTCAAGACGGCCGGAGAAGTCGTGGCGATGACCGGTGATGGGGTGAACGACGCGCCGGCTGTCAAAGAGGCTGACATTGGCATTGCCATGGGCCTCAGTGGAACCGATGTCACCAAAGAGGCTTCGGCAATGATCCTGAGCGATGACAATTACGCCACCATTGTTCAGGCGGTGAAGGAAGGGAGAGCGATTTACGACAACATCCGCAAGTTTATTCGCTATCTCTTGTCTTGTAATGTCGGGGAAGTGTTAGTGATGTTTTTAGCGGCCTTTATGGGATTGCCGCTGCCGCTCTTGCCGATTCAAATATTACTGATTAATTTAGTCACCGATGGTCTGCCAGCTTTGGCTTTGGGCGTGGATCCAGCTGTTCCGGGGTTGATGGACCGTCCCCCCAGGCCACCCCAAGAGAGCATATTTGCGCGCGGACTGGGGACGAAGATCGCATTTCGAGGTATTCTAATTGGGGTTTCAACCTTAGTGGTGTTTGCTTGGGCAATTGGTCCTTTGGCGCTGGGGTTGCGCGAAGCGCGAACCTTAGCCTTGGCGACATTGGTTATGAGCCAACTATTTCACGTCTTTGATGCCCGATCCGAAGACCGAAACTTCATGGAGATTGGGTTGTTTTCCAATCCCTGGGCGGTCTTGGCAGTCTTGTCGTCGATTGCTATGCTGGTGGCGGTGATTTACCTACCCGTTCTCACCGATCTATTTAAAACCTCTCCGTTATCGGGTCGAGATTGGATGATCGTCGTCTTTGCCTCCGGGTTCGTACAACTGGGCGCGGTTTTAAGAAGTCTAGTGTCTCGGCCGCGACGAGACCAACATGAAATCAAAGCGTTTCGTTAGGAAGGAATGAGTGGATGGCGACTTTGGATATTCGTTTTACGAAAATGCACGGTCTCGGCAACGACTATTTATATATCGATGCGCGCGGCATGGTCGGCCAAGATTGGCCGAGATTGGCCCAGGCTATGAGTAATCGGCATTTTGGCGTGGGGGCAGACGGCATTATTTTAATTGTTCCGTCTGACAAGGCGCCGGTGGGAATGCGGATTTTTAATCAGGATGGCAGTGAGTCGGAAATGTGCGGCAATGGCCTTCGAGCCATGGCTAAATGGCTTTTTGATCGCGGCCAGGGGGGCCTGGAGCAGGCGATTGAGACCGGAGCGGGAGTGCTCTATCCTCAGGTTGTCGAAGTAAAAGCGCAAAAGGCGGTGCGCATCCGCGTCGATATGGGTCGGCCTCAGTGGACCCGCCAAGCGCTTGGGATCACGGTCGGTTCAGCAGAAGATGGATTTCGGGAGCAGACCATAGCGGTGGCCGAAGAGCGAGTGACTGCGAGTGCGGTCTCGATGGGCAATCCCCATCTCATCGTCTTTGGGCCGTTATGGGACGATTCTCAACTGTATCGCCTGGGGCCCCGACTCGAGCATCATCCCTGGTTTTCTCGGCGGATCAATGTGCATTCAGTTGAGGTGAAAACGCCCGAGCGCTTGTCCATGCGCCATTGGGAACGGGGGGCCGGGCCCACGCTGGCATGTGGAACTGGAGTGGCGGCGGCGGTGGCTCTAGCTTACGAGGATAAAAAGACAGGCCCTCGAGTTCAGGTCACGGTGCCCGGAGGCGAATTGGTTGCAGAGGTCGCGCAAGATGGTCGAATCTTGTTGGAGGGTCCTGCAGTGGAAGTGTTTCAAGGCGTCTATCCCTGGGCACTGGATTAAGCCAAGGGAGGTTTTCGCCGTCGCCGAAGGAACCACCAAACTGCCGCTAAGAGGACGATGGCAATGACCACGGGGGCTTCATAGCGGTGAATCGCCAATAGCCCAGGTTTGATTTCTGGGCCCAAGAGGTATCCGGCAGTCACTGCGATGAGCGGCCAGAGTACGGCACCGATGGCGGTATAGGTGATGAATCGACCAAACGGCATGCCAAACAGGCCGGCGGGATACGAAATGACGGCGCGCACGCCGGAGATAATGCGACCGATGAGCACGATTCGGTCGCCCCGAGTTTGGAAATATTGCTCCCAACGCTGCAGTTGTTCGGGGCTTTTAAAGATGAATCGAAAGCGGGTCAGCATCAGCGAGCGACCGCCACGAAAGGCCAGTTGGTAAGCGCCGATGGCTCCCACGGTGCTTCCAATTGCGCCCGCTAAGACGACCAAAGGAAACGAAAGGTGGCCCTGCCAGACTAGGTAGCCGGCGAACAACAAGATAATTTCTGAGGGGCTGGGAATGCCGAAGCTTTCTGCCAATAAAACGACCGTGACCGCCGGATAGCCGAACTGATCCAGCCATACCGACACGGTATGCATCAAAGTGAGCACCAAATTCCCCTCATCGGTAGACTTTTAGCTATTATAGCATGAGCGGACGCTGGACCATGACGGGGAGGCAACCTAAAACGCCGCCCTCAACATGCTGAGCGGGTGAATTTCAACCACATGGCTTGCGGTACCTTCCTGTCGTACTGGTGCGTCAGTTTCCCAATTGTTCCACCAAATTTTAACAAACATTATTGCAATCCGACAAATCAGTAGAGAAGTCCTCTCCCTCCAGCGTTCCCGGGGTCTACCAGGACGCGCCATGGCTTCGCG
>DAHXNH010000189.1 GCA_027365485.1 Clostridiales bacterium
TCGGGTGGGCGGTAGCCTGCTTGTCAGGCGCTTTCCATCTGGGCTGATCTCCCTCTGTCGCGCTTTGCTCCCACGGCTCAGGCAATGGGCAGATTTGTCTGCGAACGTATGTTTCTGTTCACAAATTTAAGCTGCACCCCACCGGATTCATCATCCAACTGAGCTTCGTCGGCCCCTCGGTTACAATCTATCACAGCCAAAATGGGGGAGTGGGGTGGTCGCACCATACCGTGGACCTTCCCGCCACCCCCACCCAAATTTTACGCACGAAGTTTAGTTCCAACGGCACCGAAAGTCTATGGCTCGTCGTCCGCGGTCAATCCCTAAATGTCTTCTCAAGCGACGGCGGAAGGCAGTGGACGGTCCGGCAGTAGCTTCAGCACACTACGGGAAACGACGCTTCCGACCGGATAGTTCCCAACTGGGTATAACAATTCCCACCGTGCCCCCTCCATCTTTTGAACGGGTCTCGGCTCATCGCAAGCGTTCTGGCCCGCCGTGTAAATCTTGCGAGGCTTGTGCCCAGGTCGGATATCCGTCGAAATCGCCTTTCACCGTGACCGCGTATGCCCCCACCAACGCTCCCAGACGGAGGGCGTCAGCAAGGGGATAGCCGCGAAGCATCCCACAAATAAATCCGGCATTAAATCCATCGCCAGCGCCGACCGTATCGACCACGGAGGCCTTCCAGGCCAGCGCGGATTCTCCTTGGCCGTGAACACTCACCCTAACCCCCCGATCCCCCGCCTTAATCACCACCCCCTGTCCTTCAAAGCCGCGCTCTCGCAGGCGAGGCTCCAAGACTCCGGCGTCATCTTCGTCCAACAACAGTCGTGCCTCTTCGTCGCTCAAGAAAAGCCAATCGCAAAAGGGAAGCACCTGATATAAAATGTCTCGCCACTCCTCGCGGGTACGCATCTTCAAGCGCATATTGATATCAAACGAGGTGGTCACTCCTGCCTGATGCGCCTGCTCCAATATTTTCTGAGCCGTAGCCTCCGCGCTTTTCCCGATCGCCCAAGTAATTCCAGTGGCGTGTGCCCAGGCAAATCGACCTTCCCCAATCGCCCTAAAGGCGAGATCCCCGGTCCAATACCCTTTGGCCATGGGCGATTGATTGCGGTAATAGTGGACATGGGTTTGCAGGGGAAGGCCCACCTGTTCTTTGACAAACAAGGGGCTCGGACATTCGTCCGTGCGCTCAATAAGCGCCGTCTCTACACCTTCGGCGCGAAGCGTCTTTAAGATCTTGTCTCCCAAGGCGTCCGCACCTATAGCGCCGGCGAATTGGGCCGAAATTCCCAATCTCGACAGGCCCACGGCCGTATTCAGTTCTGCTCCGGCCACGTGCAAATGAAACCCGCCGCCGTCGGCCAACGGACCTGGTTGATCGGGCACAAAGGCTAGCAAGGCCTCGCCAAATGTTAGAACACTCTCCATCATGCGTCTCCTCCACCCGTATTCTCTGATCTGACTAACTTCTTCACCGTCTTTCGACCGATGGCCCATCTCCGCCGAGATTACCCGTCGGAGGAACATTCATCCTGCCAAATCCTCTGCAGTTGCCGTTTAGTCGCGTCCTCTTGTCGCGCCGCGCGGTCTTGCCAAAATTCTATGTTCGTGGTTTCGGGTTCAAAGACTCGCAGTGCCTTCGAGACCCGGGTCATTTCATGCCAGCGTTCGGCGTCAGCCAATCGCAATGCCCCTAACAAAGAGGCATCCACCCCTTCTTCAACACTCAACGAGTGCCCGATGACATTAGCGACCGTTTTGGCCAACCGCGAATCGTTCAAAATCTTGGACCCTGAGCGCACCCTCCCTATCCCCAGCACGGCTTGAGACAAGCGAAGGCTTCCGCCGTACAAGACGGTAATCACTGCTGCCACCGCGCCCGCCATAAAGTCGTCGGGACTCTCGTCGCCGCCTAATCCTATCCACTCCCCGTAGAGGCGCTCTTCCCAATACGGCGAGCGTTCGCCAAATCGGTATGGCACGAGCAGGGGAATATTTGCGACTTGGTGCAGCCGAATCAACCCGCGCTGCACCAAGTCGCCGACGCTCACCCCCTGCTCACTGCCCACCCAGGCCAAGAGATTGCCAATGTTAGAGTAGGC
This sequence comes from Clostridiales bacterium, assembly GCA_027365485.1. Classification (GTDB taxonomy): domain Bacteria; phylum Bacillota; class Sulfobacillia; order Sulfobacillales; family Sulfobacillaceae; genus JAMCVM01. The sequence goes on from DAHXNH010000189.1 coordinate 2,115, forward strand.
TTCCCCTAGTAAGTACTGGGAGTCTTCGAGCGCTCGATAGCAAAAAAAATTAGGCGACAAGACCGACGGTGGCTCGAAAATATTGGTACGAATCGCTCCACTGGTGCCAAGGCTCAATACCGCTGCCCCGGAACTGGCATCCACGCCTAGACCGTAGTGGGCGAGCGCCGCATCTCCGCCACCGATGACCACGACGCCGCGGCCAAACCCTAATCGGGTGCCGGGCGACGCCACAGTTGGCAACTGGTCCGATTCTAATCCCACCTCTTTGAGGATGCGATCGTCCCAGGCAAGGTTAGTCAGACCGAGCATGCCCGTCCCCGAGGCGCTCGTCCAATCGGTGAGCCACTGGCCGCATAACTGAAAGATTATCCAGTCCTTCAAACCCACCACCTTGAACGGCCGAATGTCCCGATGGGCGCGTTGCCACCACAGCCATTTCACTACCACGGACATGGCATGCACGGGAGTTCCCGTGCGCTCGCGCCATTCGCTTTGAGGCCCCTTGCGAAGACGCCATGCGTCAGGAGCCGCTCGCGTGTCCATCCAAGTATAGGCCGCCCCGTCCACGGGCTCACCCCACCTGTCTACCACCAGCAACGAGTGCATGGCACATGAAAACGCCACCGTCGTCGATGCCCCGCCCACGGCTGCTAACTGGTCTCGGGTCCATCGCCAAACCGCGTGGGCATCAATGGCTGGCGCCTTCACGCCCGGTTCGTTCAAAAACGGCGTGCTAGTTTCCATTTGATATCCGGGGACGCCACCCTCTCCTACTGCCAAGCACTTTAAATGCGTCGTACCCAAGTCGATGGCTACGGCAATTTTTTCAACGTTCATTCCGTCGCCCCCTGTGCGCGGTCCACCGTCGTCACCGGAATACTGTACCCCCGTTTTGGTACGGAACTTCTTTGACGCCGTCGCGGGCATTCACCGCCCGCGCCAAAACAAACAATAAATCCGACAGTCGATTTAAATACGTCAATGCGGGCGGATGGATGGATTCTCGCTCCATCAAGGCCACGGTACGCCGCTCCGCCCGACGAACCACCGTACAGGCGACATGAAGGGCTGCCGCTCCGCTATGACCACCGCGCACGATGAACTGACTTAAAGATTTGGCTTCGCTCTGGTAACGATCAATCCAAGGCTCTAAACTCTGGGCAGCCTCCTCGGGAGTGCGGTAGGCAACTCCCTCCGAGTGGAGCGTAGCCAAATCGGCACCCACATCCCAAAGCCGTTGCTCTACGAGCGCCAAGACCTCTAAGATATCCCGGTCACGCTCTTCCGATAACTGGGAGCCAGCAAGGCCAATGAAGGCGCCAGCCTCATCGACGGACCCATAGGCTTCAATGCGAAGGTCGTGCTTAAATCTTCGCCCACCGCCCACGACCGTCGTCTTCCCACCATCGCCACCTCGGGTATATATTCGCATCATGGTCCCCCTTCTATGGCTTTAAAGGCCCCATACCTAATGGATGCCACCTTGGGCGGCGATCGCAATGGTTTTCAGCACGTGCCCACCGTCGACCAAGACGGCGCGCGCATGCAGGTTGACAGCGGTACAGATATGGTTCGGAATGATGCGCAAACGTTGGCCAATCGCCGCCGATATCGGTCCGCCATCGCGGCTAGCCAGAATCCCATGTTCCTCATTGAGGCGCACGACCCACCATTCAGGATGGTCCAGCACGTGGCCAAACCCTCCCAATCGGGTGCCGTCCGAAGAGAGTGCTTTGGACCCGGCATCAATCACCGCCCACCTTGGATCGGGCGCACTCACCACCGTGGTCAACACCGTCGCCGCACAAGCGTCATACTGGGCGGCGCCAGCTTCCACGGTCGCTACATCGTTATAAATATAGGTGCCTGGGCGCATCTCAGTCGCCGTGATTAGGTGTTCAGCGAACGCGGCGACAATGCTCCCGCCTTCGCTCACCACTTCCGGACTTAAGTGGGCGCGCTGAAGTGCCCTCACCAGCGCGGCGAGTTGCCGATCTTCCTCTTGAATGGCAGCCATCGTGAGATCTACGGTGGCCTGTTTTCCAATGTGGCCACCGAAACAGGTCAGGCCCTTAAACCTGAGGTAACGTTCCCGCGAGATCATCTCGGCCATCGCCACAACCTGGCCGGGATCAATGAGGCCCACCCGGTGCAGCCCGGTATCGATCTCGATCAACACCTCAATCGAACGATCGACCATACCTCCAACTGCGGTCAACCACTCGAGGCCAGGCAGCGAGTCTACACTGACCCGAGGGCAGAGCCCCCGCTGCAGCAAATCGGCTAGTCGCCTGGCTTTAATCGGGCCAATGAGAGGGTAGCCCAGGGACTGTTCCACGATCCCGGCCGAGAGCATAACCTCCGCTTCGTCTAGTTTCGCTACCATCACGCCGTTGGCACCGAACCGCAATTGCTCCCGGGCCAACTCTGGACTTTTATGCGTCTTAGCGTGAGGGCGGAGCTGCTTTCCCAATTGGTCGGCCTTTTGCTGCATAGCGATCAAATTGTGTTCCATCGTCCGCTGTTCTATCAATATTTGAGGAGTATCCAGTGCTGCAAACATCGGTCTGCCCTTCTTTCCAGCACTCAGCCGCCCGAGATCTGCTCGATCGACTACAAAATCGACAGCACCCGACCCGGTCGGAGGTCAGAGAAAAAATGGCCTCGATCGAGCACCAACGCTCCATTCACCAGGACATATTCTACCCCGCGAGCACACTGACGAGGGGTTTCATAGGTAGATTGAGCCTGGTAGCGTTTAGGATCGAAGACGAATAGGTCGGCCGCCGCTCCAGCCTGGAGACGACCACGGTCCCTAAGACCAACGATCTCAGCCGATCGAGTCGACATCTTAGCTAAGGCTGCCTGCATCGTCATCGTCCTTCTCTGATTCACGTGGCGATCATAAAAAGCGGCAAAGGCTCCATAATAGCGAGGATGGGGGCGTTGTCCATAGCCGATGCCGTCACTGCCAACGACCGCGCCTTCATCCTCGGCCAAAACCACGTCGTCCGCCTCTAATGTTTGATGGACCACACAACCCACCTCGAGTTGCTCTTGGATCAAGATGTCAGCCATGAATTTACTTGGGGTCATTTTGCGCTCATTCGCTGCCTCGGCTACTGAACGGCCAACGTGGTTGCCTGTGCGGGTTCGAGTAATCACCACCTGGTGCCAATCATAGCCTAAAATCTCAGGGTCGGTTTGCAGACGCTCAACCACCTTTGGATTGCCTAAGCGCTCAAGCGCCGCATCCGGGCCTCCGTCCAGCAGCCAAGCTGGCAAGTAGGAGTGCAAGATGCTCGATCCGGCGGAATAGGGATAAACGTCAAAGCTTATGTGCAAGCCAGCGCGACGCTGTTGATCCAAATATTGCACCAGTTCTTGCGCACGACCAAACATCCCCGGGTGCGATAGATGAAGATGGGAAAGATGCACGTGAATTCCTAGTTGACGACCCAGATCTAAAGCCTCATCGATGGCCGGCATAATTTCCATGCCGTAGTTGCGGATATGGCTAGCGTAAATTTTGCTACGACTAGCCAAGGGGGCCGCTACCGTTTGAAGTTCCAAGCGATCAGCAGCCAACTGCGGCACATACCCGAGACCTGTGGTCAACCCATAGGCCCCTGCATCTAGACCCTCTTCGACGTCCGCCACCAGCCCTGCTAAAGCGTCGGGTTTTAGGGGAAAAAGTCCCCACCCGCCATGGCGCAGGCGAAGGTTGCCAAAGGGTACCGCCAGCACGACGTTTAATCCCAAATGGCCTTTGAATCCCTGGCCGTACGTCCTCAGGTCGGGCGAGACAAAGCCGGCGGGGTCCCCATCGACAGGTGTCCAGTAGGTAGTGAGCGCTCGCTGCCAACTAGAGTCCACCGGAGCGTAACCAACGCCGTCGAGGCCGATGAGCGACGTGGTCACTCCTTGACGAATCTTAGCCTCGTAGATTCTGGCATCAGTCGCAGCGACGTCATCATGCGAATGCATGTCTATCAAACCGGGAGCCACTACCAGCCCAGTCCCATCGATCACTCTGGCATCGACTCGCGAGGGCTCGGACTTGCCAAAAACCACGCTTTCAATGCGATCCCGATCGATGACCACCGTTCCCGGGCCTTCGCCGCCTGCCCCGTCAATCACCCAGCCGCCGCTTACCACCGTACGCATCGTATGGCCCCCAGTTCCCACTCCTGGCAGTTTCAGCGCATTCTGGCCCAATCCCCCACGAGTCCTTAGTCGTTCGCTCGGCCATGCACCGCAATCATCAGTTTGCCCTCGCTTTTATCGTCTTGCGCTAGGGCTAACACGTCGGGGGCCGCTTCGAGAGGAAAAATGCCGGTAATCATCTTCGTTGGGTCAACCACGGCAGACTCGATCAAGCGGAGGGCACGCTCGACCTGAAATCGCGTCGCATTTGCCCCTCTGACGATGAGTTCGCCATTCACGATATCGCGCATGTCCAAAGTGACTTCATCCACTGCATTGCCAGCGAAAACGACTCGACCTCCCCTACGCACGGACGAAAGCGCGTCTCGTACGGTTGCGCTGATGCCCACACACTCAATGGCTACATCCGCTCCCAGTCCTCCGGTGAAATCTCGCACGAATTGCGGTACAACCGTCTGACCGGGATCGAGGGCCTCCTTCGCTCCTAACAACTTGGCCAATTGCCTCCGCTGGTCCTCTGGTTCGCTGACCAGCACCCTCGCCCCCATCGACGCTAATAGGTGGGTCGTCATCAGCCCAATCGGACCGCCGCCGGCCACCAAAACGGTTTCCCCCGCCCGAATCTCGGCCTTATCCACGAAGTTTAGAGCACAGGCCAGCGGTTCGGTCATAGCTAGGGCCAGATCCCCGACGCCGTCGGGAGCTCGAGTCGCCTGCAGCGCAGGCACCAACACGGCGTCGGCCAGCGCTCCATGCTGCCAAATCCCTAAATGGCCCATCGCAAGGCAGAGATTCGTCATTCCCTGCCGGCAATAGACGCAATGACGACAGGGCAACAACGGCTCCACCGCCACCCGGTCACCGACGCTAATGCCCTCCACCTGCTCACCGATGGCCATTACCTGACCGCCAAACTCGTGGCCCAACGTCAGGGGTAACGGCGGTTGCCATACGGTCTCATACAACACATGCAAATCGGTGGCGCACACTCCGACAAACGCCGGGGCGACCACGATCTCATTGGGCCCTGGTTCGGGCATAGACACCTCGTCTAGCGTCACCTGACCTAGACGGTGCATTCGAAGCGCACGCATGATTCGATAGCCTCCTTGGGATTAAGTCGACACCGCTTTTAAGACCTGGGCGGCGTGCGTCTGGAGCCCTTCGAAGTCTCCGCGATCGACATAAGCCTGGGCCACTAAGAGTCCACCCATTCCTAGGGCCAACGCTCCAGCTTGAAAGAAACTCGCACCGTTCTCCTTCCCAATGCCCCCAGTCGGAATGAAATCGACTTCCCGAAACGGACCCTTTAAATCTTTGAGATATCCGGGGCCCAATGATCCGGCAGGAAAAAGCTTCAATAGCGAACAGCCCGTAGCCACCGCTGCGGCAATCTCACTGGGCGTGGTCACGCCAGGAATGAATACCATACCTTTGTCTTGAGCGTATTTGACCAATCGACTATCAAAATGCGGGCTCAGCAAAAATTCGGCCCCCGCCTCCATTGCTGCATCCACCTGGAGCGTCGACATCACCGTACCGGCTCCCACTAACGCGCGAGCACCAAACCGATGTTTGACGGCAGAAATTGCCGCGGCAGTGCCTTCGGAGCCAAAGGTAATTTCAATGGCCTGTACTCCTCCGGCGACGAGAGATTCAGCAATGGACAAAATCGCCTCTGCAGGCATCCTCCGCAAGATTGCAATCACTCGTGCCGCCTTTAAACGTTCACTAATCGAGTCCATCTCGCCCCTCCACTTTTCTCAATGATTCCTCGCCCGGCTCCGATACCCAGGGCCTGTCCGTCCTCCATCCCCTAAGGGCCGTCGATTCTCTGATCCAAAGACCCCCAGATGCTGGCACCACGAAACGTTGGTCTCGCTTCCAGTGGGAGAGCAAGACCAACGCTCCCGCGATCATTTTAGCGAGTCTCTTTCATTTAGACTCCAAGCGCGCACCGAGTCAAGTCGAAAGCACACGACTAGAACGTAATTCCAGGATGAAAGATCCGCGCAAATTCCTTGAGCCCGAGCACCAACCCGGGAGAGGGTTGATCGACATAGGACGGCTGGGGTAGGGCATACACCCGGTGATGGATTACCGCGCGAATCGATGAAAATCCAGCTAGAGCCTCTTCTTTGGCGACCGTCGTTCCCTCCGGATCGACCACAATCACGTCCGGATCGGCTCGCACCACCTGTTCGGCGGTGACTTGGGGATAGGCCTTATGACTAAAGCTGTCGACGACGTTGGTCGCTCCCGCTAGGTGAATCAGGCTATTAATAAAGGACTTGGGGCCAGCCGAATACAGACCTCCTAAGTCAAAGAAGACGGTAGGTCGCTTCTTAGTCTCGGTCACGACCTGATGGTGAATGGATTGGACCTCGGCTTCGAGCCGACTCACCAACACTTTGGCCTTGGCGGATGTAGCCGTCACTTTGCCCACCAGGATCATATCGTGGTAGACCCCTTGGATGCTGGTCGGATCTAAATACAAGACCGGGATGTGAAACTTAGCCAGGCCACTCAGTCCGTCGACCCCAGTGCCTGAGATGACCAAGTCCGGGTGAAGCGCTACGATGGCCTCTTCGCTGACCGCGGGGACGGACGCACCAATGCTGTGAATCCCTCGCACTTCGTTTTTCCACGGATTGGGCGCATACTGAAAGACCGATGCGTCCACTCCCACCAGGTCTTTCTTCAACCCCAGATCGAGCGCGATTTCGGCGTTGCTGGGTTCAATCGCCACAATGCGGGTCGCTGGCCCCGGAAGCGTGATGCGCTGACCCAAGTCATCGATCACCGAAATCTTGCCCCTAGCTGGCGCACTCGGAACTTTATCCCCAAGCGTTGCTGCTGCAAAGACCGAAACGGCGGTCATGGCCATCAAGGCCAAAGATTTTCTCATCAAAAAAGCCCCTCCTCAATACCGTGCTCTGTGAGGTGAAGGCCGCTCATTGCAACACAAATGAGGCGGCGCCCGACAACCCGCAGGCTCGCCCGAAGGGTCTTTAGGTAGGTCTCCTGACTATCGGATCGTAGCCGTTTGGCAAGCCTTCCGGATTCTCCGTGGCTTGCCGGCTCCCCGATTACAGTGGCGGGTGCCGTTCCGGATTTTCACCGGATTCCCTGTTATACACCTAATACCCAAGTTCGGTTGTTTCTATATTGCCGATATTTCTCGGATTAGTCTAGGGCGGTTTTCAGCCCTGCCAGCTTGCAGTTCGTCCCAGTTGAACCTTCAAAATGCTGCGTCGAGGCCAATCTCGACAAGATCCAGGCTTTCGGCTAAACCGACAGCGAACGCGGCCAAAATGTGGGCAACGACCAATTTATGCTGACGTTTTCGCGTTTTTGACATTGAACCTAGACCCAGGCTCCGAAATTCCAAGGGCCTACCAACCACCGATCACAAATCCGCCCCGGTCACACTTACGATGATAGATGCCGCGGGTGCTCGTCCCCTGACTTTTCGATGGCTTGCCTGACCGCAACGCTCACATTCGGTGACGGTGTTACTGATATATGGGTTCCTGCTCTTCGTTTTTCAGTATGCCTCGCGTCGCGAGGCCTATCGCGAAATGACGGGGCTGCTCTTGGCCACGATGCTGCGGACGGTGTTTCCCGACATTCACTCCACTCCCCATTTTGATAGCGTCGAACGCCTCTTGCGGACCATCCCCAACCACAGTTTGGAGGAGTTTCTGGAAGGCCGGGTGACCACCATGCTCCACCAACACCAGATTCGCAGCTATTTGGTCGACCAGGGATGGGTGGTGGCGATCGACGGGACCCCAAAAAACTAGTACTGCGCGACGTTAATACCTAATCCCCTTTGGAGAACAATAGAAGAACATTGGCTCTCTGAACACGATCGTTTGCTTTCGTTATACCGGGCGTAAAACCCGAGGTAAGCAAAGGACGTGGCCAATGGTGACCTTATTTCGTACCCCCATCATTCAATTAAGCGCCAAACAACAAGAAATTCTGACCGCCCTTCAACGAGGGTCTCATAGTCCTCTGCACTTGAAGCAACGCGCAACGATCATTTTGAGAGCGGCTTAAGGGCTCTCCAATCGGCTGATTGCGAAAACAGAGGGCGTGAGCCGCAACATGGTCAAACTCTGGTTGTGACACGAAGGTATTGGGAGTCATGTGGTTAGAATCCACCCACTCTGAATGGTGAGTGCGAGCCTACCGTGGCATGGAGCCTTGGTAACGAGGCCTTGTGAAGCCCACGGAACAATGTAGCCGCGTCCTGAAAAAGTGTATTCAGGCCGGAGCTAGGCTGGAAGTGCATGGTGAGTCACTGCAAAGCTCACATAAACCGCGTGA
>DAHXNH010000208.1 GCA_027365485.1 Clostridiales bacterium
ATCGGAAGGCGTTTCGTGGGCATCGAGGAGTCGGCGATTCGTAATGCGGCGTAACGTCGGGGATGGCAAAGAGGGTCACTCCTTTCGTGGGGCCAGAAGATGGGGATCACCGAAACGCGAGCGCGCTTATGGCAACGGAGGCGGTGTCGCGGGGAACTGCTCGAGTAAGGGCCAAAAGCGGAGCCACTGGTCGCGCGAGAGACTGGGGTACGCCCTGAGGCAATCTTCCAGGGATTCGCCGGTTTGAACTAATTCAGCCAGAATCCACACGGGGATTCCGGTCCCTGGCAGCATGGGTCGCCCGCCATAGCAATCAGGACGCGAGACGAGGGTGGCATAGAGCGCTGCGAGCGATTCAGACATAAGAACCTCCGAGAACGATCAAATGGGCTCGTAAAAAACAAACAGCAGTGATGACAGGCCAAGGACCATGTTTGGGCATAGGACACTAATGGGTGCAATATGAACTCTCTCTCCACCCAGCTTTGCCGAGGTGGGGGAGTCTCCGATTACTCCGAGGGGTTCCTGGTTCGATGACGCGTGTGTGCGATCTGTTGGCTTCGCAGGTCTTAGATAGGTCTTCTCAGGCGTCGCTTGGGGTTCTTGGACTGCGCCCAGGGCTTCCGCTCCGACCCTAGCTTCTTAAAAATTTTCGTCCGTGTATGCTTGGGTGTCAGCGGTTCTCCGGAGAGCCCGCGTTGCCGTGGATAAGTATGCTCTAATGATACATACACTTCCACGAAACGCGGGAAAGTATTTCGCGATCGGGATAATTATTCAGAAACGTGGGTGGAAAAGAGGGGAATGGGTTGGAGAAAAATCGTCGAGAATTCAGGGGTTGCGCATCGATTCGGTGATTTCCCAAGGGGCGGTATCGTATCCAGGTAAACGGGCGATAGTTTTTTCTCGAAGGGCATCGCAAAACGCTCGGGCTTCGGACGTGTACCAGCCGGCGGCTTCCTCCGTTTGATATTCGTAACAGTCGATGGCCCGAAGGATCGTGACAGGATCGAAGAGCTGCGTGGGTTGATAGCGGTAGGTATTTGCGTGGGTGTCGGTATCGGTGTGCGAATTCGCACCATAGCGGGCATTGAAGCTCGCTTCATTGGCAGCCCACAGCATTTGGCCGACTTTGGTACAGCGGGAGCGATCATGGCCGTTGATGGTATAGTGTTCGATGACCTCACCTTGGGCATTGGTCGAATACCAGTGTAACGGGCCATTGGACGGAGATTCTGGGTGTGCAGCGGCAGTGACTAGCGCGTCGATGTGTGCTTTTGCGACGATAAATACGCTCATAAAAGAGGCCTCCTAGGCTAAAGATGGATGAGTTTAGCGATGATGCTTCAAAAAAGCCCCCCGCGTTGCGGGGAGAGTAAGAGGGATTTAGGAAGCTAATTCTGTTGTCGGTGAGTGAGAGTCAGTCTGAGATCGGGGGAGCCATTGGGCCAATTCCGGGTGGGTTGTGAGGGCCGCATCCAGGGCCGCGATTTGAGTATGCACGCGATCGCGGACCGTGCCGGCCACGGCTTGCACTTGCTTGGGATCGCCCTGGGCCCAGCCACCGACGTAGGCTTGGCTATAGGCGGTCGTATCCAGGCCACAATACCCGGCAACCACCATCGCCGTGGTTTCGGCAATGACTTCTTCGGTCCCGACATGCCGCGTCTTGGCGGCTTCGGCATCGGGAACTCCCAAGGCATGG
>DAHXNH010000214.1 GCA_027365485.1 Clostridiales bacterium
CGTTGCCTTTAGAAATTCCGCGCAGCGTGAGCAACGTATCCCGAGTGAGATTAAACGAATAATGGACGTGGCCGACATTAATCGTTTCGGACTGACTCAACACCCCGGGCTCCTTTTGGATCAACCAGGTGTGCAAATTCGTTCCCGCGGGCAGTGCGTAGGTGACCGTCATGGTATAGGTCGCGGGCGGGTCGCTCTTGGCCATACGCACCGGCATGGTAATATGGCCACCAAACCAGGTCTTGTTTTCGGTGGGATTCGAATCCACTTGCAGATACTCATTTTCCCCGGTCATCGACACCAGAGTCGAACCCATGGGGGCATAGACCCGTATATAGGCCTGGTAGGGCACGACGGTCCAGCCATTGTAGATGGCGGGATTGGTCCAGGTAATCTTGGAAGTGGCAATATTTTGGCCGCTAGGGTTCTTGGTTACGGTGGTGTCAATGGCTTCGTGCAGGAAATAGTTGTCTTTGTGCCCGCCAATGTTCTCGTCGACCACTTGCAGATACTCGCCATGGTGCGGCACCTGGGGGGGAATAATGCCTCCCCAATTATATTTGGCGACGAAGTTTTCTTCGGCGGCATTGTTAAAGTAAAGCGTCACCAACTTCTGGTTTAAAGAATTGCCGACCGTGCCAATAATCGAAGCCAACTCACTGCCGTGGGCATGCATCACTTTGGCCAAAAGCTGCTTCAACATGGCGCCGATGAATGCCTTGCGTTCTGGCCCCGGAAATCCGGCCCGTTCCGATAGATACTCCATCTCATAGTTGGCATTGGTTTCGGTAATGTGGACGTTATACGGCTTAGCCAGGGTCAGACCGCCCACGTCGCCGATCAAGCGGTCGACAAACCAGGTATCGATGAAGATCATGCCATTGACGGGAGGCATCGAGGTCATCGAATCATAAAATTGGTAAATGTTGCTGGCGCTGATCGGAATGTCGGGTGACGTGTTGGCATCACGAAGATAACTGATGGTGTTCCCAAAGGCCTGGGCATACATGGGGTTGGGGGGCGGAAAATAGTGCCCGTTGGGCAATGAATAGATGTCTTTGGGTGTAATCTTGCCCATCTTGCCATCTTGAAAGGGCAAAAAGGCATAGGAGGTCATAAAGCCTCCGCCTGGTCGGAGTTCGCCACTATTCTCAAAAAACAGCAAATATTTTTGCGGAGTGGGGATGCCTAGGATCTTTTGCAGCACCGGGATCTCTTGTTGAATGCCGGGCAAATTTTTAATGATGATATTGCTCAGATTCTTGATCGCGCCGACCTCATGGACGGTATGGGGTCCTAAGAGCGATAAACTGGAGGAGTTGACTAACTGAAACTCCTGATTCGCTTGGGACAACGTGGGATACACCCGGTTCAATTCCGGAACGATCCGCGGCAACGCTTTAATGACCGCTTGAATCTTTTCCCGTCCGTTCATGGTTTTTGGTGTCACCTTGCTGCCGGTGGTACGAAAGCCAAACAGAGGAGCCACATGGTTCAAGGTAGGCAAGACGTTATCGATGGCGGTAATCCCTTTGCCGCCGGCCAAGATCAGATGATGCAAGGCCATAAACGGCGCTCTGATTCCCGGAATCACGTTCAAATAGTCTAGCCGGGCCATACTCGGCCCCATCGCTTGCAGGTGGCGCGATAGCGAGGGCATTTCAGAGACCATGGCCGACCAGTCTTTGGCTTTTTCTTGGTGGCTGATATCTCGGAGTTCGCGTTTCATGGCCAAGGCATTGTAGCCCAGGTGGACCACCGGCCCCACCAAAAACGCATACACGACGACGGCCGCTCCTCCGGCCAGGGCCCAGCGCCACCAATGCGGCCTCGATGGCATGGCAGGTTTCTTGGCTCGTGATCCTGCGCGCGACGGTATTGCCATGTTTCGATTCCCCCTTGAATCCTACCCAGCACGATATTTAGACAACCAACGACAAAATCGTGCCTATTGTACCATGGCCGACAAATCACAAAAAATGGTGAAGGCTGCCCTTTCCATCTCGACTTCGGCACTGGGAGGCTCAAGATCTGCGATCCCTTCAGGGCCGTCGACAGCTCTCAAGCGCTCTCTAAACTCTTGTTAGCCCGCCCGAGATAAGGCTTTAATACAAAGGACGGCCCGCCGCCAGCGCCATTGCGGTATAGAAACCGCGAAAGAGTTGATCCATAGAATCGAAGGTTTGCCCCACTCGAGTTCCGCCTAATCTTTCCATATAGGGACAAAACATGACCCGATCGGCCATGTCCGTAGTCATCAGGTCAATTTCCAAGTGAAGGGGTGCCAAAAAGGCAAAGGGTTCCACCGCCCCGCTCAGATAGCGCTCAACCGCTTGAGCGGTTTTACTCTTCAGGGCCTCGTGCGCCTCCGGGGGCGGCAAAAGCCGCGCCGATCGTCGACTCCGTGCCTCCTTCACCACAACCGTCTCCACCCCGCCCAAGAGCTCCGTGGCCTCTTGGGCCACCGCCTGGTCACCGCTGACTAATATCACCGGCACCCCATGAGCGCCCGCCCAAGCCGCGTTGAGACCAGTCTCGCCGACCATCCTGTGATTAATCATGACCTCGCGAATTTCACCGGAATAGGTGTGATCCATCACCGCATTGGGTGTGCCCGCCATGGCGTGATAGCCGAGGTAGATGGCAAAGTCCGCGGCCTCTACGCCGGCATTCATCGATCCCGGTTTGGTGCCACCCGAGATAAGGTCGACGTCTCGGCCAAACCTTGACCAAGGCAAATTGAGCATCCCATCGTGGGAATCATTGACTACGATCCGACCAATTTCGCTTCGCTCGGCCAATCCCGCCAGCACGGCGTCGAGGTCGTCCATCATCAGAGCACAACTCGCTTCGTAGAGCCTGCCAGCGGGCAGCAATTGTTCCCGATCGACAATCCCACTGATTCCTTCCATGTCCACCGAAATCCACGCGGTCTTGGTCATCTCTCGCATCCTTTCTAGGCTCGCCCTAACTCTTATGCGCTGACCGCATCCTCGATACCACCGGGCCATCTCACGGTCGGATGCCTAAGTGCCTCGCCGCCTAACCCGAAGGCTCAAGCCAGACGGGCAAGCCACCCTAAAGAGTGCATTGACCGGAGCGTGGTCCAAGGGTTCTCTACGGCCCCGAACCCCTAGACGGTTTCGTCCTTTTTCCCCGCTACCAAAGCCGACGCCCCGATTTCGCGGCAGGGGCGAGACCTAAGATCACGACCAATGATAGGGTAAGTATCCGCTCCGACCCAGCACTCTCTCATCGTGCAATGCTTCGGCCCCCAGCATCATCCAACGCCTTCCTTGCCATACCTCAAGCGGCCAGGAGGCAGAAAGCTCGCGCGCGCTATGGTCCACTTTCACGGTTAATGCCTCTTCAGCGTTCCCGCTGACCGAGGACGTGCTGAGATCGAAGCACCATTGCCAAGGCGCGGAACCGTCTGGCCAATGCATGCGAATCACAATCGAAAACTCGTCCGGCTCACGCCGGCGCAGCCAACGCAAGCGAAGGTAGCCGTAGCCGTCACTTTGCGAAACTTCCAGGCTTTCCACCACATTGGGACTCTTCGCCATGCGCGTCACTAAGTCCTCGGCCGGTGCGCGAAAGGCCACGGTGGTCTCGTTGGGCCAGCCCCGGTCGGGACTCCCAGGATCCCTGCCCTGGCGATTGACCACCAATCGGGCCCCGTCTTCTTCGAATGTTTCCGTCGACCGAACAAAGGCCAGCATATATGGCTTGATCAGTTCCATCTGACTGGTGTACACCGTCATCGTGTGCTGCTTGGCCTGAATCGCTGGCGGAGTGAGTCGCAGTTGACGCCACAGCCGTTCCGTCTGGATGAGACCCGGTGGTGGCTCTTGCTCCAACCGCGTCTTGAGGCCCAACGGCATCGGCCAAGCCGGCCAATGAATCAAATACGTGAGCACCGTGGCGTGGTCCTGCTCAGGCTCTGAGTGCTCCTCCAACCCCAAGGCGGCTAGTCGACCAAAACTGTGCGTCGCCCAATGATCGGGATGCCCGTCTAAAGGATGGGGCATCACTAAAAGTCGCGGCCGTATCCGTTGGACCACGGTGCAAATGCTCTGCCATAACCATCGTCCCTGATAGCTCAGTGGACCTGCGGCAGCCTCCAGGTAAGGAACCCGACTCCACGTCGTGGTGGAGCTTTCAAAGGTCTTCGACCAATGGGTGCGATAGAGTGCGTCCACACCGCCATCGGGGAACCCCAAAAAGTAAATATGATCACGCGCGACACCGAGCGAAGTCAAGGCGCTGATCGTCTCTTTTTGCCGTTCATAACCCAAGTGCAGGTACTCCTCGGGGCTCACCGACAAAGAGAGGTAGTACCTTTGTGCGTCTTGAACAAACCCGTCTCCCGAGGTTAACATTAGCACATGCACTTCCTGGCCGGCGTCAGCCGCCATTTTCATCAGCCCGGCCGCGCCCAGGCACTCATCGTCGGGGTGGGGCGCCAGCACCAAAACCGCCCCGGAGTTGGCTAGGACTGGCCAAAGGTCTCGATTGTGCATGCTAGACCAGCGTCAACAACGGATCGCCAGTCGCTACCGATTGCCCCTTGTCAACCATAATTTGGTGCACCTCACCGCTCTGATGGGCGGTAATTTCATTTTCCATCTTCATAGCCTCCAAAATCATGAGCACCTGGCCTCTTAAGACCCGCTCCCCAACCCGCACATTAATCGCTAGGATGGTCCCGGGCAGCGGTGCCGTAATCGCCACTTCGCCCTTGGAAGGCACCATCGCGGCCAGAGGCGGATTCGGGCTAGACGGGCCCGGCACCGGCCGTGGGTCTACCCGGGTTGGCTGCTGGGAGGATTCATCGCTGACCTCTTCGGCTTCCACCTCAAACCATTGGTCTTCAATTCGAATGCGAAACTTGCGTACCGTCACATTACATCATCCTTTGCCCTGATCTCAATTTTTGCGCCGAGCTTAGCGCCGCTGCCACCGCCAGGGCGACGCCTCGGGCCAAGGGTCCACCGCCTTGATCTTAATCCGACCGATCGCTTTCCCGATGCGGTCCGATTCAGTAAGCAAGACGACCACGGCCGCTATGACAGCTCGCCGTTGGCCCTCCGTCATGGCTGTATCCGATGCCACGGCCTTCATCCCTCCCCCCAGATTCGCTGTCCCGTCTGCTGCTTTCAACCTTCTTTAGGCGCTGGCCTATCTCCCACCGGGTCAAAATCCGGTAGGCTCTTGGGCTTTACAGGGGAATATTGCCATGGCGTCGGCTGGGCCGATCCTCGCGCTTGTTATAAAGCGCCATCAGAGCGCGAATCACATGGTGGCGAGTGTGCTCGGGATCGATCACGGCATCGACGTGACCATGGGCGGCGGCCACGTAGGGATGAGCGAATCGTTGACGGTAGTCCTCCGTCCGTCGTTGGCGTTCTTCGTCTGGATTTTCCGCCTTGCCAATCGCATCGCGAAAAATGATCTTCGCGGCACCTTCTGGGCCCATCACCGCGATTTCTGCACTGGGCCACGCCAGCACCCAATCGGCGCCAACCGAGCGGCTGCACATGGCAAGGTAGGCACCCCCATAGGCTTTGCGCAAGATGACGGTGACCTTGGGCACCACGGCTTCCGCATAGGCATAGAGCACTTTGGCTCCGTGGCGAATAATGCCGCCGAATTCTTGCTGGGTGCCGGGCAAGTACCCAGGCGTATCCACCAAGGTGACCATGGCTAGGTTAAAGGCATCACAAAAGCGCACAAAGCGCGCCAATTTGTCGCTGGCGTTGATATCCAGCGTACCCGCCAAGACTCGGGGTTGGTTGGCGACAATGCCCACCGAGCGACCGCCCATCCGCCCAAGGCCAATGACGACATTGTCGGCATAGCCGGCTTGCAGTTCGAAAAACGTCCCCGTATCCACCAACGTCTCGATGACCTCTTTGACGTCATAGGGCTTGGCCGAATCCTCGGGAATAATCCTAGCCAAGCTCCAACCGATGCGATCGTGGGGATCGCCGGAGTCTAAAACGGGTGGCTCATCCACATGATTGGCAGGCAAATAGCTCAGCAGGCGACGCACTGAGACCAGCGCTTCTCGGTCATCCGCACACGCCAAATGCGCCACCCCCGACTTTCGGAGTTGGCTGTCGGCTCCGCCTAGGGCGTCTTGGTCGACACTTTCACCGGTGACGCTTTTAATCACATCCGGTCCGGTAATGAACATTTGCCCAGTGCCTCGGACCATGATAATGAGATCGGTGAGCGCCGGAGAATACACCGCGCCGCCGGCACTCGGTCCCATGATGACGGTAATCTGAGGAATCACGCCAGAGGCCCAGGTATTGCGTTTAAAGATTTCGCCGTATCCGTTTAGAGCATCCACCCCCTCTTGAATGCGAGCGCCGCCGGAGTCATTGAGCCCTATGATGGGCACACCCGATTTCAAAGCCAAGTCTTGTATGCGTTGAATTTTCGCGGCATGCATCTCGCCCAATGATCCCCCGAGCACGGTAAAATCTTGGGCAAAGACATAGACCACGCGACCGTCAATGCGCCCCACCCCAGTGACGACGCCGTCGGCCGGCGCTACCGCCTTATCCATCCCTAACTGGGTCGCCCGGGACTCGATGTGCGCGCCAATTTCTTCAAAGCTGTCGGGGTCCACTAATTGGGCAATGCGTTCTCGGGCACTCAGCTTGTTTTGCCGATGCTGGCGTTCCACGCGATCGGTGCCGCCCATGGCATGAATGCGTTCGAGGCGCCGATGAAGTTCCAAAATTTTCGGATTCGGTGTGGGCAGGTTATTATCCATGACCTACTTGAGCCACCCACGCACACGCATGGCCTGGGCCACGCGTTCGACTGCCACCAAATACGCTGCCTTTCTCAGGGTTACCCCAAAGCGCTGATGCATTTCGTGCATCGCGCTCATAGCTTCGGCCATATAGGCTTCCAAGCGTTGACTAACCTCCGCTTCAGACCAATAAAATCGACTTTGATTCTGGACCCACTCAAAATACGAAACGGTCACCCCGCCGGCGTTACCCAAAACATCGGGCACAACCATCACACCCTTCTCAAACAAAATCGCATCGGCTTCTGGGGTGGTGGGCCCATTGGCTCCTTCGCCGACAATGCGCGCTTGTACACGCGAGGCGTTGTCTGCGGTCAGTTGGTTTTCCAAGGCGGCCGGAAGCAATACATCCACCGCCAACTCCAACAAGGCTGAGTTCGAAATCGCATCCGCCTCGGGATAGCCCGTGAGCGTTCGATGCGCCTTTTGGTACTCGATCACGTGGGCGATATTCAGTCCTTGGGGATGATAAAGTCCCCCATCTTTGTCCGAAACCGCAACGACCCGGGCCCCTAAATCCGAAGCAATCTGAGCCGCTACCGAGCCCACATTGCCAAATCCCTGCACCGCCACCGTACTTTTGGCAAATTCGATGCCTAGTTCCAAAGCCAACTGTCGCGTCGCATGGACCAACCCTCGTCCCGTTGCCTCCACCCGTCCGCGTGAGCCGCCGATGGCTACTGGTTTTCCGGTAATCAAACCAAACGTGTTTTCGCCGCGAATGCGACTGTACTCATCGACCATCCAGGCCATAATTTGGGGATTGGTAGACACATCGGGCGCCGGGATGTCTTTGTCGGGCCCAATGACCAAAGCGATGGCGCGAATGTATTCCCGGCTGAGACGTTCAAGTTCTGCTTCCGACAATTGGTCGACATCACAGCGAACGCCGCCTTTGCCCCCGCCATAGGGCAAATGCAAAAGGGCACACTTAACCGTCATCCACATGGACAACGCCTTGACTTCGTCGGCGTCCACATTGGGGTGGAACCTCAACCCGCCTTTGGTCGGTCCTAACGCGTCATTATGTTGGGAACGATAGCCGGTAAACACCTCGAGGCTGCCATCGTCGCGCACCACCGGAACCGCCACTTCAAAAAAACGCATCGGTTGTTTGAGCAGATCAAACACCGCCGTCTCCAAGCCCAAAATTTCCACCGCTTCTTTAAAACTCTGTTGGGCGCGGAGATAGGGATTCAACGAAGCATCTGCCACCGAACGGCGACCTCCCATCGTGATCTCACTGGCCCTACCGCTTCCTATGAAGACGGAGTCGAAGCGGAAGACACGGTCGAACCCTCTTGATAACGACCGCCGACTGCACTCTTCGTCACAGAAAGGATCACGCCGTCCGCCACCTCTAATTGAAATCCTCGGTCTTCCACCGCACGAATCGTTCCCACAATCCCCCCGACCGTCACCACTCGATCGCCTACGTTTAACGAGGATTGCATCTGCCGCTTTTGCCTTTGCTGTCGAGATTGCTGGGTAAACATCCATACGATCATCGCTACGATGAGCAACAAAAAAATTAGATAAGATCCACCAATCCCGCCCTTGCTTGCGGTTGCGGCGGCACTTGCCACGTACACCAGACATCGCCTCCTAATTTCATTATGCTAGCTCATCATAGCTCGGACCCGTACGGAAGTAAAATCCAAAAGCCGCATCGTCGAGACTTGGCTGAGGAGGTCTCGACGATGCCGCCCGACGCCGTGCGATCATCAAGGGCTGGTCGCTCCCGATGCTTCCAACACCCCGGAGCGACTTAAAATACTGGTCAAGTCCGAGGGCTGAGCAACCTGGACCGTACTAGCGAAGGTCCTGGCGTCTAACAACGACCGGCCAATCGAGGTATCAAGACTCGCATATTGGACCGGAGCGGCGTGGGTTTCGGCCACGACTACGTTAATGTTCCATTTGTGGTCATGCACCATTCGGACCTCGGCTTTCGTCAATGCGCGAAACCAGGCTCCCGACCCTTGGCCCACCGCGCCTCCGACCAGCACATAAGGATCCGAGGTGGAAACCATATGGTCGGATACTCCAATCCGAGTCAGGGTAAGCGCGGCGGCAGTGGCCGACCTGCCCATCACTGAGGCTTGGTTGAGAAGACGCGCACCCGCGGAATTAAATGACTTCGCCGAAACCACCCGACCCCGGGCCGAGACGCCGATATCGATACTCGGGGCAAAATCAAGACTAAACGCTGCCGCGGGAGGAGCCGGCGCTACCAGCCGCGGCCCCAGGGCCCCGATGACGACCAAACAAAGCACCGCTGCTGCGACCGCCGGGTAAAAATTCTGCACCGACCGGGACTCCATCCAAATCTCCTGGCCCACCGTCACCGGCTGGTTCAGACGCACTCTTTGAAATCTTCCTCCGGACAGCATCACGGTAATCCGGCGGTTCGCTACCTCCATGACTAATGCTCGCTCCCTCATGTCATGCCCCCCGCTTCCTGCTTTAAAACATATTCCTTAAGGTAGGGGAAATCGTGCACTAAGACCAAGGTCACGGCCATAATATAGCGACGGTGCCGTTCCACAGTCTTGCGGCGAATCCCCGGTATCGCCGCTAGGGTCTTTAGAGGCAGTTCGTGCCGTTGCTCCACCGAAGCTCTCATACTTTCATCAGCTGCCACCAGTCGGGCAATTTCAATCGCCCGTTCGCGAGCGTCGCGGTGCTTCGGACAACCCGCGGCCAATTCCTTAAACGAAATCCCATGCGCCTCCAACACTTGTCTAAACTCTTCAATCTCGTAGCGGCGATTTTCCGCGTCCTCGGCCAAAGCCCAAGCCACTTCGGCGACCCGATCCATGGCCGGATTTCTGACCTCACCGTCCAGATCTTCAACTTCCAAATCCGTCCAGGTCATTTCCTGAGCACGCGTCTTCTTGCGCCGAAAATAGTCCACCAGCCGACGGCGGACGACGGTCTCGGCAAACGACAAAAAGCCTCCGCGTTCACTGCGAAATCCGTCAATGGCTTCGTTAAAAGCCATCAATGCCACACTAATTTCCTCATCCACCCCGGGCCGAAGATAGCGCCCGGTTGCTCGACTAGCCACTTTAAGAATAAATGGTGCAAACTCTCGCAACAGCTGCTCGCGTGATTCACTGTCACCGGATTGGGCCCGGGCCACGGCGCTATCCGTAGTCGGGGCGTGTCGACCCCATCTTAACCCCAATGGGTTCACCCGCCTTATATATATATTCGTCAGCGCCCGGGAGGTTTAGGGGGCCTTCACAAGGTTTCTTTGGGAGCTTCTAATCCCAAATGCTCATATGCTTTATCCGTCAAGACGCGCCCCCGCGGAGTTCTTTGAAGAAAACCCTGCTGCAATAGATAGGGCTCATAGACATCTTCTAAAGTGCCCGCCTCTTCTCCCACCGAAGCTGCCAGAGTCTCTAGTCCGACCGGACCGCCGCCGTAGAAGGTGGCCATTTGCGTTAACAGGCGACGATCTACCGCATCGAGACCTAGTCGATCGACATCGAGTAATTCTAATCCCTCGCCCACCATCTCCAAGGTCAGCATACCATCTCCACGCACCTCTGAGTAGTCGCGCAACCGTCTGAGCAAGCGGTTGGCAATTCTTGGCGTACCGCGACTTCGCCTCGCCACTTCGAAGGCCGCCTCGGGGTCAATATCGCAATGCAAGACGTTGGCCGTCCGCAGCACGATTTGGGTCAGTTCTTCACTAGCATAAAAATCCAGGTGCACCACCACTCCAAACCGATCCCTGAGGGGTGCCGCGATCATGCCCGCCCGCGTGGTGGCTCCAATTAAGGTAAATCGAGGCAAATCCAAGCGCAATGCTCGGGCGCTGGGCCCTTTGCCCAACACTAAATCCAAGGCAAAATCCTCCATCGCCGGGTACAGAACTTCTTCAACCGATCGACTGAGTCGATGGATTTCGTCGACAAATAGCACCTCGTGGGCCTTTAAATTGCTGAGGATGGACGCTAAATCGCCAGGCCGTTCGATGGCCGGTCCGGAACTGAAGCGAATGCCCACTCCTAGTTCATTGGCGATGATTTGCGCCAGGGTGGTCTTGCCCAAACCCGGCGGTCCGTACAACAACACATGATCGAGCGCATCTTGTCGGCCCATCGCCGCCGACAAGAAAATTCTGAGCCGCTCTTTGACCGGTTGCTGGCCGACATATTCGGCCAGGCTGCGGGGCCGAATAGGCAGGTCCGCTTCATCGGTCTGCCGTTGTCCTGACACGATTCGTTCCTCAGCCATGGGTCAATCCCCCCGCTTGGCTCCGATCCAATTGTTGCAGGGCGGCCCGCAACCGCTCCTCATCGCTGAGGTCTTTGGCTAGTAATCGCACCGCGGCCCAAGCCTCTTCTGACGAATACCCCAAAACCATCAAGCCTTCGACGACCGGATCCATGGTGACTGGCTCGTTCTCCACGCTTCGATGCGGAACCGGAGCGTCGACCTTCCAGCGCGAGGCCAATTCGATCTGCAACCGTTGAGCCAACTTGGCTCCGACGCCGGGAGCTTCCTGCAATGATTTCCATTGGCCTTGGCTGACGATTTGTTCGAGTTCGGCCAGTTCAAACTTGCCCAAAATCGCCAAAGCCGCCTTCACTCCTACCCCGTTCACCGCTAACAGGTCGGAAAAGGCCGCCCGCTCCGAGGGCTCAGAAAATCCAATCAACCGCCAGTCCTCTTCGCGCACTAACAAGACCGTATAAAGATGAGCGGTCTCTCCGATTCGGCCCAAGCCCGAGGCCGTTCTCGCTGTCAATGCCACCTGAAAGCCGATGCCGTGCGCATCGATCACGCAGGATTCACCGCTCTTATTCACAATGATACCTCTCAATTCCGAGATCACGGCGCACTCATCCTCTCTCGATACCGCCAATACTCGTATCCGGTGAGCGCAATCGCCAAGGCATCGGCCACATCGTCCGGTTTCGGGACTTTATCGAGAGACAATAGGCGCACCACCATTCGCTCCACCTGGCCTTTGTCTGCTCCCCCATAACCCGCCACCGCCAACTTCACCTCGGAGGGTTTGAGTTCAGTCAGAGCCACGCCGGCTTCCGCCAAAGCCAGCAAGCAGATGCCCCGGGCCTGGCCGACTTGAATCGCGGTTTTCACATTATTGCCGAAAAACAGTTCTTCGACCGCGGCGCGATCGGGTCGATGCTCGTCGATGATGGCTTCAAGCCCGTGGTAGAGAATTTTTAGCCTAGACTCGGCGGCCATGCCCGCTGGGGTGCGAATGGCGCCAAAGGCTACCGCGTTTGGCGTTCGCCCGTCTTGTTCCACGACCCCCCAGCCCAAGATTGCGGTCCCCGGATCGATGCCCAGCACTCTCATCCACGCTCTCCCCCTTATCCCCGGTCACACCCGGTCCCATGACCCAAGAATCCCCCTGTTTATCACCCAAATGCCCGATTGGGCTTCGGCTTCGACCTTGGCCATCCATCCGCTCGAAGGTTAGGCCGACCCTTCAGCATCGGTTCCCTCGGGAAATTCGGCGTTGGAAAAAACGCGTTCCACGTCGTCGTGTTCTTCCAGCATTTCCAACATTTCGACCAGCCGGTCCGCGTCCTTCTCCTCGACGGTGACCACAGTCGTTGGTTCCTGGGTCAGATCAGCCTCCACCATGACGATGCCTTGGCGCTCCAACTCGGTGCGCACGGCATCGAGTTGATCGCTCGCGGTCATAATCACGACCTGCTCCTCTTCCATGCGCAAGTCCTGAGCGCCGGCCGCAATCGCCACATCCAACCATTCTTCTTCGCTTCGGGCCCCTTTTTCCACGACCAGCCGTCCCATCGGTTGGAACATCCAAGCCACACAGCCGGTCTCTCCCAGCGATCCGCCGTGCCGGCTAAAAATATGTCGAATCTCACCGGCGGTGCGATTGCGGTTGTCCGTTAAAATTTGCAGATAGACGGCTGTGCCGGCAGGGCCATAGCCCTCGTAGACAATCTCTTCATATTGTACTCCGGGCTCTTGTCCGGTGGCGCGTCGAATAGCGCGCTCGATGTTGGCCTGGGGCAAATTTTCCGCCTTCGCTCGCTGCACAGCCAAGCGCAGCCGAAAATTCAAATCCGGATTGGGCCCGCCGCGCTTGGCGGCAGCCATGATTTCTTTAGTCATCCGTGAAAACACCGTGCCTTTGACCGCATCGACTTTTGCCTTCTTGCGCTTGATGTTGGCCCATTTAGAGTGGCCCGACACACCGCATTCCTCCTCATCGTCCAATCCCAGATAATCGTGATTCCCGTCGTCGGCAAACCGGGTTAATTCAGAAAAAGCGCCCGCTAATCGGCCTCCGACGATCCCGCCCAGATGCCCATGGGGTCACCTTGATGCCCCCAGGAGCCTGCCGACGCGTGTATTCGTTGTAATCGACCAGTCCTACCGCCAAGGCCGCCCTATCTTCGGACCAGTCTCGGGCTATCCACTGCCCTGGGGCCAAGTTCGATGACCCGAATCTCAGTGCCCGGAGCAAAATATCGCCGTTCATCGAATACGCCATCGTTTGACCGCCAGGTTTGACCACCGTCGCCACTCTTCGCCCCTGGGGGAGAACGGCGGCCACGTGGGTTAAGCCGGCGCCGATTGGGCGTAGCCGAAAATGATGGCTGCCCGCGGGCTTAAGGGTTCCAAAGCCCGGGCTGCGTTTTCCAACTGGATGATGAATGAAGACCGAAACCATCAATCGTCTGGCGGATAGCCAGCCAGCGTCATCTCCGGAAAAACCATGAGATTGGCTTTTTCCCGTTCAGTTGCTTCGATTCGCTGAATCATCCTCTCCAAATTTCGAGAGCCATCACCCACCCAGGTATTCACCTGAGCGACCGGCAATCGTCTGCGCTCCGATTCCACCACACTCCAACCTCTCTGTCTCACAGGCGCCCCCGCTGAACGTCACCCACGGTTGACCCATATCCTACGGGGCCGTTTTGGAACGCGTCTACCAACGGTCGCGTCCACCGCCGCCTCAACTGCCTAAAAGTCAACCCCGCCCAATCAAGGCAATCCTAAAACGGCTTGAGAGCGGCAAGGCCCGAGGGAGATCGCGGCCATGGGCTCGACCCTACAAAGGAGCCGCCACCAGCCGCTCCGCGATGGCCGCCAAACCCTTTCGCAAGGCCTCTGGCCAGAGGTCGATGTGGTCCACCAAGTAACTGACCGCTTGTCGAAAGGAGTCGTCCAATAGCGTGCCGTTAGGCAAAGGCACCACCTTGGGAAAATACATGATCCAACAGCCTACCTCGGGTGCCTGTTCCAAGGCATGGCTCAACACACTTTGTGCCGCCGCCCGGTTGCCCATCGACAGATACACCGCCCCCAACGAGTACCAGGACCACAAATCTCGGTCTAAAGCCCGCTCGTAATAGTGAGCTGCCTCTTGCAGTCGACCGCGGCGATGATAGGCTTCAGCGAGCAACGGAAACGCCTCGCCATCCATGCCGTGGTCATCCCAGACGAGGATCTGCTGCAGGACCACCTCGGCTTCGTCCCACAAACCTTGGCGAATCGAAGTCACGGCCAGGTGATACAGCGCTCGCAAGTAAGGCACCACCAAGGGGTCATTTCGTCGGCGCGGGCTGCCCGGTTTAGGCAAGTCGACTTCAGCCCGAATGCGCGCCATTTCAAACAATTCCTCGGCGTCTTCCAATTCACCCCAGGTCAAATAGACGACGCCCAAACCAATCAACGAGTCTGACCGCATCGGATCCAACTCCAAGGCTCGGCGAAAATGATCTTCGGCCGCCTCGAGCTGTCCTGCCTGCATTTCTAGCCATCCGAGCTCTTCTTCTTCAAATGCTACCATTGCCACCCTTTCACGACGGAGATTGGCCGAACCAAAAATATCTCCGTTTCCCCACTTTAATCCAATGCCCCGACACCACTTCCAATACCTCACCCAACCCTACCCGTTGACCGTTGACGGTAATCGCCCCTTGCTGCAAGAGACGCTTGGCTTCCGCCCGACTAGGAATTTCCGGCAAGGCGGCCACCAGGTCCAGCGTGGTCCCTTGCCAAGGCAAGGGCCAGTCCAACACCGGAGCGTCCTTGGGGACTTCGCGGTCCCGAAAGGTGGACTGGAACTGCTGTTGAGCCAACTCGGCGGCCGACGGGTTCCAAAACCGCAGGACCAAATCTCGGGCCAACTCCGCCTTCAAATCCCTAGGGTTTTCTCCCGAGTCCAGCCGGGCCTGAAGATCCTGAGCCGAGCGCCCGAGCAACAACGTCGACCATCGCACGATGATCGAGTCCGGAATCGACATGACCTTACCGTACATCTCTTCGGGCTCTTCGTTGATCCCGATGTAATTGCCAAGGCTCTTACCCATGCGCCTGATACCGTCGGTACCTTCCAAAATGGGAAGAAACATTCCGACCTCGGGCGGTTGCCCGAAGGCCTCCTGAATGTGGCGAGCGGTCATAATATTAAACCGCTGATCGGTCCCTCCCAGTTCCACGTCGGCGGCTAAGGCGACCGAATCGTACCCCTGCATGAGTGGATACATCAACTCGTGCAGATGAATAGGCACGTGCTGTTCAAAGCGCTGATGAAAATCATCGCGTTCTAGCACCCGAGCCACCGTCATCTTCGACAACAACTCGAGCACGGCCTCAAATGACAACCGCCCCAGCCATTCGCTGTTATAGCGTAAGATCAGCCGCTCCTGGTCCAGAATTTTGCCGGCTTGCTCCACATAGGTCTTCGAGAAATCGGCCACCTTTTCTGGAGATAACGCTGTCCTGGCCTGCGCCCGGTCGGTAGGATCGCCAATCCGCCCAGTCATATCGCCGATTAAGAACACCACCCGATGGCCCAGCTCCTGGAATTGCCGCAATTTTTCCATCACGACCGTATGCCCCAAATGAATATCTGGAGCCGTCGGGTCAACACCCAACTTGACGGTCAGCGGTGTCTTTTGGCGTTGACTGCTCTCAATTTTCTGCGCTAGGAGTTCCCGGCTAACCACGTCTTCAGTTCCATCGGCCAGCCAATCGACAATTTTCGCAACGTCCTCCAAACAGTACCCTCCCCGCCTTACTTGCGGAGAGTATACCATAGGCCTTTTCTTGCTGAAAAGTGCATCGGCCTCTTAACCCCTCTTAAAGAGAGGGGTGGCATCGAAGGCCACCCCTTGAACGGGATTACACCTCGCCACCAATCCCGCCGAGAGATCTGGCCGGGTTCAGATAAGATGGCTGGCAAAACCGTTTCGCCGGTCTCATCGCACCATGACCCAACATCCGTCACCACAGGCAAAAAGGGACCCTGGCGATATCCTGGCTGAGGGTCCAAGCAAGGCTTGGCACCGCGTAAGAATTCAGGCCAACGCGAATCCTTTCATCGTCTGAAGCCGATACGCCGCGATACGTTCAGGCAGCCTCTTGCCTTGCGTAAACGATAACAGCAAAATCTGGCCTCTACCCGCTCTTAGCCTACGCGACCCGACGGCTAACGGGATGCCCACTGCCGGGGGCGGAAGATAATGCTTGCCTTTGCAGAGAAGACGTCTCGCTTCGGTGCATTGCCGATGTGAAACAGGATCCTCGCAGAGAAATTGTATTGGCAAAATCAGGCGGACAAGAAGACCTGAAGAAACGGATCGGCCCGCACCGAAGCCCCGGCGCGAAATGGTCCCAGCAATGCTGGTCAACGGCGCTAGCTGAGAGGACGTCGCCGGAGTGTCCAAGCACCTGAGACCGGTCTCGCTACTCTCATCGAGGTCGACCCGGCGGCTGGCGTTGCCCAACCGTCCCCTGATTCCGTTCTATTGGTTAGGCTCCTCCAGATAGGCAACGGTCACCCCGTCACCTCCTTCGCCCGACTCGCCCAGACGATATTGGACCACCCGCGGGTCGCCGGCCAACTGTTGTTGAATCGCTTTTCTCAAGGCACCGGTGCCCTTGCCATGGATGATTCGCACCCAAGGGGCATTGCCTAATACCGCTTCATCGAGATATCGGTCGCAGGTATACACGGCGTCATCGACGGTCAACCCGCGCAAGTCCAATTCGGTGCCCACAGTCGATCTGACCGGTGCGGACAGCGTTCTTTGGCTGGACTTCCGCCGGCTGGCTTGGCTGTCAGCGCTCTGAGCCGCTTTCCTCATGTCGCTAAGTGGCAGCTTCAGGCGTAAAGCCCCTACTTCTACGGTCGCGGTTCTGCCTTGAAGTTCGACCAGGCGACCGGCATCGCGAAAGCCTTCGGCCATGACCCAATCGCCGACCTGCAATCGTTCGTTGTCGCCCAAGGCCGGTCCGTCAGATTGCAAATCGCTCGGCAGGTCTTGGGCAGCGCGAAAGGCTTGGCGCAACTTTTCCATCGCCGCCTGCCGTTCTTGGGCATCTTGGCTGCGCACCTCACGAATCACTTGATCAAACTTTCGCGTCAACTCGTCTAATTGCCGTTTCCAGGTGTTGAGTCCTCGCTCCCGCATTGCTTGTCGTTCGCGTTCCAACCGCGTCTCCCTTTCGGACAGTTGGCGGTCACGGTCTTGTAGATGTTGTTCACGAAGGAGCAGATCGGCGGTTTCATCGCGCAGACGGGCATTGATCTGCTCTAGGTCTTCCAAAGCCCGTTTCATGGCTTCGGCCTCTGGATCCATACGTTCTCGGGCTCGCTCCAGCAAAGGCGCCGGCATGCCCAAGCGTTCGGCTACATAGAGTGCATGCGAACTTCCTGGATATCCGGTCAGCAAACGATACGTGGGTCGAAGGCTCTGACGGTCAAATTCCACCTGCGCATTTTCGATGCCTTCGATGCGATAGGCCAACAGTTTTAGTCGCCCCAAATGGGTGGTCACCATGACATGCGCACCCGCCTGGTACAGACGTTCAATCATGGCTTCTGCCAGCACCGAACCTTCTTCGGGATCGGTCCCACTCCCAATTTCATCGATTAGGCAAAGGTCAGACGGACGCGCTTCACGCATCATCGGGATTAACCGAGAAAGATGACTGGAAAACGTCGAGAGGTTTTGTTCAATGCTTTGATCATCTCCGATGTCCAACCAGAGACGTTCGTAGAAGGGAATCGTCGTCGCATCCTGGCACGGGATCATCATTCCGGAAAGGGCCATAGCCACCATCAAGCCCACGGTTTTCAGGGCCACGGTTTTGCCGCCAGTGTTGGGCCCTGTCACCACCAGCACGGACTGATCGGGGGACAGTTCCACGCTAATCGGCACGGGCGTGGTGAGCAGAGGATGGCGGGCTTCGATGAGCCGCAATCGATCCCCACCCAAGTCTGCCAACGTCGCTCGCATCGCGCCGCCCAAGCGGACTTTGGCGAACATTTCATCCAGCCATCCCAAAACCTCTTGTAATCGCTCCAGAACGTCCGCTTCGGCTCCCACCGCCGCTGAGAGCATCGTCAGAATCCGCTCGATTTCTTCAGCCTCGTTGCGTTCGAGTACGGTCAAGTGGTTTTGGTGTTCTAAGGCTTGCAAGGGCTCCACAAAGACTGTTTGCCCGCTCGCGGACTCGTCGTGAACCAAGCCCCGCACTTTATTGCGAAACTCGATTTTAACCGGAACCACTCTTCGGCCAAAGCGGAGCGTGACCACCCGATCCTGCAGATAGGGCGCCCAAGAAGGCATCGAAAGAATTCTCTCAAAAACCACATCGAGCGCTCGAGATTCTTCGCGAATTTGACGCCGAATCGAAGCCAATTCCCGACTGGCCTGATCTTTTAGTTCCCCATCTTCACGAAGCGCCCCGGCTAAGGCGTCCAGCAATGATTCAGGGACATAGACTCCCTTGCACCTCGCGTTTAGCGTCGGGAAGCGCCCGTCGGTAATCTGACGGGTTAGCCGGAGTCCCACTCGCAGCGTGTTCACGATCCCCCAGAGCGCCTCCCCGCCATGCACTCCACCTTTAGCCGCAATACGCGCCAAGGTGCCAGCGGTGATAGCTCCGCTGAGCGACGCGTCTCCCGAAACGAGGAGCATGCGCGCCTCCCTTAGCGCCGCTTGTTCCGCCAACAGATGTTGGCGTCCGAGTGAGGGCTCGAGATGCTGAGTCCGCTCTCGGCCCATCTGTGTCTCAGTTTCGCGTGACAGGCGTTCTAAAATCTTTGGAAAATCTATGGCGTCGAGGCCATCGGCCCATCTTGGGGAATTCACGACTCATCCTCCTTCTAAGCCACCTAAGCCACGCCTATTCCCGAGACCCCTCTGAGAAAGCTTCGGTTCCTAGCTAAGCTCCCTCCACGGCCCCACCAGAGCACGTTCGATCATTTCCCGGATCATGCCGCTGGGCGCATCGTGGGCATCGTCTTAGCCGGCTCCGGATTTTTCGCCACGGTTATTTTGACGAGACTTCGGGGTCAGTCTTTCTGGCCCGCCAGCGTTCCTGCATGGCCACGGTCAATTCTTGGTGGTTATTTTGCAATTGAAACAGTTCTTCCGCAAGGTTCAACGCCGCCAAAACTGCGATTCGAGTGGGGCTGAGGCGTTTTGGACTCTTAGTAGCCAGAATACGCATACGGCTGTCCACATGATGGGCTAAAGCGACCACCACCTCTTCCGGCAGGTCACCCTTCAGCGTATATTCCTCCCCATAGATGGTGACCGTGGTTCGGATGCTCCGTTCGCTCATCGGCTTCGCCCCCTTATTAGTTAATGACTGATTCTCGACCACGGGGTAGAATTCCTGCACCCACTCGACCAAAAGCGCATCTATTGTCGCATTTTGACATCTTTCTGGCGGAGATGGGTGACGACTGATGCCAGCACGGCGACGATGTCTTTATCACTCAGGGTCGAGGTTGAGGATTGAAGGACAAAACGAAGCGTGATCGACGCTTCATGGGCACTCGTGGTGTAGCGGTCGGCCAACCAGTAGTCCACGCTCAGATTAGCTCCCACGGACCTTAAAGCTTCTTCAATCCATGGCCGCAAATCACCGTAGGCCATAGGCTCGGGTAGAATCAACGAAAGATCGCGGACAGCCGCAGGATAGCGGTTAGGACGCTGAATCGCCGCCGTCTTGAACGTCCAAGTTTGGGCATCGCCCAAGTTGAGCACCACCACCCCAAGACGCCTGCTTCGGAACCATCGAGCCACGCTCGGCTTCAATTCCGCCACTATCCCCCGGCGACGATTTTGCCGATCCCAAATGGCAATGGCCCGCCCGGGATGGGCCCAACCAGGCCACGCGGGGGAAGGCCCCAGATAGAACTCCTCCGCCAGTCCGACCCGAGCCAAGACCCATTGGAGCGCCGCCTTCAGATCATGGATGGTGGCTGCCGGCTCTTTAGGCCAGCGAACCTCAGCCTCTTCTAATGTTTGGACTACGACCAGTTGCTGTGCTTCCACCGGTCGGTCTTCTTGACGAAAAAAAATCGGAGCCACTTGATATAAGCGGAGCCCCCGATCGCTACGCGATCGATTGGCCGCCACGGTTTCCAACATCCCGGTAAGCAATCCGCGGCGGAGCTGATGCTCTTCAGGCCGCAGCGGGTTCACGATGGCAATCGCCTCGACCTCGTCTGGGTCAAGCCAGGCTTCGCGCGAGGCCGCGCTAAAGGCGCTGGTAATCACTTCCCAGTATCCGGCTTCGGCCCACGCCGTCTTTAGCCGAAACCAATGCTCGTCAGCCAGCGAGCGGTGGCCGGGAAAAACCATCCCGCTGAGCATTTTAAGAGGCACCCGGTCGACGCCATAGACTCGCAGCACCTCTTCTGCCAAGTCATGCAGTGCTTGCACCTCAGGCCGGTAGCTAGGCACTAAAATCCAGTGTGCTTCGCGGTGAAAGCCCAACGCCTCCAAATTCTCCAAAAGAATTTGGTCCTCCCAGGGGACGCCCAGCAACCGGCGAATGCGATCACCGTCCCAGGCGATTTTGTGCGCGCTCGGAACTTCGCCCACGCGTTGACTGGCTCGGGCCCGAGCGACTGAGCCCAAATGCTCCACTACCGCCGTAGGTGCGTTAAAGGCCAAAGCGGCATCGGTCCCTTTGCCAAAGTGAAGCGCGGCGTCAGACTCAATGCGATGACGACGCAGCGTGCGATAGATCTGATTGGCATCAAAGTGAGCGGATTCTAAAATGACCCGTGTTGTGGTCGCCTCGACTGCGCTGGCCTGCCCGCCCATCACCCCAGCCAAGGCCAGCGCCCGGTCGGCATCGGCGATGATAAGATCGTCGCTACTCAGCCGACGCTCTACCCCATCTAACGTCACCAGGACTTCTCCTGCTTCGGCGTTTCGCACCCGGATCGGCAAAGAGACCTTATCATAGTCAAATACATGGAGCGGTTGTCCCAGGTCCCAAAGCACAAAGTTGGTGACATCGACCAGGGGTGAAATGGCCCGCTGCCCTATCGCCGCCAAGAGTGTCTGCAGCCAAAGGGGGCTAACCCCGGTGTTATCCACTTCCAAGACGATGAGAGAATAGAGTGGGGCGCCTCCCTCCACCATACCTATCAGCGCATCTTGGCCAAATCCGAAAGCCTTGGGCAATTGCGGCTGGGGCATTCGAAAGTACGCGGCCAAATCCCTGGCCAGTCCGATCGCACTTTGGTCGAAGGCGGCCAGATTGGGTGTCAGTTCAAGGTCGAACACGGTATCCGCCCCCCCTAAGACCGACAATAAGCTGGTGCCTATCGGGTCGGAACCGGCCCACACCCAAAGACCGTCCGAGGGGTGAGAAAAGCCCAATTCTTCTGCCGACAGCAGCATTCCCGCCGAGGCTTCGCCGCGAAACTCTGCCGTTGCCAACACGCGGCCGTCGGGCAATCGGGTCCCTGGTGGGCCATACCAAACGAAGTCTCCGGGGGCTCCACTTTGTGCGCCGGTGACCACGCTGGCTCGGCTGTCCGCGCCAACTTCTATCTCCACTAGGTGAAGATGATCCGCCTCCGGATGAGGGCGTCGTTCCACGACCCGGGCCAATTGCACGGGTTGGTAGTCCAAGCCCCAAGGGTCCATCGCCGCCACTTCGATGCCCAAATGAACAAACGCCTTCGCCACCTGCGCGGGTTCCGGCAACTGAGGCAGGTGCCGAGTCAACCAACGATAGCTCATTTTCATAATAAGGGCCCTCCCTGACTCCCCATCGGTGCTAATGGATCACCGAATCCTGACAACACTCCGAGGTCGTTTTGGTACAAAAGGCGAATATCATCGAACCCATAGAGCAACATGACTACCCGTTCAATGCCCAGGCCCAGCGCAAACCCATTAACCTGATCGGGATCATAGCCACCATTTCTTAACACCACGGGGTGAACCATCCCGGATCCCAAGATCTCTAACCACCCGTCTTTGCAGGTGCGACAGCCCTTGCCTCCACACACGACGCAACTGATGTCTACCTCCAGGCTGGGCTCGGTAAAAGGAAAATAGCTCGGACGCAACCGAATTTCGGTCGATGCCCCGAAGATCTCCCGGGCCAAGGTCAACAACACCCCTTTGAGGTCGGCAAGTCCGAGATGGCGGTCTATGGCCAAGGCTTCGAGTTGGGTAAACATGGGGATGTGTGTGGCATCTTCATCTCGCCGATATACCCGCCCTGTGGAAATAATGCGAAGCGGCACCCGGCCGCGAGCTTCTTCCATCGCCCGGATCTGCATCGGCGAGGTCTGAGTGCGCATGACATACCCTGGAAGGTCGACAAAAAAGCTGTCTTGCATGGCTCGGGCGGGATGATCTTCGGCCACGTTTAGAGCCTCGAAATTGTACCATACCGTCTCTACCTCGGGCCCAGTCGCCAAAGAAAAGCCCATCCGCAAAAACACCTCTTCCAGCATGCGCGTCACCCGGGTCACGGGATGAAGCCGCGCCGGCAGCGGACTTCGACCAGGAAGCGTCATATCCAATCGCTCCTCGGCAAGTTGGGCGTCCTCCTCTTCAGCCGCCAACCGACGATGACGGGCCTCATATAGGCTATCAAAGACTTGACGCAGTTGATTCAGTCGCTTGCCCTGGCGCGGGCGTTCTTCCGGCGAAAGCTCGGACAGATCCTTCATCGCACGGGTCAGTTGTCCCTTTCTCCCGATAAAGGCCACGCGCACCTCCTCCAACTGGGCCGTCGTCGAAGCTTTTTCAATTCCCTGTTCAATAGCTGCCAAAAGTCCTTCAATCGTCTCGTCCATGGCTCGACCTCCTCCTGAAAACGACACACTCCCGTCCATCAAAGGACGGGAGTGCCCGCGGTACCACCTTTTGTTGGGCTGATGCCCCACTTCGTCGTGATAACGGAACGACCGGCCGCCCCTGCCATCGGGTTCAGGGCGGCACTCCCCGGGAGAACTTCGACGGGTCGCGACCGACGGTGCTTGCAGTCTAGGGCACCGTTCCCTGTTCGGCGAGACCCATTTACTCGTCCGGATCTTCGTGTTGGCTTATGTTGTTGACCTTGGGCGAGCCCCGTCGATCATTCGCTTCGTCGCCTGCGCCCATACTCCACCCGCGAAGGCGGCAGCATCGGAATCTGTCGCTGACGCCTTACTTGCGCGGCATGGAACAACAATACGGCGGCGGCTGAGGCCACGTTCAGCGAGTTGGCAGTAGGTGCCATCGGAATGGATAGAGCCTCCGCCGTCGCAATGGGAGTCACTCCGTGACCTTCGCTCCCTAACACCAAAACCAGCGGCTGGGTCCAATCGAATGCCTCATAAGGCATTCCCCCGTCCACTACGCTGTAGACCAACGTCAGGTTCTGGCGCTTAGCGTCGTCTGCCCAAGTTTCTTCCAGCCGCACCATTGGCATTTCAAAGAGGCTGCCCGCAGTCGCCCGAAGCGTTTTGGGGTTAAAAATATCGACCGTCCCTTTCGACACCCCAAAAGCATGCACTCCAGCGGCTTGTGCCGAGCGAATAATGGTGCCGAGATTACCGGGATCTTGAATGCCATCGGCAGCTACGAAAAGCGGCGGTGCTCCCGCCGGGAAGGGCCAAAGCCTCCCGACCGGCGGCATGGATGCCACTGCCAGAATCCCCTGACTGGTTTCCACTTCAGCTAAATCAGACAAAACCTTCTCGCTGACATACAGCAATTTCGGCGCCAGCCCCGACAGCCTGCCGACTAAGGCCCTGCCCCGCTCAGTTTGGACTAAACGCGGACCGTAGAGGACAATACGAAACTCGGCCCCCGACAAAATAGCTGCCTCGACCAAACGGACGCCCTCTAGCACGGATACGCCAAGACGCTCACGCAGACCACGGTTGGTCATGAGCGAGCGTACCCGGCGCACCGTTTTGTTATCGGCTGCATCCAGAGGCTGGATGATCATCAGACGTTACTGCTCGCCCTTGGCGACCGAAACCAATTGTACAAAACTAGGCATATCGCGAACCGCCATATCCGCTAAAATCTTACGGTCCAATCCCACGCCCGCCTGTTTCAAGCCAAACATGAAACGACTATAGGTCAGCCCATGCATTCGAGCCGCCGCATTGATTCGGCTAATCCACAGTCTCCGAAAATCACCCTTACGCTTCCGACGATGCTGATACGCGTAGTACAGGCTATGCATGACCGCCTCGTTAGCCGGTCGAAAATGACGAGAACGGGCACCGCGGTACCCACGCGCCAGCTTGAGAATCTTCTTATGCCGACGGTGGCGAACCACCCCGTTTTTTACTCGTGCCATGACAAGTCCACCTCAATCTCCAAAATTTCTCGCGTCCTAGGCGTACGGTAACAATCGCTTAACCCGATGTCGATCCGCGTTCGAAAGGATCGCCGCTTGACGCAAGCGACGGCGCCGGGTTGCGGATTTGTGCTCCAGCATGTGATTCTTTCCTGCCCGAAACCGTCGCGGCTTACCGGTAGCCGAAATCATCAGCCTCTTCTTGGCTCCGCGATGGGTCTTCATTTTTGGCATGGTTAAGCTCCCTTCTTAGGGGCCAAAATCATGATCATGGCTCGACCTTCCACTCTCGGCACCCGCTCTACCATGCCCACTTCACTGGTGGCCTCGGCCAAGCGCTTCAGCGTCGCTTGGGCTAAACTCGCATGAACAATCTCTCGACCTCGAAACACGATCGTGCATTTGACCTTATCCCCGTCGGTCAGAAAGCGATGGGCACTTTTCACCTTCACGTCAAAGTCATGTTCGTCAATGCCCGGGCGCATCTTCAATTCCTTGATGCTGACCACCTTTTGCTTCTTGCGCGACTCACGGTCGCGCTTAGCCTGCTCATATTTGTACTTCCCGTAGTCCATTAGACGACACACCGGTGGCCGGGCCGTAGGCGAGACTTCTACTAAATCCACACGGCGCTCTTGGGCCATCTCCAACGCTTCCCGAAGACCTAATATCCCCAATTGTTCGCCAGCGTCACCGACCAATCGAACTTCACGGGCTCGGATCTCATCATTGATTCTGAGATCTTTAGTAATGGGCGCTTCGCCTCCTCATGAAATCACCAAAACAAATGCAAACGATATCCCGTTCTCCGTCACGCAAGATCCCTTGAAAAACCCAGTCGGCCTAACCTCAGGGTGAGAAGCGGATCAACTTCCGCTTTGTTCGGGTACTAACCCTTGTATTATACCGAACCTAATCTAGGTCGTCAACGGGCGATCGAACATAACCGCCCCAATCCCTGCATGAAAGGGCGATGGGCGTCTCTGCACGCGGTTCACCGGTCTCACCGCGCTCGACCGATTCATCCCGCATTCACCGTCCGCGGTGATAAGGCAGGGCTCGCAACGGCAAAGACTGCTCAGAGAGCAAGTCCGGGCCAAATCCCCGGGGCTTGCCTTCTGTTCGCCTCGGTCTGGAAAATCAGCCTCGATTCTCATTCGCGCCAGCAATCCGACCTCTTGCCTTCCACCTTGGCGTTGGCACTAAAAGCCTGCGGATGGCAAACCCCGTCGGTCGGTGAGGGTCTAGTGCGACACCGGACATAATGGAATACTGGCTACTGATCCCTCGTCGGCCGGACGCGTCCTTGGCTCGAGAGACTCTTCGCTAACCCGCCGATAAATCCGCATGGGCACCCCATTAGCCGGTCTCAGAGTCACTAGCGGCTCAGGCGCAATCTTTACCTCGGAAAGCGGCTCCAATCGAAACTGTTGGCAGATGGTGCCGACCACCAGTGCAATCTCGGTCAGAGCAAAGGGTTGACCAATGCACAAGCGCGGGCCACCCCCAAAGGGAAAATAAGCAAAGGACGGAAGGTTGCGGGTCGATCCATCCAACCAGCGTTCGGGCCGAAACTCCTCGGGATGGTCAAACCACTCGGGGTCTCGATGCACCGCCCACGGCAACATGACTACATGGACGTTGGCCGGGTACTCAACATCTCTCAGACGAAACGGGGCAATGGACTGACGCACCACCGCCCACGCCGGAGGATACAACCGAAGCGACTCGCGCACCACTGCATTCAAATAGGGCAAGTTCCCCAGGCTCTCTGCATTGAGAGATTCGGCGCCGAGCAACGCACTCAGTTCGTTCTCCAGTTTCACCCGCACCTGCTGGTTTTGACCCAGCAAATACCAGAGCCAAGCCAAGGCGTTGCCGGTGGTCTCGTGCCCAGCAAGCAATAGAGTCAAACAATGATCTCTCAGTTCCTGCGGCGACATATGATTCCCGTTATCATCGACCGCTTCCCGCAGTAAGGTCAATAGGCCGGGAACCTCTGAATCTCCCTCGTCTGTCGCAGCAATGATGCCTGACACCGCGTCGACGAGTTGTTGACAGGCGCGCACAAACCGCCGCGAGGATGGGGTCGGAATCCACGCTGGCAAGCGCACTAGGGAAAATTGGCGACTATTGGCAAAGTGCATTGCTTTTGAGGTGGCATCGCGCACTTGACCGCTGACACTGTCTCCCTGAAAGCCAAACAGAGTTTCGGTGACAATCGTAAATGCCAGGGCGGTCATTTCGGCGGCGATGTCCCGCTCTTGACCATCGTGCCATTCCCTTACCTGGCGATGGGTTAATGAAACGATGGTGCCGCCCCAGGCAGCAACCCTTTGGCGATGAAAGACGGG
This sequence comes from Clostridiales bacterium, assembly GCA_027365485.1. GTDB lineage: Bacteria > Bacillota > Sulfobacillia > Sulfobacillales > Sulfobacillaceae > JAMCVM01. Next base: position 26,785 of record DAHXNH010000214.1, read on the forward strand.
CTGCACCAAACGCCGAGCTCGGCGCCAGGGCGCACCCTCCGTGGTCAATAAGCCCTGGCCAAAGATGCCCGCCATGAAAATGGGCCCTTTCGCCTTGTGGAAGGCTCGATTCTGGGTAATGAGCACCTCTTGGACGTCTTCCGGGCGGCTCAGCAATAGCACCCGTACCGAACCAATCCTCAAATCAAGAAAGTTTTCGGCTCTGCGCACCATGTCCACCAAGGTCCCTAGAAGATCGCGTCGAACTCTCCAGTATAGTTTGAAACTCTGCCAAGGGTGACGATATACCGAAAACACAGAAACGGTGGGTGGCTCGACTATCGTGGTGGAACGTTCAAACATAAAGACCTCCAGACTGGCTATCCAACCATCAAATCACCGTGCGAACTCCATATGATGACCCCGACCTCTGTAGGACGGGGTCACCGCTGGGTTCACCGGGCAAACTGGTTCGTGCTAAAACGGGATTGGACTATACCGCCACAAGATAAAACCTAGTCTGTGAGGATACTGCGCTCCCGGATACGGAGCAAAATACCACCCAATTCCTTGGTATAGTATACTCCGAATTCTGTCTTATTAGGCGAACTGACTGGCAGGGATTCGTCCTGTATTCGCTAGAGACCGATTTCTACCCGGTCGCTCAACGTTGAGATTGGCCTGGCACCCCATTCGTCTCCACATTCGGTGCCGCTAGTAAGACCGGCAGGCGTGGCCGCTTTTGCTAAGAATTGATGCCCGCCCACTGCCGATCCGCCCCAATATTCATCGCGCCTTCGTCAGCCCGCCGGCCCCTTCCAGCATGCAGATCCAATGTTTCGCTTTCACATCCACCATCCGAGGCGTTAAATGCAGATTTCGCTCACCCACGTGAATGGGCGGTGGTAGGTTGGGCTCTCGAATGCTCGGTTCTACGGGAAAATGAAGCCAGGTTGCGGTCCGCTCCCTGCCGCCGGGGTACGTTCTCTGGCCAAGATAGCTGTAGCCATGACGGGTGCGGTCGGATCCTTATTCTTTGGCGCCGTTTCGCTTGCATCCGTTGGCTGGTGCTAACGCTGACGCCGTACCGTGGGGCGGCTTTGCGATAACCAAGGTGCCCGGTTCGACGACCTCGACGGTTGCCCAGGCGGCGACCCCCTTGGCTGGAGCTGGATCAATAGGTTGATTGCCGATCGGTTGGTCTTTCTTCTTGGCCGTTTTATCCCGGCACAGGCCCGTTCGCGGAATGGGGCTAACTCGAACTCCGCCAAGCTGACGAGTCAGTCGAGGAGCAGCCCACCTTACGCAGCGATCGTATCAACGCCTTCCCGGGCGCTCAGAAATCCCACCGAAAGCGCATTCCAGACCGTCGACGTATCGTACAGGGGTTGCACCCAGCGAAAGGAGCGGTCGAATGTGAAGGCCAGGACAACATCCAATCGGTGCTGAGTGGCGTCGTCTTCCAACCGTTTTCCGACTGTCCCCCGCCATAGATCATTGGCGATGGCCTGGTCGATCAATACTGCGCGCAGATCATAGTGTTTATTTTAGGCGCCGACCACAATGCTGGGAAACCATTATGCAGCGAGGCGTCTGACCGCCCGCAGCTTTGGCGTCAAACTATCAAATGTGACCCGCGCATATAAGGCCATGCGCATAATACATCCCTCCTTCTACTGATGGGCATGACAAACCCGTCGAGAGAAAGCTTTATGACTTTTCTCTTTACGGCAGCTCGAGCCGAGACCTGGGACATGCCTTATCGGTCGCTGCTGTGCGAGAAGGTCATCAGAATCTCGGGCTGCATTAACGGGCAGGACTGCGCCCGAAGAACGTCGGATAATGCGGTATGGTCGCCTTATCAGTCACGATCCGGGCTGAAGCGGGATAATCCTGCCTCGATGCTTTCGCCCCCCCCAAACTCCACAATAGAGCACTATATATTCGGCACTAAAGAATTGAAACGTACTCCTTGATGAAGAAAACCAAGGCGCTCAAACCTGGTCGGTACCAGTATCAGATCTTTAATGCCGGGTATATGGACGGAATTCGGAGTGGGGATGTTCCGGCCTGATGCCCTCACTTCGAAGACCCGCAAATTTTCCGGAGATCAGCCCATCCTTGGCGTGGAATCGCTCGGTCAGCCGCCGTGCAGCCCGCGGAGGGTTCTTAGACCCAACCGCGTGTGCCGATGCCTACGCTGTATTACACCCGAGGTACACCCGAGGTCTGGCTTAAAAACTCTAAGGGGTGAGAGTCTTCTTGAACTCAGGTGCGTGCATCAGACATCGATCCATGCGTCAGGGGCATCACAGCGAGGAGTTGGGGTGCCGCCTTGGCAGCAGCGCTACAGCGAACCGAGGCCGCAGGGGTGGCGACCTCAGTTAGTAGGGAATTGGCGGAGCGTTGGCCGGTCCAAACCCATCATTTCATCCCGTGCGAATTGTTCCGATGACGAATCGCCTCGCTAGAGGTTGCATTATCCACCCGCGATATGCTTGACTCGTCGATGGTGAATTGATAACGGGGTTCATCGCCGCATCGCGGGTGCGGCTGGATAATGACGGTCAACTCGCGGGCCTCGCGGGGGACCGGCGGTGGCATCGCCATGTCGCCATCGGTGGTGCCCGCCGCCCCTCCGACCCACTCCTCGCCATACACGGTCCCGATATCATCGGTCACCTCAATCCGCCATTGCAGGTATTCAAACGCCCGACCATCGGGAAGCGGATTAGGAATGGGAGGATCCATCGTAAAGTAAAACGCCGTCACTCTTGAATCGCAGACGACGGACGTGAATGTTAACACCGAACCGGGAATAATTCCGGGTAAGGGCTTTCCCATCATGGCAAACCACCTCGTTCTCATAGTACCATCCCTCGCGTCTATGGTCGCAGGGGCGTTTTCCCGATTTTTGCCAAGATCTCGGCGAGCCCGTCGAGTTGCTGCCGCAGCTCGCGGTTTTCTTGCACCAATTGGCGTGGACTTCTGGAAACTTCGAGATTTGGCCCTCTACGCAATAGGCCGACTACCACGCTATGAATTTTCGATGTATGGAGAAGCCCGAAGTGTCGACTATCCACGGCAGGACGATCGCGCAGAATCCCATAGGAATTCACGCGTACCTGGCCTGGTTGGCCCATTCGCTGAAACGAGACGGGTGGGATGTCGCCCGGCGCGAACTGGACGCGCATGGTTCGGAGCACTCGGCCGTCACGACGACCACGTTCAAAGATCACAATGTCCCCTCGACAGAATGGCGTGCCATCGGGTGTCTACGATCGGGTGCAGCTTAACTTTGCGAGATTGAATGTTCGCATCATTGCGTATTGATCGCCGAATAAAACGCGAGTAGGCTCGGGGTTCACTAAACTCCGGATGAAGCCGGTCGAGACCGACGGATTCCGGTCGAGATCTGTGTTTGGTGAATAGAAAATCCCAAATTTTGGTCAAAAAGTTCT
>DAHXNH010000222.1 GCA_027365485.1 Clostridiales bacterium
CCACTCGACTGACCAGTACGACAACTCTGTTGCGCAATCAGGAGCTCGACCGCTGGTGCAGGGACGGAGAATTGGGATGGCAATGGGTGGCCTGATACCGGGGCGAGGGGTCGATAGGCTGCCAATCTGAGCAACCGTACAGGTCGAATTTTTGCCGTGTAGTCGACCGGAAGATGATATTGTTGAGCGAGTTGGAGACTGTGCTGATCGAAGACTTCGAGGAGCGGAATAATATGGTCGCGATGAATGGCTTCGGTTTCTTGAATGGTATGGTATTGGCGAAAGCGTTTTAGTGCTACGCGTGGCCGTTCGTGATAAGGAGCGATAGGAAATGACCTCCTTGCGGGAGAATGGAGTGGTTCGGAAAGTGTGGGGGGTGAGAGGTTTGGTAAGATCGGAGCCGTGGATGTCGTGGAGGAATCCGGGCAAATGAAGAAAAAGCCGATGGTATAGTAATCGGCAATGCTCTAAGGGTTCGTCAATAAAAACGGGCAATCCCTGGCTCATGGATAGGATAGCATCATGGCAGAGGGCAGAACAGGAATCAAGGAGGCAAGAACGGTCATGCGATCGACTCGGTTAGCACCATCCTTAGTGGCCTTACAAGCTTGGTCGGACGAACGTGGGTCGTGGCCGAGTCAACATGAATGGAATGCCTATGCGAAAGCCCATGGGTATTTGGGAACGGAATCCCTGCGGTATCATCGACATCAATCGTGGTTGGCACTCTGCGCTGAGTTGGGTGGCCAACGGTCGCAAGCCAAAGAACAAGCAGAGTGTTTGGCGGCTGTTCGGGAAGCGGCGGAGAGCGTAGGACCGTGGATGACCAAACGGCAGTATGATGCCTGGGCGCAAGAGGTTCCGGGTCGCCCACGATTGGGGGTGGTCACACGACGGTGTGGCGGGCGGTGGAATCGGACCAAAGCTCTAGCCCAATTACCGCAAAACCCGGCCATTAACACCCATATTTGGAGTGAAGCGGAAATGCTCAATGCTTTGCGCCAGGCGGCGATCGCCTTAGGCGATCCCTTTGGCGAAGAAGCGTATGAAGCCTGGCGCGGCGCGGAGTGGCCGTCGGTGGAAACCATTCGGATGTATTGGGGGTCTCTGAATGTAGCTCGGGCTCAGGTAGCTCTAACCACCCAGGAGCCTGGCGGAGTGGTGCGTTATACCGAAGACGATTGGCAACAGGCTTTGCGGGATTTTATTGGGTTTCAAATGACCGCCGCCCAATATCACGATTGGGCGCAAGCCCATGATGCGCCGTCACTCCAGGTGTTGCGTAAGCGAGCCGGAGGCTTTTGGAAAGCGTTAGAGACGGTCGGCGTAGGAGAGTGGCCGAAATCGTCCATGGCGCGAACCAGCAAAGCGCCGGGCTCTTCGCCCGATTGAAGTTCATCAAGGGAGCCCGATTGCTAACCCCCCCTTTTTTTAAGGGGGGATACAGCGGCTCCAGCGTCCGATGGATTCGATGCCTGGAGGACCCCAGCGTTTTGAAGGGGGAAGCCTCGGCCTTCCTGGGACTCTGCCACATGTCCTGGGCGCAGTCCCAGGAAGGACACGGTCAGGCCGGGGAGTCTTCCATGTGTCTGCCAATCCAGTCGTATGGTGTGGACGTACGATCGCGAATGGAGTTGTTCTAGTGCGACAACACGGCAATCCGAACCATCCAGTCGGGGTCTCTTTTTAAAATGTCTAGGATATCGGCGGGGGTTTTGGGATTTCCGGCGACTTGGGCTCGTAATATCCAGTCGTTTTCCTCAGTGAATTGCCCATGCAATGTTTTGCGGTGGGCCGCTTCCTTGCGGTGGAGGTCGCGGATTCTTGCTTGGGTGTGGCGTTGCCGCCGGCTCTTATTTCGCGGATGTTTGGTTTTGATCGCTCGTCCTTGCGTATCATAACAGTCGGGGTTGTTGGCACGGCGCTGGCGATCCGCATGCCGCTGTTCCCGTCGCAATGTTGCATGATCCCGAACAATTTCCTTGGCAAATCGTTGTCTTGCGTGCCGCCTGATAGGCTGCGATTGTTGCATGAGCTACAACCGGCGCAACGCTTTCCCGAGCAAGACATTGTAGCACTGGCGGGCCGTCTCGAAGCGGGTTTGCAAGACAGGTTCTTGAGGCAGCAACACCTGCAAGGGCACCTCACAAACGAAGGAAGGTGTCGTGCTTCTGCCACGCTATTGGAATAGGAAGACATGGGTCACGATCGACCCGTTGCCTCTCGGGTTGCCCTCAATGTGAATCGAAAGCGACGTAATCTTGGAGTGGAAGCTCCTAGCTTGAGGGATGGGGAAGATGCGTACTAGAAATGGCGTCCGTTTGCCGTAGCCATCAGACCGCAGGACACTGCGGACGCCACGTAGCACCGTTACAGAGATTCCGAAATCGTGCAATTAATCTGACGGGGTTGTAAGATCGGGTAGCCGATGTGTTCGACGACCTTTATTATACGCTTGCAAAATTTCTTCAAACAAGTGTCGTTCTGCACTACCATGAATGAGTTTCGTTGCTGCGTGAGCGGTCAGCATCAATGTGGAAACAGGTAGTTTTTGCAAACGATTAATTAACTGGGCATCGTTGTAATCGGGATGATCGTGATACGCTATATAAAATCGAGCGAGAGCGAGTAAAGAGGTTTGTTCTGGCTGAATGTTAGGCCAGCTATAACGCCAAATGCGTAAGATGTTTGAGAGCGAGGAAGCACCTGCTTTTTGATGGATGTCTCGTAAGGTTTTCACGGCGCGAATGGTCTTGGGGGAATGATCGGATTTGTTGGTCACAGCAAAATCGTTTTGTAGGACTGCACGTTCGATTTCTGTCGTGGCAAGATCTCCTGCTTGCAGTTGCACAGAATAGTCATTGTACAGCGATGACGGTTTGGATTCGCGACTATAATAATGGTAAGCTTCTGCTTCTTCAGCGACTGTTAAAGGATGACTAAAAAGGATGGCCTGGATTTCAGAAAATCCCAGCCCCTTCATCATCGCTGCACGATGTTGTCCATCGACAATAATGTATCGTTCGTCTCGAGCGTTCACGTAGATAGGTGCATTAGAGTTGGGCTTGTAATTATTAATCATCTTTTTGACTCGTAAAGGTTGGACTGGGCGTTGATAGGGCTCCGAAGTCAGCGAATTAAGAGGAAGAGTCGTAATCGCTTTTTGGAAACTAAAAACTGGCGTATTGGCCATCTTGATCCTCCTTAGTTGTGTAAAAAGCCGAGTGAGTGGTTTGCAGGTCGTGAAATGATCGTTCTTGATGAATCCCTACAATCTGTCTGCGCCCACGGAGTGGGCGGTGGGGTTTTACGGCGTATTCTGATAAAACCAGGGCAATCCATCGCGGCAATTGCCCTGGTGTGTGCGTATTCCGTCAAGCCCAGGGGTGATTAGACCATTGTTTTCATCCCAGGAATCACGATGACGGTTTGGATTCGCGACTATAATAATGGTAAGCTTCTGCTTCTTCAGCGACTGTTAAAGGATGACTAAAAAGGATGGCTTGGATTTCAGAAAATCCCATCTCCTTCATCATCGCTACGCGATGGTGCCCATCGACAACAATGTATCGTCCGTCTCGAGCGTTCACGTAGATAGGTGCATTAGAGTCGGGCTTGTAATCATTGATCATCTTTTTGACTCGAGAAGGTTGGACTGGGCGTTGATAGGGCTCCGAAGTCAGCGAATTAAGAGGAAGAGTCGTAATCGTTTTTTTGGAAACTAAAAACTGGCGTAT
>DAHXNH010000229.1 GCA_027365485.1 Clostridiales bacterium
TGCCCGACCGCTCTCTCAACTCTTAGACGGCCAGTAACTTTTCCCTCGAGTCCGCACAGCAAGGAGCCCGTCTTGGGGTGTGCGGGCTCCTTGCGTCGCCGAGAGCGTTCGTGGGCAGCGGCGATTTAGACTAAAAGAATCGAATCGGTACGTCCAAGATTTACTCGAGGCATTTCCTGCAACCCGAGTCCGTCTCAGTCGTCCCGTACGGGGAAATGATCGGAGCCGCATGAGCACATCACCCCGGGAGTGCCGTCGACATGCTCACTCGCTCCCGCCCCGGATTCGAGCAAGGGGCTACCATCCCAGGTCTTGGGCGGTGGGGATGCTTGGCAACGCGCCTTTAATCTGACAGGCGTAGGTCCCGGCCTCAATTCCACGCTCGGCGGCCTCGCGGATGCTGCCCCCCTGAGCCAAGGTGAGGGCAAAGGCTCCGTTGAACACGTCACCGGCGGCGGTTGGATCTTCCGCGGTAACCTGGGAAGCCTCCAGTCTAAAGTGCCCCTGGCGGCTCGCGACATAAGCCCCCCAGGGCCCCAAGGTCGCGATGACGGCGGTCAGGTGCGCCTCACGGGCAAAGAGTAAATCTGCCTGAGCGATCGCTTCTTCTATGTCTTCAGCAATTGGACTTTTCGTCAACTGGGCCAACTCTATCTGGTTGGGCGTAAGGTAGTCGGCCAAGAGTAAGAGATCATCACTCATGGCGTGAGTCGGCGCGGGATCGAGAATCACGGTAATGCCCCGCTCTTTGGCAAACAGGGCGGCCACTAAATTGGCTTCGCGATTCACTTCTCCTTGCAACATCATGTACCCGATTCCCGTCTTGGCAGAAAGACGCGCGCTGACCTCCGAGGGCACCAACCCCTGATTGGCTCCGGGCACGTGAAGAATATATTGGCGCTCCCCTTCGCTAATCGGAATAGCGGTCCCCGTCGGTTCTACCGGGTCGGTGCTCACGCCTTCGACCGCAATCTTTTCTTTGCGCAACCCATCGAGGAGAAACTTTCCGAACAGATCATCGCCAATCCTGCCGATGAGATGAGGACGTCCGCCCAAGCGTTTCACTGCGACCGCCTGATTCAATCCCTTGCCGCCGGCAAACATTCCCGACTCTAAAACCGCCAAGGTTTCCCCATTCTCGGGCGATCGAGGCAGACGCACTCGAAAATCGACAATCAGGCTACCAAGCACGACAATAGAGGACACACTGCGCGCCACGCTGTCATCTTCTTCCTCGTTTTTCTTTGATCCTAGCATATTTGCGTCCGCCTTCACGGTCTCGACTGACAAGAAGTATCAATCGCCTCCCCGGTGAATAAGCTATAGATAAATCGGTCTGAGGCAAAGGAGGGAGGGCGATGCATCCACTGATGGTTCATGTGCGACCGCATCCCTGTCAAGAGCAAGCCACTGAGGTTCTCATCGGCAAGATTTGGCCTACGCTTCACCGACGGGGATTCGCCACCGACCAATTGCCTTTGGTGGTCAAGATCTCAGGGACCCCAATCGAATACGTAGGCATTTACGAATGGCAAAGCCCAGACGGCTTGGCCGAGGCGGACGGGGACGAAGCCGTGCATCGCATCTTCGACCAACTGCGGCAGGTGGCCGAGATTCAGTCGGTCTCTGGCACCTATCTCGATTTGGACGCTATTTAGGTCTATTCGCATGCCCTCTGTGACGCGTTGACACTAGCCACGCTCTTTGATTAGATAGTCAAAGAGCGTGTGTTACCGGATAGCCGTCTTCACCAGGGCATCTTCCTGGCGCACATCCGACACGTGCTCAAGGAGGTACCCAGGTGGCTTTGCGACCGTCGGACCGTATTTCACGTTTACCCCAACAAGTCTTTTCCGGCCTGATTCAAGAGGCGCAGGCGGCCCGCGACGCGGGCCATGATGTAATTAATCTGGGCCAAGGGAATCCCGATCAACCCACCCCTGGTCCCATTGTGCAAACCCTGGCCGAGCACGCGCTGGACCCAGCGATGCAACGCTACATCCCCTTCAGTGGGCTCTTCGCTCTCAAAGAGGCCGTGGCTGATTGGTACCATCGTCGTCATCAGGTGGAAGTCGACCCTCAGCGCGAAGTCGCTATTTGCATCGGCAGCAAGGTCGGTCTGCAAGAAATCTCGTTGGCAGTACTCAACGCGGGCGACCGGGTCTTAATGCCCGACCCCGGGTATCCCGATTATTGGTCCGGAGTCGCTCTCGCTGGCGGCCATCTCATCCCTTGGCGGCTTCGTCCCGAGTACAATTTCACGCCGGACCTAGGCGCTATGGATTCCGAGGTCCGTTTAGCCTTTTTGAACTATCCCAACAACCCCACCGGCCGCTTGGCCTCTTCAGAGTTTTTAGCAGAGGCCGCCTGGCGGGCGGTCAAAAGTCAGACTGTGCTCGTCCATGACCTGGCTTATGGCGATATCGTCTACGACGGACTCAAAGCCCCGAGTCTTCTATCCACCCCAGAGGGCAAGCTGGCAGGCATTGAGTTTACCACCACCTCGAAGTCGTATAACATGGCGGGATGGCGGATTGGATTTGCGGTGGGCAATCAGGAAATCATTGGTTGGCTGGAACGTCTCCAAGAACATTTGCATTGCAGTCAATTTGGCGCGATTCAAATGGCCGCTATTACCGCGCTCGGGCTGAACCAAAGCTATATCGACGCCACCCGTGACACCTATCAAAAGCGACGAGACGCCTTCATTCAAGCGGCCTCCGAGGTCGGTCTCACCGTACCCCCATCCCAAGGATCCATCTTTCTTTGGTGTCCTCTACCCCACACTCGGTCTGCCAGCGTTTGGGCCCAACTCATACTCTCTAAAGCCCACATTGTCACTGCGCCCGGAACAGCCTTTGGGGATCATGGTCAAGGCTACCTGCGCATTGCCTTGACCGAGTCCGAGGAGCGCATGGCTGAGGCCGCCCACCGAATCGGCGCGGTGTTAAATTAGGCTTTGACGATTGGCGCGTTTGCCGGTTGCCAGCGACAAAAGACCGCTGGCGAGCGCCCAAGCCCGGTTGGCCAGAGCAATGGGCAACAAGATTGGATGAAGCAACCCGAAGCTTATCAATGTGAGGATCCACAGAGCCGCTACGATCCCGAGTTGCAGAACGCCAGCTCGCAATTTGCCGATCAACAGCGTCCCCACTCCGGGTACAATAAGGTTGATCACCGTAGCTACGATAACCCAAGTGCGGTTCATCGTCTCACCTCTTTTCACTTTCATCTTACGCCTTTGCTAGCGCAATTGCCATGTCAGATGAACCCAAGGTTCGGAGGTGGGAAGCCTCATAGCTAGAAACCGTCGGACCAAGGAGGGTATTATGGATCAACTTAACATAGCGTATCGGGTGGCATTTCCCGATCCAGGCCGGCACATCTACCACATCGTGCTGACCATTCAGAACCTGCCCGTCGGCCGACATCGTCTCCGACTTCCGGTATGGACTCCAGGCTCCTACCAGGTGGCCGACTTCTCGGGGAACTTATTCGGCCTGGAGGGGGAGTTTGAACGTCGACCCCTTTTGGTCACTCAAACCACCAAAAATCGTTGGGATTTTGAGACGAGTGTCCAAGGTACGGTGACGATCCGCTACCAAGTTTACGCCTATCAAGAAGGGGTCCGCCAAAGCCACCTGGATCAAACCCATGCGTACTGGAATGGTGCTCACCTCTTTCTCTTAGTCGATGACTACCAAGATGTTGGCCTCGGCGTCGATATTGACGTCCCCCCCGGCTGGCAGGTCGCTACCGGGCTGAGTCGTCTGCCCGATGCTCCCTATCGCTATCAGGCGGCCAACTACGATGTTCTCATCGACTCGCCGGTAGAAATTGGTCGCCATCCGAGCTATCATTTCGACGTCGACGGCAAGACCCACACCATCGCTCTTTGGGGCGAGGGCAACGAAGATCCCGATCGTTTGGTTAAAGACGTGCAGCGCATCGTCCAAACGGCTCGGGAAATGTTTGGTGAGCTTCCCTATGAGCACTATACTTTCATCTTTCATCTCTCAGACCATGGAACCGGCGGCCTTGAACATTTGAACTCGACGACTTGCGGCATGGAGCGCTTTAGTTTTCGGCCCCAAAAAAGCTATCGCCGGGTGCTGAGTCTCATTGCTCACGAGTTCTTCCACTTGTGGAACGTTAAACGGATTCATCCCGAAATGCTCGGGCCTTTCGACTATGATCGGGAAGTGCACACCCATTTGCTTTGGGCGATGGAAGGCATCACCGACTATTATGCCGGTATTTTGCTCCTGCGCTCGGGCCTCTACACCCTCAAAGATTATCTGGATCGATTGAAAGAACGGATCCAAGCCTACGAAAAACGTCCCGGTCGCTTTGTGCAAAGTCTGTCCCAATCCAGTTTTGAAACCTGGACCAAATTCTATCGTCCCGGTCCCGATTCGCCCAATCGTCAGATCTCGTACTACCTGAAGGGTGAATTGGTCGGCCTGTTGTTAGACCTGGAGATTCGTCGGCGCAGCCAAGGTCAAAAGAGTTTAGACGATGTCCTGCGGCTTTTATACCAGCGCTATGGGCGCGAGTCCATCGGCTTCCCCGAGGCTGTCTATCAAGAAACTGTCGAAGAAGTTTGCCAAAGCTCGTTTGAGGAATTCTTTGCCCGGTATATCGAATCGGTCGACGATCTGCCCTTAGACCAAGCCTTGGCCTCGGCGGGCATCGAGATTCGACGGCAGTGGAAAGCGCTCGCCGACGATGACGCTCAAGAGAGCGCCTCAGACACCCCGATTCCCTGGCTCGGAGTCGATCTCAAGTGGACGGAACATGCCTATATCGACGTCACCACCAGTTATAGTGACGGGCCTGCGGTAGACTGGCTGTCGCCCCAAGACCGCATTGTCGCTCTCAACGGCTATGCGCTAGAGAGCCCTGACGACCTAACCAAACGTCTCCAAGCCAATCACCGGCCCGGAGACGTGGTCAGTCTCCATTTGTTCCGTCGCGGCAAGCTTCAGCAAGTCACGATGGAATTAGGTCAAGCGCCCTACGACCAAATCAGCGTGATCCCTGCCCAAAACCCCAGTCCAGATGCCAAGGCCCTGTTATCGTCTTGGTTGGGGGTTTCTCCCACCGCTTAATCTGGGGTGCCCTTCCTGACCTAGCTGAGATCCTGGCAACTGGCTCAGCTAGGTCAAGGATTGAATCCATTGGCTGAGGTTAGGCGATCCAAAGCCCGTGACCGCATCCCACCCTGGCTGACAGTCGTAGCCAACCACACCGAAATAATTGTTATTACCCACCGTAATATCGCGAAAGAGGGCGGGATTGGTGGCGGCCCTTTGATAGATCCGATGAATGAGAGATCCGATGGGCGCCATGCCTTGATTGGCTCGATGCTGGTTTAAGAGCGCGGTAAAGGCCGCCCAAATCGGAGACCCGACCGAAGTTCCCCCGACGACGGTAGCAGCCCCTTGAAACACCACCGCATATCCGGTATCGGGGTCGGCATTGAGGGCGACATCGGGAACCCCCCGCCCAGACGATCCTGACGTTTCGGTCAAAAACGAGACCGAGGCTTGATACGACGGCAAGGAAAACACCCGGCTCACTCCGCCACCCGACGCCCCGTTGTCGTTGGTTTCCGTCCAGCCGGTCTCTTCGGTGATATGCCCTTGCCGGTCAAGAACCAAGTGCGTCCCCCCCACCGCTACCGCATGCGGGCAGTTGGCGGGCGCATCCACGTGCCGAATCGGCAATCCCACGCCATGCAAGCCATAGGCTCCTTGATCTCCCGAGGCCACGAAAACCGTGATTCCCTTGGCGTTCATCTCCAATATCGTGCTATCCCAGGCCTCCATGGTCGCTGGGGCAAATCGCGTTTCGCCGTCACCGTAGCTAATGGTGGCCACCGAGGGCTGATGGGCGCTGTCATTTAATACATAGCGCAGGTTTTTCAGCACGGATAGCCCGAACGCTTGGTCGGAACTGCCGGCGCTAGCCTCATAGACAACCAGGGTAGCCCCTGGGGCAATCGCTCCCGCCCACTCCACATCCAGCGTACATTCCAGGTCTTGCGACGACGTGCCCCCGTCATTGGGGGTGCCGTCGACAGAGACGAATTCGACGGTAGGCCGAGGAATGCTAAAGGACGACCAAAAGGCCTTGATATCGTCTTCAGCATAGCCATTGGAAAATTCTAAGATGCCAATCGTGATGCCGGTGCCGTCTAAGGTCGAAGGCACACTATAGGCACTTTGGATGTTATTGGGGAAAAATCCTTGCTGATCGTTGGCTGCCTCTAACCCTTCAGTCACTCGACGGTATTTAGGATGAAGCTCGCCGATATTGTCGAGACCCACCACCGAAAGCACAAAGGGAGAAAGCCAGTCGGGCAAGGTGGGATCCTGCCGCGGATGAAACTTTCTCCGCCCACGATGATATGTCTCCTCGAAGTCTAATTGAAAGGCATGAGCCACTGCATCAAATGATCCTCTGGCCCAGAGAGTCAACGTGTCCTGTTGAGTCACCTTGAGGCCTGACTGGATCAACCAATGCCTCGCCCGAATTCTCAGCGCATCCGAGATGCCATAGTTTTGGCGAAACTCCTCGTCGCTGAAAACGCACTGTGCTTGCTCCATCTTACGTTCCATCTCTTCTTGATGTTGAATACGAAAGACCAGGGCAATCTCCACCGGAGCCGTTCCCCGCGCCATCGGCTGCCAGTGGCCAAGATGGGCAATTTCTTCTGGTATATGACGAACCAAGCGATCCACCTCCCCTCCCATGCTATGGAAAGAAGATGAATCAGTGCATCAGGCCTTGGTGATTGCCTCAGCTGCTCAGCATTTTGACCTCCTCTAAACTTTACGTTAGTCTCAGGACTTGGCAATCCCATAGGGGGTCAAGCGATGATGAGTTTGGAACTGGCATGGCGGACACAAGACCAAGATCTCCACCTCACCTCGACTGTCGGGCGGGAGCGCATTGGACAACCCCTCTAGAATTTCCCCTGGCGGCACGTTTTGATCACATTTTTGACAGCGACGAAGCTCTTCAAACCAAGCTGGGTTGGCCGCTATGGGCACGTCCAGATCGTCGGCGGTCACCACCAGCGGTCGACTGATCTCCCCCTGTTGTGAACGATGGCGGATAGCAGCGGTCCCCACTTGTTCCATTAAACCCACGTCGGACACGAACGGTTGCTTACGGCTGATTAAAGACCATAGGGTGTGAGGAACCACCACGGAGAGCATTTGCGTGCCATCGCCATGAGGCAGGGAAAAAATCGCCCACCGCCCTTCGGGGACTTCCCCCAAGATATGTAGCAAGTCAATGCGACTCTCACTCATCCCAGATCCTCTAATACGACGCGGGCGGGTGAGCCGTCGGCGCCGACCAACCGCAAGGGCAGACAAGCCATGCGATATCGACCGGGCTCGACTTCGGTCAAATCAACTCCCTCAATCACTAGCACGTCGCGCGACAGCAACGTCATGTGCGTCGGGTAGCCAGGGTTCTCAAAAGGTTCAATCGAGTAATAATCAATGCCCACCGTCACCACTCCAGCCGACACTAAAAATTCGGCCGCCTTGGGCGATAACGCGACAAAATCAGTATGAAACACGCTGTCTTGCAACAATTTTCGCTGACTATTGGCCGTCTTGAAGAGCACCCGAACCGGCGCGTCCAACGATGGCCAGACACGTTTCAGATCTTCCACCTCGATCGTCGGACCTGAGGTAATGCTCAGCACGTGACAGGGACCGACCAAGCGGGTAAGGGCGATCTGCTCCACAGTCTTCCCACCTTCAACAAAATGATCCGGAGCATCAATGTGCGTCCCGGTATGGGTCGACAAGGTTAAGTGGCGCACATTGGCCGCCGCCCCTAAAGTGCGGTCGGTTAGCTTTTGCAACGTCGGCGTGGGATCGCCTGGCCAGACCACCATCGATTCATGAATAGGCTGGGACACATCATAGATTGCCACCAAGACTCTCTCCTTCCACTTTCATTTCCATGGTACCAAAAGAGAGGGGCTTTGGTCACGACCTCACCCACAATCAATCAAAGATAATCCGATGGTTCACGAATCTTCCGCTTTTTTCACATTCTCATTCGAAAATGCACTCCCAAATGCGTTCGACCTGGCCTTAGAGGCCTCACCACCCCGATTGTTACCCCAATCCTGGTCAATACAAACGGTTCATCGGATCAACGAGCATATAAGGATAAAAACCGCTCAGCGCAACGAATCAGCCGACAATAGACATTATCCATTCTTACCCGCAAGTATACTGCGCGCAGGTCATAGTTTCCGCTGTAGGAGAACGCCGTCGTGTTGGCAAACCATTATGCAACAATGTGTTGAGACGCCCACAGCTTTAGCATCAAACCGTCAAAGTTGACCCGCGCGCAGTATATCTATGCATCACAATCGATCGAATGCTACAATTGCACTGTGGTCACGCGTGGGTTAGCAACAACGTGACAAAGCCGATAATAATTATCACCAGCGTTCCCCAGTACCAATATTGGAGCGCGGTGAGTTTTTGATCAAACTTCGTATCCAACGCATCGATCTTTTGATCAAACTTCATATCCAACGCATCGATCTTTTGATCAAACTTCATATCCAACGCATCGATCTTTTGATCAAACTTCGTATCCAACGCATGAATCTCTTGCCGTACGCCCACAATCTCTTGCCGCAGGGCATCGGCGGTTCGCCGCTGTTCGTCCTCCAGTCGGTTGATGGCTTGCATAAGATAGAATCCCCAATGATCAGGGAAATCTTTCGCCTCAGGGGCCATAGGGGG
>DAHXNH010000238.1 GCA_027365485.1 Clostridiales bacterium
AGCTCCATACACGGCAGGTCCATGGTGGTCCAGCCAACGGCCCACAGTCTGCAAGGGTGCTTGGACCTCTTCTGGCACTGATCCATCCGGCATGGGTCCAATATTCAGCAGGAGGTTGCCTCCACCGGCCGTCACGGTCTGCAACATTCGGATAATCCGCTGCGCATTATAGCTGTAGGGAGCCGCCTGTTTGGAGTCCACATAGCCCCAACTCAAGCCGTTGAAGGTCATGCAAGCTTCCCAATCCCGATCCATCGCCGTCAAATGCTCTTCCGGCGTCCCGAAGTCCTCGTCGAGGCGGCTCCGGTTGTTGATGATGATATTGGGCTGCAATTCGCGCACCATTTGGTTCCGCGTCAAGGAATCCCACCCTTCCCACGATTCCATGGGCCGCGGCACGTCGTACCACAAAATATCGATTGGCCCATACTGGGTCATCAATTCTCGATTGAGTTCCTGGATATAGGCCGTGAACCGCCGCCGCGCCTCGGGATCGAAGGCCGCCCGTCCCCCATCCGGATGATGCCAATCCATCAAGGACGAGTAGAATCCGATCTTGAGATCGAACTCGCGACACGCGTCTACAAACTCACGGACGAGATCTCGTTTGGGTCCGAGATTCACACTGTTGTAGGGATTCACCTGGGAATCCCACAGGCTAAAGCCCTCGTGATGGCGCGTGGTGAGCACCATGTACTGCATTCCCGCAGCCTTGGCCAGTTTGGCCCACTCCCTCGGAGCCCCCGGCCGGGGCTGAAAATTCGCCGCCAATTGCTCGTATTCGGCCACCGGATAATTCTCCAGGGCCATGGCCCACTCATTGCGGCCTAGCAACGCATACAAGCCAAAATGCACGAACATGCCAAAACGGGCGGCCCTCCACCAAGCCATGCGTTGATCTCGGGTCTCTGCCACCCGGCGTTCATATTCGACCTTACTCTGCAGTGTCGCCATCTTCTATCAGTCCTCCAGCTTAAAATTTCTTGCTAGGTTCAAAGCGTCGCCAAGGGCGCTCCATCATGACTACCTCCCAATGTTTCGGGAACACCGCTTCGGCATCACCACCTTCTCGGCAGTTCCGGTTTTCAACTCCTACAAACATGGGGGAAATTTATGCAAAACGAACGCCAACGGTCAAGCGCTCTCCCAATCCCGTATATGGGCGATACTGCGCGTGGGTCATATTTGACGGTTTGATGCGAAAGCGGTGAGCATCTCCACACCTCGCGGCATCATGGGGTTCCAACACGATGGCGTTCTCCCAACAACGAAAACCATGACCCGCGTGCAGTATATTCCCTCTCAACGGTTATTCTTGCTAGCCAAATGGCAACCCTACTGGTGCGGCTACGCATCCTAACCAGGAACACGTGGCAGCGATGAGACTTCGGGCAAGTGGACATCCTCTCCATAGTGAAACCTAGAGGTCCGCCGCAAACGGCCCCGTTTGATCAGCAGTAGGTCGAAAAACCTTCTACCATGTCCGTTCTTTCAACAGAGTCTGAACCACGTCCATCGAAAACGGTAAAGCATCCCCTTGGGCTTCGAACCATCGCCAAAAGTCCTCTTCGATTTCCGACGTCCATCGATCATCTATTTGCCCCGGAGTATATTTTTCTTCACGCAGACGGAGCTTGCCAAACACATCGCGTAAGCGTACTACCTGTGCCGTTCTGACCACTTTTTCTACTAGATGAGGTGGAATGAATACCACTCCATCGTCGCGGCCTAAAACAATATCGCCAGGCATCACCGTTACATGGCCGATACGCACCACCGTATTAATTCCTGCGAGCATAATGGTCGGCGACGCATACGAAGGGTGAGCCCCCCGCACAAAACTAGTGAACCCAACCAAGGCGCGGATCCCGTCAATATCTCTCACCGCAGCATCATGCACGACTCCTCGACCTGACTTCCTGTATATGGCTGTGGATAAATTGTCGCCAATCACGGGGCCTTGTTCAATTTTCCCGAACACATCGGCCACGTACACATCCCCATCCGACAATTGGTCGATGGGCCAAGAAATCTGATCCCCGATGTATCCGGACTGAACACCTTTCTCCTCCATAAGCTTACGCATGTCCGGACGTCGTGGCATGTAAACCGCGGTTAACGCACGTCCAATTAGCACTTGCCCGGGATGCGTACACATGAAGTCGCCTTCATACTGCCATGGAAATCCGGCATTAGTAAGTGCAGCCCATGCCTGAGTAACCGTTACATCTTGAAGATCTTCGATCAGGCTATCCGGTACCCGAGGTCTCCCGTCTGCAAAACGATCGCCACTCCACTCAGACGTATACTCGATTAATTTGTCGCGACCAAGGTCAAGGGGACATACCTGCTGCATTAAGCACCCACCTCCGATTGTGTCTCGAACCCATCCCACGATCTTCCTCTCAGTGGATAGATTCCCTTTGCGAGCACTATCTGACTCATTGGATGATGCCTCAACCTCATTGCAGATCCGATAATGCACCACGGAAATCTAGCCCTCATGCCCTATTCTTGTGGGGAACGTTCTACTACGATGCCATAGTGGCCTTCAATCCAAGGATACAACTTCCGCACATCATCCCGGATCTGGATACCCAGCCCGTGGCAGTTTGAGATGTCAAGAGTGCCCGAAGCGATGGGCAGACCGCTGTCTAAGATGCCCGACTGAAGCGGCCCTTGCAACATATTCAACTCCACCCACGGTGTCTTGTCCAGGGACGCGACGACCTGGGCATTCGCCATCGTCATCACTCCGTTGTGCCAGTTGTGTGGTACCGTCCGGATGCCGAAGTGCGCGGCGATTTCCCCCATCTGCACCGCCTCAGTGATTCCGCAGAGGCCTGCATCGGGCTGAACAATCGACAGCGCATGCGATCGAAGATATGGCATTGCCTGTTCAACCGTGCTCCATGATTCTCCCCCGGAAATAGGAACATCTAGCGCTCGGCTCAGCCTTTGATATCCGGCAAGGTCATCTTTAGGAATGGGTTCTTCAAACCAGCCGAATCTTCCCAACCGTGCCAGCGCTTTACCGATGGTCAACGCTTGCGCTTCCGACAGGCGGGCATTGCCATCAACCATCAGCCCGAATCGACTGTCCGTGGCATGCACCACCGCACTGGCCAATTCGATAAATTGATCACACGTGACCCCATCCCAGTCCCAAGCGGTTCCCAAGCGAAACTTAAAGGCAGGAAACCCTCTCGTTTGATATTCCAATGCTTCGGCAATTAGCTGCTCGGGATCGGTCCTCCAGTCGTACCGACATCCTCCCGAAGCATACACCTGAACGTTCAGAACGGCTGCTTCGTTAATCAATCTCGCCACGGGAAGTCCTGCTGCTTGACCGCGTAAATCCCACAGTGCCGTATCAATCCCAGCGACCGCGCAGTCGAAGCTAATGCGCCGACCAGTAGGATGAAATCTGAACGACTGCGACGGGTCGCGTCCAATCAACCAACCCGTGAGGGCCGCGACTTCTGTTTGAATCTTGGTCGGGTTGCCATAGGCACTTGCTTCGCCAACTCCACTTCGCCCTGACTGAGTACGAACTATGATTAAGCAACAGTCGGCCTTAATGGTGCGATACGTGGCCGTATACCACTGCTCTAACCGATCATGCATCCTGGACAAGGCCAGCGTTTCTACGGAAACAATGGGATCCATCAAATCTCTCCTCTCAACCTCAACCCAAAGATCGCGACGATCCGTTTCTGAAGCACCATCAAATCCTTCCGCCCAGACTCCCTTGGTTCGTCCTCGAATGTTGGCAGTTCCCGAAAGCAACCAGCGAAGCAACTTCACGCCCATCCTCTTCCACCGTCACCTCCGAGAATTCCATGGCGTTGCATAAGTTGGTGGATATGCATGACGTCGAAGCGTGAGTTCCAGGCGAACTTCGGTGCCTCCTCGCAGACGGACCTCGAGCCACTTGTCACGAACCGTCTCCGTCACCGATTGGAGACCCTCGGTCACGTCCTGATTGTCTCGGTAGCCCGCAGCCCAGGTAGCTGCTGGCCCGCCGGGATAGCCAGCATGGCTAGGATGCGTACGCGCCGGCTTCAATTGCCAATAGGTGACCGCGTCCCAACAATGATTTCCGAGGGAGCCCGCCTGAAGAACAATCCTGCGCTCAACATAGGGGTTAGTATTCACCAGATGCAGGCCAAGGTGTTGACGACTCACGTGCGTCACCAATACGGAAACATCGGTCGGTAGCCCTGGTCGATGAGTGTCCGCATCGTAGTATCGTATTGGAGCAATCAAGAGGCCTCCGTTATACACAACCTGCGGTGCTCCTAGCGTCAGCTGGACTAGCGCTTCCGTGGTCACCGGATTGAGTAACTGCCACCAATGGATGTTCATCTCCTCCACGGGAGTATCATCGGCGGCAATCTGATCTAGTTTCCGTACCACCTGCCCATAGCTTTGTCGTAAAAACGTTTCCGGGTACGACGGATGGTCTCCTTCCAGGAAGGCGGTCCACGGCGCTTCGTGCCCGTCATCATGTTTATTGCGAAAGGTCGGCACAACGGTGCCTTTATCCATCGACCGACAGCGGAGAATTCCCTGCCAGTCCTGCTCGGACCCTGATGCCGCCCAGAGTGCAGCGGGGTACATTAAGGGCATTTCATGAAATTCAAACCACCCTTGATCTCCATGCCGAAACGGCACCATATGACGTCCCGCCTCTTCGTGACCGTGTTCCCACACCAAGTCTATTTGGGACCGTGGCAACGTCAAATAGCGGTCATCCCCACTGAGCAGAAACGCATTGACCCCGCCAATCACGGTGGCCATGCCCACGTTATAAAATCCGTGCGGCCAGGCCCACCCATATAGACCTCCCCACCATTTCCCCTGATTTTGCGCACCGAGTTCGCCCGACAGTCCGATGTTATCCGGCACAATGCCTCCGTTAGCCGCAGTGCGTTCCAGCCAGGCCTGAACATAATCGAGAACCCATTGGCGATAGCGCTCCTCTCCTGTAAATAAATATGCATTCGTCACAAGCGAGGTAATCCCCAAGTTGGCTGGAATGTCTCCCGCGCCAAACCGCTCGTCCATGACTGCGCCCATCCGTCGCGCGAGCTCAGGGTTCTTTAAATCATCATAGGACCTCACACCGGGCACGTCATCAAAGGGTAGCCCGTAGGGGCGCATCCCGGTATTCCAGGTGTAGGCAGCAGGAGCCCCTTCAGATTCCTGACGGGAATATCCCCATCGGGGTCCCAGACTTCCATTGTGCGGAGCGCGGATCAGCGTGCGTTCTGAATCAAAGTTCTTGGCGTTCGGGTCATCGTTTAGATAGAGTCCTGCAAAGCGAACCGCACGCATCGCCCAGACTGGCTCAGGAACGGCCAAGCACAAATAATAAAAGAATAGATTGCCTTCTCCTTGATGAAACCAATCATAGCCCCGCTCATACTCTTGAACAGCGTGGCCATAGTCCGTCAATTGGCGCGTTACGGCTTCCCACTCGAATTCGCTTACCGTTTTCAATCGGTCTGCACCCCCGAGCAGATACAACAGAGGCCAGTTGAAGAACGACTCATAAAAATCGTCACCCCCATCGCGAGCGTCTGGCATCGCGTCCCCCCATCGTAAATAGCCGTTGGGTTGGGTGTATTTCTCTAATAGGGCATAGACCGCTTCGCTCATCACCGTGAATAATTTACGTTCCCAAATCGCCCAAGATGGCGGATTCACGGATGGCTCCGATGACTGAATGATTTTCACACTCCACTCTCCTTTCCCGTTAACGGTTACACCACTCCGATTTTTGCTCTCTACGCTATCCCCCATGTTGATGGTGACTGACTCATTGGTCCGACAACGCTAGCTGCACTGGGTTCAGTGTCCGAGACCTGAACGATGCATCCCGCACGGTGCCGCAAGCGGACATGGTTGGCTCAGGTAGGCTCCCTTTCTCAACCTAATCCAGGCGGTACTCCCGTTTCGACGGGGTCAACTGCGCTGCATATCGGATAGGCCATAACACTGCACGGCATTCCCCCCAAACACCGCAACGGTCTCGTGTGCAGTGAGTGTTGGTAACACATGCTGGGTCCGCCAAGACTTCGCGATAAGACAACCCAGCCAAAAGACACACAGGCCAATCACTCCCAAATAGCACATGCTCGGGTTTGAAGGCGTCCCAGACGTGTTCAACGACCGTTGGCAAAGCGTCATCCGAAGGCTTGCCATCGGCACCCATTGTGGCGATTCCGAACCTCCCTGGTCTTCCGCATTTTCATTCCCCTTATGGATCTACAGATTTGTTAGCGAAACCTCTTTCGACTTCCCACGATCCGGATTCCCTAGACTGCCTAAGCAACGGTCGGTTGCTGGCATTTTCGTCCACTCCGTAAATGTCAGTCCCAGTTGAACCGCTTCATAGTTATGTTCTCCTACTACCATCTCCACAATTGCACACGGCGTCACGATGATTGGATAATTATGACTTTTCGAAATAGATTTCTCTGTCCACTGTATGCAGCCTTGCACTCTATATCGTTCGTGCGCCAAAGTGAAGACTATGGACGGATCGAGTACTTTGCATAACAAGTCCACGATGCAAGACCGAATAGCCACTAGCAAAATCCAAGACAGGCAGCTCCGAAAGTTTGAGAACCAAACCAGTCATCGACCCATGCGCTCCAATCTCAGTTCGGGCAGTCTCTGTCTTGCACTCGGTCTTTGTTAGTCCTTGTGCTACGCTATTCCCCTCGGTCGAAACCCAATCGGCCCTGTGACATCTCCTCCCTTTACCGGCCAGCTCCCCCAATAACTGCGCGAGAATCCGAGCCGAGATGGGTTGCGATTCATGACATCGATAGATTTCAGATGAATGGAATCCAACCGGGTGGTTTTGCGCCAGATCTCTAGACATCCTCCCACGGGGTGAAGGTAAGTTTATGCTGTGCCGCCGAGTTGCCCAACCCTTCTCATCTAGATTTGGGCAGTGGCGCGGAGTTGTAGATCCTCCACGTCGAACGCATAACCCACACCCGGAGTCTCGGGCACACTAGCTAATCCCTGATCATTGACAAGCGGTTCGCGGATAACGGGGTTCGACATCACCAATGATTCATAGTAGGTGGTATTAGGAATTGCACACGCCACATGCAAATTGGCGATGCCTCCCCCATGTACCTCGGCTCGTAATTGAAAGGCATCCGCTAAATGAGCAATCCGCATAGCTCCCGTAACTCCGCCTTTTAGTCCTGTGCTGGTGCGAACAATATCGCCCGCATGAAACGCGATGAAATCGGCTGTGTTATAATGACATCCTTCGGATGTTTCTGCCACCAATAGTGGGATGCCCAGTCGTGACCGCAGACGCTCATACGAAGAAATGCTGAATTCACGCATCGGCTCTTCATACCATCGAAACTTTTCCTCTTCTAACGTATGTCCCAACCTCACGGCATCGTGAAAGTCATATGCGGCCGACCCGTCATACATTAGGTCGATCTCATCACCGACGTGACGGCGGAGGGCCTTTGCGAGTGCAGCGTCGCGTCGGACATCACCCCAGGCATGCAACTTAATCGCGGTAAACCCGGTGGCCAAGCATTGATCGGCGACAGTCAAATATTCATCAATCGTGGCGAATGTGACTGTGCTCGCATACGCGGGAACAGTACTGCGATAGCCGCCTAACAATTGATATAACGGCAACCCAGCTACTTTAGAGGTAATGTCCCAGAGTGCTGTATCGATTGTTCCCAGCAGGTACAACGGTAGTTCCTCAATCCGATCAATCTCCCAAATCTTCTTCCATAACTTTTCTTTCCACAAGGGGTTTTCCCCAACCAACGCTGACTTCAAGCGTCGATGGACAATGTCGAGCGCAATCACCCCGCGCTGCGCTTCCGCGAACCCATCAATACCCTCATCCGTAACAACTCGGATCACGGCCCGTTCTTGCACAGGGTCAGACCCTGGCAGTCCCGCCCTCCATTGAAACGACAACGGATTCGCTTCCTTTGGCAACAAATAAGCCTTAACATCGAGAATTTTCGTCCTAGTCATTCCTTTCCTCTGCCTCTTTGGCTTCGAAAATTATTCCGTAAGTAGGCTGCCATACTACTAAAAAGCTTTACCACGCTCGACTCAGGGCACGTTGTTTTGACCTCTTCCCGTTAGGAGTAACCAGATATGCCGATCTTGTCGTATCCCTGTCTGCCCTTGACAACCACACTTACCGCGGACCTGGGCCACAACAAAAGGTCCGTTGTGACTTCTTAAGAATCGTTGCCACGCATTCAAATCTCTATTTTACGGCTAACCAGTGGATCGCCCACTGCCTCCTGCCAGCGCTTTAACTCATCCACTAAACGAGTGACAACCGCCGGACTGACTTTGCCGGATGCCCACAAATCGTCTAATTCGTACGGATCTTCTCCGATATGAAACACTTGCAGTCGATCTTCTCCGGTCTGAGATTCGGGTGATCGATAGTATCTGATTAATTTCCACTCTCCGTCCGTAACCATGCGCTGAAGGTCCTTGTACGCCGCACAGACGGTTGAGCGACCCGTTTGCTTAAGTCCTGTCATGAGGGGGACTAAGCTCTGACTTTCGACCGACGGAGGAATTTCAGCATCCACCAGATCACAAATCGCGGGAAAAAGATCATAGGAATATACCAACGTTGAAATTTTCTTGCCTTTGGGCAGTCCATCTCCCGAAATAATCAACGGCACTTTGATACTATGCTCGTACAGGTTTTGTTTTCCTAGTAAGCCGTGACTGCCGACCGCAAGCCCGTGGTCGGCGACATAGATGATCAACGTTTCCGTGCCTGACTGATCCTGGGAGATGGCACTCAAGATCCTTCCTATTTGCGAATCCATATGGCTGATCATGCCATAGTAATCCGCTAAATGTTGTCGGACTGCCTCTTCCGTTCTCGGCCATGGGGCTAACTGTTCATCGCGGATGGTCATCTCCCCATTGTCGAATGGATGCTCCGGATAAAAGTTTTTAGGCAGAGGTATGTCTGCTGGACGATACATACTTCGATACGGTTCCGGCGGGGTCCGGGGATCGTGGGGTGCGGTAAAAGCTACATAGAGGAAATACGGTTGTTCCCCTTGGTAAGTCTGCAAAAATTCGACTGCCGCGTCCGCAAATATCTCCGATGAGAATCCCGATCCCAAGACTACATCGGACTGGCTATAGCGACCTGAAGGATCGAAATCCCTTAAGGGAACGCGATAGTGATCCGACATACCGCCAAAGAAGAGCTTGGTCCCGTTGGTGAATGATCGGTTGAAACTTGCCGGATCGTTATGCCACTTGCCTACCGCATAGGTATAGTATCCGCTGGCCCGGAGGGTCGCACCTAGAGTATCCCATCTTGGGCTGATAAATGCTCCAGGAAACGAGTCTCCGGGATGCTGGGAGATGGTCATGGGGTTAACGCCGGTATGGATGCTCGCCCGGCTGGGTGCACACACGGCTGCCCCCTGGCTTCCCATAATGTACGCGTTAGAAAAACTCACCCCATTGGCAACCAAGCGGTCGAGATTGTCAGTGCGAACTTCCGCATTTCCATAAGCGTGAATACTACTCGATCGGTGGTCGTCAGAAATCATGAAGACGATATTTGGCCTTCGTTCCACCAATTTTCCCCCTTTGATGAATTACGAAACGCTGAGTTGCCTCTAGCAGAATCTTCACTTCATTCCTACCCGTCACTGTCTGCAACTCTACCAAGAAAGTGGTCAATCCACGACCATAGCTAACAACTCTGCTCTTCAACCCAGTACTTACCAAGTTAACGCTCTACCGACTATGAATGGATTCGCACATCGACGTCGACGTACGTCAAGGCAATTCTCTGAAAAAGGAGATACCTCCTCGCTTTGGAGCCATACGACGCATCCTCTGGCCGGGTTTTCAGACATTTTCGTTCTAAATCACGTACCGCACAAAATCGGGCCTGCAAGATAAGGGACCCTATTTTAACCCGCACTGTCGGTCAGATCCTAGGCTGTGCCATCAAAACCCAATCCATCACGACCAAAGTGGTTTGTCACCTTAGACTCATGTCAGACTATGTTCTTCGTCATTTACCAAGCACACCACCTGTCTCCTGGTATTACACCATTTAGTACACCCATTCCATTCTTCTCCTGGCCCTCATCGCCGTGCACCGACTTGTCAGAGGAATGAATAGCTTTCATATATTTCATACCCGCCGCCTTAGCCAGTTGCACCCACTTTCGAGCGACTCCAACCTTGGCATGAAACTGTATTGTCAATTGCTCGTATTCTCCGATAGGGTAATTTTCCAGGGCCATCGTCCGGTCATTCCGACTCAATATTGCATAGATACCAAAATGCACGAACATCCCAAATCGTGCATTTCTCCACCACTTCATACCTTGATCCCGGGTCTTAGCTACCGCTTCCTCGTACGTGGTCTTGCCCAAATATTTCACTACGTCTATCTCCTCTGTGAAAATCACCGAGTATTTCTGATCAGCCCCTACAGGATTCATCTCAGTAGACTCAGTCGCCTAAAAAGTAGCTTGCCGTCGCATATACTACGCCGATCCACGTTTGAGCCCTCTGCCCCCACCGAGATGTTCCATGGGTATTGTTTGTCTCTAACATATAGCTCGTTTTAGCGAGCCACCTGTCGTGGCAACCCATGTCTAATAAAAACAACACCGTGTCCACCGCGGAATTCGCAACTTCAGGTATAACCGGATCGGAAAGATTAATGATTCATAGTGAATGTTGCACCTTATCCGTCTTCCTCGGCGGGAACGGAATCAGTTGAGTCATGCCTTATCACCCACCGCTTTGTAAGCTTCATGCGATCCCAACTCC
>DAHXNH010000249.1 GCA_027365485.1 Clostridiales bacterium
ACCCACTGCCTACGCCAATCAGCGAATGCCGAGAATACCATTGGGCGAGTTCCCCGACCACCAGTGCAACCTCGGAATTAGGCTAGAACTGATGATCACTGACTTAGCCAAACCATAGACAAAAGGAGTTAGCCAAAACACTATGCGAAAACACTTTGAGTCTACCCTGAAAGCCGAGGTCGTGTTGACCTTGTTGAAGGAAGAAAAATCGATTAACGAACTCTGCCAGGAATATGGCGTCCGCGCGAACCAGGTGCACCAATGGCGCCGGACGTTCTTGGAAAAGGCAGCCACCTTGTTCGAAAAAGATACCCAGGGGGCCGATCTCCAGAAAAAGCACGACAAAGAAGTGACCCGACTGTATGAGGAAGTGGGTCGCCTGAGTACGCAGTTGTCATGGCTTAAAAAAAATCTGGCCTTAAGCCAGACTAGGGCGGAACGCCTGGCGATGGTCGAGACGCCCGACGACCTCTCGGTCGCCACCCAGTGTGCGCTGTTGTCCTTGAATCGCACGAGTCAGTATTATGTGCCCGTGCCCATTTCCGCGGAAGAAGTCGCGATCAAGCATCGGATTGACGCTCTGTATACCGCCCATCCCTTTTATGGTTCCCACCGGATCCGGGCCGTCCTGGTGCACGATGATGGGCTCACCATCAATCGGAGGTGGGATGCGCGGCTACACCCCTGGCAAAAACCGCAAAGTCCACCGAGTCACTGTAACTAAAAATCCGCAGAAATATTGTCTTGACAATGGGGTCCTTTATAGTTTGGATGGAGACTGGTTCCTCATGTTCACCGCAAATTTCTTTATCCATCGGTTATCTTTTTATTCGCTTTATTGCAAAGTGCCGGTGAGTTAATCAGCCTTACGCGCGTTGATGCCCGAAACAACCAAGTCGAGAACCAACCGGTAGCGTCCAGTAGTCATTCAACTTAATATTTCGTGAGTCCTAACGTTCGTGTCATCAGACACACAACCGATGAGCGATAGTCATCAGGCCGAGATCAGCCCTAGGTACTGAGATTCGGCATGGCCTCTTCGTCAGGTCCAAATCTGATTGGACGCATCACCACTCTGGTGAGCGAGGGATATCAAGCCAACCTTGCCGTCGCCATCCTCATAGAGGTCTCGATTATAGAAACATATCACGCTTAAGCATAGGCATGGAAGACGGGTGAACGCGACTCTGTTCGAGGTGGGCGGATGGCCAACGGGGGGATGGATGGATGGATGCCTTGACTTTTGGACAAAATATAAGTATATTTATAAATATAGACAGACTGGAGGAGGAACAGCGATGGCCAACAAAACGATTTACGTAGCTGACGACGATTTGCCTTTGTACGAACGCGCTCAGGCATTGGCGGATGGGAACCTCTCTGGAGCGATTTCCCGAGCGTTGAAAAAGTTTGTGCAAGCGGAGACCGCGCATCGCGAAGGGTATGAGGAGATCGTACTCCGGGTGGGACCGGCCGGTAGCCAGCAGAAGAAAAGATTTTACGGGTACCGAGTCACGGAATGGCGCCATCCTCATGGGGCAGAAAACGGGGTTGAGGTATTTTCCGTGTATCGTACGCGCAAAGGTCAGTATGCCGTTTATCGGGTAGAAATGCCGTCATGGCTGCCGGGACCGATGCAGCGTTTGTTTGACGACTCTCGCATCGGTCCCTTGGCCAACAAAGCGTGGCGAGGCGGACCGTGGGAACAGTGGTTCGCTACGGGAGCTGCGCGTTTGGATGTTTACCAAGATCTCGACGACATGGTTGAACAAATCCCGCCGGAACTTGTGGATCGGTTGCGGCAGCATGGCGAGGAGCCACCGATGGAGGATTTGGATATTTGACGGCAGGCGAAGGCTTCAACTGAGGCCTTCGCCTTTTGTTGATGGCCGAGGATGGGGCAGTGGACGCGGTCAGTCGGCGGTGATGGAACCTAGTCTGGGCCGTGGATGAATGAGACGAGTGGAAAAGCGCCAGAGGAATTACGGTCATGGCAAGGATAATCAGGCTCCTCGCCAAAAAGAACCAGCGCGCCTGAGAACTCTCTCGCATGAAGCACCTCTTTTTGAATCGTGTTCTATGCCTATGGCTGGGGCATCGGGATGATGCGTCGAATTCCAGGGGCGGTGCTTGGGTTGGCTGCGAGGCAGGCGGATCAGGAATTTTAAGCGACTCCAGCCGTCAGTGGACGCGACATCCGGGCGAGAAGAGAAAGTCTTCGAAAAATGGACATAACCTCCCTCTGCCAAGCCGTTCGCCGACCCCGCCACAAGCGATAGACGGCGGGAAATCGGTTCGATGCAAGACGGCTCATCGATCCAGCATGGGCCAAGTAGGGGAACAAAAGAGCAGGGCCATCACCTGGACGGAGTTTTCATTTCCTGACTTGAAGACGGTGAGAGTGGATGCCATGACCTCACGCTAGTTCCGTGGGAGAGGACGCCTTGCCCTCTCCGAAAAGGGACGGGGATTACTTTACTTGATGTTGATATGGGTCTTGTCCTTGGCTAAGAGTTTATTCCCAAATTTGGTAAAGGCATCGCCGGCGGCGGTTTGCTCTAAGCTGCTGACGATTTGTGACTTCACCGAGGAAAACGATTCCTCGGAAGCGGGATTGACCTTTTGTACCTCCATCACATAGTATCCGCTGGGGGTATCGGCGATGCCATATTGACCGGCCTTGAGCGACTTCATCTCTTTGGTGAAGTTGGCCGGAAGGTTATTCGAAGAGGTCAGGGTGAGGTCACCGAGTTCCCCGCCTGAGCTTGCGGTCGACTTATCCAAGGAATCCTTTTTGGCCAAGGTAGCGAACTTGTCCGCCCCTGAGGTAATTTCGGATTCGATGGTCTTAGCGGTGGCCTTCGACTTGACTAAGATCGCCCGCACTTTATCCGTGGCGGCGACGGCAAACGCCGATCCATTGGCCTTGTAAAACGCCTTGTCTTCGGCTAGGGTAGGAGGCTTGATTCCCTTGGTGACATGAGTATAGGCGGCTTCGAGCAGCTCTTGATTGACCATGAAGCTCGAAAACTCAGGCAAGGTGAGGTGATACGTCTTGAGTTGACTCTTCAGGGCAGAGGTGCTGCCTGCTTGTTTTTCGATGTCCTTCACCGCGGTGTTCGCCATGGATTGAGCCTTGGGGTGAGTGATCAGATGGTCCGATACTGCCCACTGTTCGAGCGCCGACCATTGCATTAGTTCCTTGACTTGCGCCAACTTACTGGCCTTGGTCACCGAGGGGATAGCGACTCCCTGCATGAGGGCGATCGCGTCCATCGATTGTTTCCATTGCGGACCCGTAATCGACTGATTGTTCACGGTGGCCAACACCGGCCCGGCCGCTTCCGCCCCGCAACCGGCAATCGCTAAAAGCGCCAGCGCGGTTGTCACTCCCCACAGGCTTTTTTGGGCCATTCGCATCGTTCTTCATCCTCCCTTAGGTGCAAAACGCGTTTCGTGTCTTCGATGAGCGCGGAAAAACCGCTCAAGAGAACGCCGAACTTTGCTCACTGTACGCGGTAAATGTTTCAGATCTGTGACCATCGTGGCCGGACTGCGCCAGATTTTCCGCCACTTCAACGTTGACGTCGATTCAGAATAACAAGAATGGATAGTTCCGTCCAATCCATGTCTTGATGAGATTGGGATTATCCGACACCGCGAGAGGCCCTGTGTTGGCGATCCATGGCGCCGCGAATTGAAAATCGGACCAGTCATCTCGCGGCTGATATGGGAAAAAGTCTAGCCATTGACTTCTCCGTCAGAGGCCGAGCCCGCACTCTGCAATCATTGGTTCACGTTAAGGGTCCTTCGGCTTGGTAGATCGCTTGCCATCCGCCTTCGGTCTGAAACAACCGAATGGCTTTGACGTTGAGACGATGGGTTAAGGTGAACCAATGACGGGTTTTTGCCGGCACGCTGATTAAATCTCCCGGAGTGACCAATACGCTGAAGGTATCGCCGTCGCGGGTGAGAGTGAAAACGCCTTCGCCAGCGAGGATGAAACGGACTTCGTCCTCGAGATGATGGTGTTCCCGCTGAAAGTTGACTAAAAGCTCGTCAAGGTTAGCCGTGGCCTCGCGATTGAGCACGATTAGATCGTGGGAGATGTAGCCATAGTCGTGGGCCAAGCGATTCAGAGAGCTCATGAAAGGGGCAATTAGAGCAGATTTTTCTTCGTCGGTTAAAGTGGCCCGATCCCGAAGCGCGCGGTCGGCAAGAGAGACATCCCAATATTCATACCGTACGCCATGATCCGTCAGAAAGGCTAGGGCGGCCGAGCCATCGAGGGATTCCTGGATGCCTGCGTGCTGTACCGAAACAGTTGCCATGTTGGTTTCCTCCTTCAGTCAAATGGGGCTCAGTGAGTCTGATGATGACGCTTTGGGGGTAATGAGGCAACGCGAGGCCAACTAAGCATGAGCACATCGGCGACGCACGAGTCAGCAAGGGCCCTCATCCGGGCATCGGAGGAGAAATCGACCTCACTTGAAGCTGCCATTCGAATAGAAATTCGAAGGCTTCTAGGTGGCGAATGGCGTCCGATAGGGTCGGTCCGAAGGCATAAAGACCGTGGTTTCGAATCAGTAAACCGGGAACCTCGGGCACTACCGCAATCATCGCCGCAGCCGCTAGCCGATTGAGGTCGGTGGGGTTTTCGATGAAGGGCAGTCTCAGTTGGGCCCCCTCATCCCAAAAACCCAGCGCCTTTATCATCTCATTGTCGCTGAGACAAAGAAACGAGGTCTTGATCCGATCGCAAATCGCGTTGTTGGCCACTGAATGCACATGCAGCACTGCTCCGGCGTCGGTCTTTTGGTAAATCGCTTGGTGAACGCCAGTTTCGGCTGACGGCCGACCTTCTCCCCAAATGACCTGCTGGTCGCACCAACCAATGATGTCATCGGCTTTTAACTGGGCCTTGTCCGACCCGCTGCGGGTAAGCGCCAGGGTGAGTGGATGCGATTGGAGTCGGAGTGAAAGATTGCCTGAGGTGGCGCGAAATAAGCCTTGGCGCGCCAACCGGCTAGCTGCGTGGATTAAATCGTGGCAAGCTTCAACCCGAGTCATCTTACCCTCCGATGGTCAGCGAAGCGATTTTTAGGCGTGGTCGACTGTGGATCTGAGGAGCGGGTGTCGCTGAAATTGGTCTGACGGTGGGATGAATTCCCGAGGCTAGGCTCCGCGGAGCGGAGACAAGGGTTCGGGAGACGGGTACGGATGCCGCGCAACACGTCATCGAAGGTCTCAAAGGGGAGGTAGCTCCAGTGGTGTTGGTCAAAGTGTCGAGCTAAAGCGGCCCGCGCGAAGACGAGATCGGCCGCTTCGGCGCCGAGAAAGTCCGTGCGCCCATCTCCGATGAAGACGACTTGCGCTTGGTAGCGGAGGCGGAGCCATTGCACGATCCGAGGCTTGCAGAGTCCACACCCGCCACCGCAATCAGCAAGGCAAGGCCACGGCCACTCAATGGCGATGGTCGACTCTTGAAAATTGGCCCGATTGCAATAAAGGTGCGACGGCAAAACCAAACCGTGCAATAGGGGTTTGACTATGAAGTCAAGACCATTGGAAACGACAAAAAACGGAAGATGCCACTGGGCAAACGCCTGCACGGCGGGCTCAAATCCGGGGCGCAGGGCACCGTGGGCAACTGCATAGGCTAGATAGCGTTCGCGATCGGGGCTTTTGAGATTGGCGAATACTTTTTCCAGGCCTTGGCGCAGACTGATCTTCCCCGCTTGCATCGCTTCCACGAGGGAAGCGTTTTGGTCCGAAAAATGGGTGGTCAAAGTCACCACTAAGTCTTCTTGGCTAATGGTCCCATCGAAATCGGAGACAATGATCCACTGCCCCGGCTCCGTTACCAATCCGCTTCGGCTGGGAACAGATGCATTTGCATGAGACAAGCCTTCACCCCCTCCACTAAAGCCTTGGCTCCTGCCCGGGTGCCTTGAGGATGGCCATGCACCGCTCCGCCGGCATTGACCACCAAGTCTACTCCGAAATCCTGGAGCAGTTGGGAGAGCATGCCCACGTGAATCCCGGCAGAGGGCCCGGGGACCACGGTCGGCCACACGCTCGGGTGGGTGAGTGCGTGTGAGATTGCCAACGCGGCCTGCCTTTTTAGGGCGACGGATCCGTAAGGAGAAGGAAAGAGGACGATGTCGGCACCCACCATGCGGGGCAATAGTCCGAGATAAATGGCGGGGTCTATGCCAAAGCCATGGTCGCGAATTTGTCCTCCGGAAAACGCGGGATGGGCAATCAATGGAACTTCGAGGTGAGCCCGCCGCAGATCAGTGAGCACGTCAAGGCCTTGACTGTACGGTGAAAGCAAGAAACCACCCGCACCAGCTTCTTGAGCGGTAAAGGCTTGATCGAAAATCTCTTGCGGCGTGCCGACCAGATTGGCGAAATAGAGGCCTCTTTGCCCCGTTTGTTGATAGCGCTCTGCCAACACTTCGGCGGCCACCTGGACACGGTCTAATAAGGGACAGTCCGTGTCGGCGATAAAGATTTCGTCGTCCTTGACAAAATCGACACCGCCGTCGAGCTGATCTTTTAGTGCGGCGCGAAATTGTTGCAGAGTGCGCCCGTTTTCACTTTTAAAAATGGACATGATCAAAGGCCGTCGGTCGATGCCAAGACGAGATCGGAGACCATCTAACCCGAGATAAGGCCCGGGGAACTGGGAAAGGTAAACATCGGGCAAACTTAAATCAATCAATCGGATCGAGCCGTCTAGAGACAGCTTGCCAAATATTACGGTTAAGAGCGAACCGATGTTAGCGCGAACATTGTCTAAGGGGTAACGAATACTAAAAATGCCTAGCCTATCTCGTTGTTCGACGCGGGATACTTCCCCAAGAAAAGCGCGCAGGTGGGGTTGTTGCAAGGCAGGCACATCGGTCCATGAACCTACCGTCATTCCAACGGCGACGGCGTGAGCGCGTTGTTCCAGGTGAGATTCCCACGGCACCTGATAGGTGGCTTCGACATATTGCTTCAAGACGGATGCCTACACCTCACATTGCTTCGTGTCGTAAATCGTCGGGCCAGGAGGCATCATCGCCGCCCGAGCGCCAATGGGGAATTCATCACCCATTGGTCCGCCCAACTTTGGACCTGGTCCATGACCGGTTCTAGTGCCCGTCCCATCTTGGTCAAGTGGTATTCAATGCGGACGGGAGTTTCAGGATAGACTCGACGCTCAATAAGACCCAGACCTTCCAACTCCTTCAGACGTTCAGCGAGCATGCGATCACTGATCAAAGGAATCATCTCTTGGAATTCGGAAAAGCGATGGCGTCCCATCAATAACGCCCGCAGGAGCAATCCCGTCCAGCGTTTGCCTAAAAGCTCAAACGCAGCCTCAAATTTGGGACATAGACGTTCTGAATCCATTCACCTCACCCCCGATACCCATGATTATACTCCTATTGACAAGAAGGGACGCACTGATTATATTAAATCGATAGTAGCTAAGAAAAAAGAAGCATATTACATCGAAGGAAGAGTGATATTTTTGTCTAACCCAACTCAGGTGTGGATCGTCGACGCCGACCACAGTAGCGCGGAATTTTCGATTCGCCATCTGATGATTTCTACGGTTCGGGGCCGGTTTGGCAAACTATCGGGCACCGTTATGGGAGATCCATCGGATCTGAGCCAGGGTTCCGCCGAACTGACTATCGATGTCAGTTCCGTGGATACTCATCAGGCGGATCGCGACAACCACTTGCGCTCGGCAGATTTCTTTGATGTAGAACATTTTCCGGCGATGACCTTTAAAAGCCAAGAGATTCGTTCGACCGGAAAAGATCGTTACGATGTGATCGGAGACTTAACCATACGCGGAACCACGCGTCCGATTACGGTGAAAGTTGAAGCCCTCGGCACCAATCAAGACCCTTGGGGAGGAACTCGAGCCGGTTTTAGTGCCGAGGCACGTCTCAATCGCAAAGATTATGGCTTGACCTGGAACCAGGTGCTAGAGACCGGTGGGGTGATGGTCGGAGACGAGGTTCGGATTGCAGTGGAGTTGGAGACGGTGTTGGAGACTGGAAAATAGGATTCGCGAGGAAAGCCAGTAGCGGTCGCTCTCTTTGAGCGACCGCTAATTTTACGATCGGTTCCCGTCATGGAAGGCTTCGCCTACGGACGTAGAGTAAAATGGGATCAGTTCAACCCATGAGGTGATTTCGTGAAAAGTCAGCATTATCGCGCCCAGAAGTCGTCGAGAGTTCCGCTAATGGTTGGTCTCGCCATTTTACTTATTTTGGTAGCCATCGCGGCGGCGGCGCTATTGAGAAAACATCCTGAGAGTGCTTATGGGATAGGGGACAAGGCCCCGGCCAAGGTGGTGGCCAATGTGACCAAGATTCCCGCTTCGGTGTGGGCCGGGATCGGCACTCAAGGAGCTACTCCTGGCCAGATCACTAAAAGCCCAGCCAAACCCACGTTTCTTTATGTAGGGGCATTGGGTTGCCCGTTTTGTGCCGCCGAACGCTGGCCCATGACCATTGCTCTGTCGCGATTTGGTCATTTTTCCGGGATCCGTCTGATGAAGTCCAACGGTCAGGACAGCTATCCGGATACGCCAACCTTCGATTATTTGGGGGCGACCTATAAGAGCCCGTATTTGAGCGTCCATCTTATGGAAATCTTAGGGCGAAAGTTGTCCTACAGCCGCGGAGGATTTTATCCGACATTAATGAAACTGACTCCGTCCGAGGCAGCAGCGTTTAAAAAGTTTGATGGTCCGCCTTTTGTTCCCGAGAATTACGCGGAATCCTTCCCGTTTGTGCTGGTCGGGGATCATTATGTGTGGATCGGAAGTTCGGTGGACCCCGGGCTATTGGCACACAAAAGTTGGTTGACGATTAGCGCCGCGGTGCGTTCGGGCAAAGGCGCATTGGCGGACAGTATTTTGGCTAACGCCAATGCCTTGACCGCCGCCATTTGTGCGGTCGACGGACGTCATCCCGAGAATGTCTGCCGATTGGTGGGCATCCATGTTCCGGCGACGGTGCCGTCATGAGCGCCCGTGCCCGCTATGGGCAACTTGCGCTGATCATTGCCGGGATTTTGGTGGCATCGTATTTGACCTTGCTTCACTACGATACCCGCATTCCTTTAGTGTGCAGTGACCATGGATTTGTGGACTGTCAGAGTGTGCTTTCCAGTCCCGAATCGACTTGGTTTGGGTTGCCGGTGAGCCTCTTTGGTCTCTTCTGGTTTGTTAGCTATGGCGTGTTGGTGACATTTAGACCCAAAGCCCTCTGGGTAGGCCGCAGCTTGGCGATGGTGGGGGCGGCAACCGTGCTCTACTTGGTTTATGTGGAGTTCGTGGTCTTGGGCACGGTGTGTCTTTGGTGCTCTTCGTTGCACGTTCTGATCTTGACTCTGTTGGTCATTGAACTGCTTCAGTGGGCAACCTGGCAAGATAGGACAGCCGAAGCGGAATTTTCCATGGTCCGGAACCGTATCTCGGGCAGGAAATCATCGGGGCACGGCGAATCTCTTTAGCAAATCTATTACCTTAAGATTTGTTGAAGAAAGGCGGCTGCATTCGTGAATGGAAAGCACAAAATGGCTATGGGACGAATGGGCTTGGGTCTATTCGCAGCCATGGCGGTGTCGGCGTTTGTTCCGCTGACGTATCCCCCGGCGACGATGGTGTGGGTGCGTGCGGAATCTCCATTGGGGCACACGCCTTCGGTTTGGCCTACGATTCATCGCGCGTTTACCAATAACTCGGCGTTTTTGGACAAGAACTCGCCTCCCGGTCCCCACTATCTGATGCAACTACCGACATTAGCCAGCAGCGATACGCCCGTGGTCAATCATGAGCTTTTTGTCAATGTTAGTGGCGGCGGGCGTAATCCAAGAGCCATTTATCCGGGCATGGTCATGGCTATTCGGCCGGAAAATGGGCAGGTGTTGTGGCAACATCTGTTGCCCAATGCTGCCTACTCAGAACCCATTGTGGCCGAAGGTCGAGTCTACGTTGGTGAAGGCAACGCGGTCTTTCGCAGCCATCTTGCCTTTCCTTTGCCTACGATAGAACCGACGACGGTTCGAGGCACGGGCCCGAGCGCCATGGTTGCTTTTTCTGCGGTATCGGGCAAAGAATTGTGGCGATACCCCACCGTGGGGTCGGATCAACCCTCTCCCACCTATGCTGACGGCAAGCTCTATGTGGTCAATGGCTCCCGACAGCTCATCGTACTAAATGCGGTGACCGGTCGCCGGCTTTGGCATCTGGATATTGGAGTCTATGTCAGTCGATCGAGCCCGCGCATTGTCGGGCATATGCTCTATGTCGGTGGGGGTGGGCCTGATGCGGTGGTGGCGGTGAATTTGACCCGGCGGCGTGTGGTCTGGAAGAAATTCATTGTCGGAGCCATCGGGGCCGTCGACGACACGCCCTTGGCCTATGCCGGCGGTGAACTTTATGGAGAAGCGATGCTGGGATCTCCGTATTTGCCGTTGGAGAATTTGAAACATCATCAGATGCTGTTCGCCCTCGACGCTAAGACCGGCCGCCTGCTTTGGCGACGAGATATCGCCTACGGATTTGAACCGCGCTATAAGCAGGGATCGACGCCGATGATTCACGGAAACGAGCTGTTTGTAGGTAATGCGATTACCGGAGAATTTTTTGCGTTTAATCGCGTGTCAGGCAAGCAACTGTGGGCGGTGAAGTTCCCGGACCCCATCACCCGTCCGACCACCTGGATTGACGGGGACATTGTGGGGATGACCACGCATGGCCTGCTATTTGCGATGACGGCCGAAGGTGGGCTGCTGCGCTCGATTCGGATTGATCCCTGGGTCAATGGGTTTGGTCCGATTCTCATTGATCGGACCTTGTTTGTCACCGGGAATAAGGCCCACGAGGGGTTTCTCGCCGCGGTGCCGCTCAGCCAACTGCTGCCCTACCTTTCCCAAAAATCTCCGGGTTAGTAAGGGCTTTATGACCGGACGCAAGTTTTGGCTGGTGTGAAAGGAGGGATGACGGACACACTAGTGAAGCGGGGGGCGACGGGTGATGAGGTGGGGAAAGGGATCCAGGGTAGGCTGGGCTGGCTTGTTGTGGGTGCTGTCAGTGGCAGTCTGGACCGCCCCCTCGAGCCCGGCTCAAAGCCTTGACAGCTCGAACCCTCGGGCCAGAATATCTTGGCCCTGGCAGCCCGGCGGTATTTTCTATCAACGGCCCAAATTTGGGGCTGTTCCCTATACGGTGCTCACCTCAAGGGACCCAAACGTCCTAAAAGGCCAGTCCTTGCTCGTGCAACCAGGGCAACCAGGCTTTTCTTACGGGGTTGAAGGACTCAAGCGTACGGTGGCAGCACCCACCGCCGAGCGCATTGTGGTGGGTACGGCGGCGGCCAATCGCCTCATAGTGGATGGAGCGACGTATCGCTATGATCGGGTGCTGGCTATGATGACGACGGCCTATAACGGATCTTATGCGATGAATGGATCGGCGGGGGCGGTTGCGGCTTGGAACGGGGCACCGTTGCAAAAAGGAGACGTGGCTGTGGATCCCTCGGTCATTCCTTTTGGCACCTACCTCTTTGTCGACGGCTACGGGTTAGCTCGGGCGGTCGATACCGGCTCGGATATTATTGGCGACCATATCGATTTATTTTTTAATGAATCGAGCCAACAGGTTAGTCAATATGGGATTCAATACAAAAAAGTCTATCTCTTGGGTCCGGTTCCTCCGCTGAAGACGGCTCAACGCGGTTAAGTTGCCCGTTGGCCTGCGGTTTGCGATCGGGTATGATGAGTGACAACGTAGACTAACCAATGGAACGGAGATGACGTATGGGTCTATTGAGCGAAAAGCGGGCGGTCGTGGTTGGGGTTGCCAACAAACGTAGTATTGCTTGGGGGATCGCCAAGGCGCTGGACCGCGAGGGGGCGGACTTGGTGATGACTTATCAAACAGAGCGATTTCGCGAAAACTTGGAAGCGCTGGCCGCCGAATTGAGTCGTCCTCCCATAATCTTAGCCCTCGACGTGGCCGAAACCGAATCGCGCGAGGCCTTTGTCGCCGCTCTTCAGGAGCGCTATAGCCAGACCGGAATCAACGTGTTGGTGCACTCCATTGCCAATGCGCATCGAGAAGATTTGGAAGGTAGATTTGTGGATACTTCGCGGGACGGGTTCCTCCACGCATTGGAGGTCAGTGCCTATTCGCTGCCGCTGTTGACCCGGGCGCTTTTGCCGTTGTTTGCGAAGGCGGGAAGTGGAAGTGTCATCACCATGACCTATCATGGATCCGAGCGGGTGATGCCCAACTATAACGTGATGGGTGTGGCCAAGGCCGCCTTAGAGGCATCGGTGCGTTATTTGGCCTATGACCTGGGTCGAGATCTGATTCGGGTCAACGCCATCTCTGCCGGTCCCGTAAAAACATTGGCCATGATGGGGGTCAAGGGGGGGAGTTCGGCCATCCGTGAAGTAGCTTCCAGGGCACCGATTGCCGAAAATATCAGCATTGACGACGTGGGCAATGCTGCCGTGTTTTTGGCCTCTGACTGGTCGAGGCTAATCACCGGCCATGTGCTCTTCGTGGACAGCGGCACCCATATTATGGGGGCATAGTTGCCTTGACGTAAGCGGTGGAGGTTGCTATACTGACTCCTGTGATTGCGGAAGTAGCTCAGTGGTAGAGCATCGCCTTGCCAAGGCGAGGGTCGCGGGTTCGAATCCCGTCTTCCGCTCCAAATTGAGTTAGTGGCTCCGTGCCGGAAGGTTGGCGACGTAGCCAAGTGGTAAGGCAGGGGTCTGCAAAACCCCTATTCCCCGGTTCGAATCCGGGCGTCGCCTCCAAAGATAGACGTGGGTGGTTAGCTCAGTTGGTTAGAGCGCTCGCTTGACATGCGAGAGGTTCAGAGGTTCGAGTCCTCTACCGCCCACCATCGCTTCCTGAATAGACGGAAGCGCTTTTTTGTGTTTTCAACCCTAAACGCTGAGATCTCGAGGAATTGGCTGTCGTCCTAAGGGATCTCGCGGCGCCGGCAACCAAGCCCAGGCGGTGCAAGCCGTCTCACGCGATCAATACGGTTTGGTTAGGGG
>DAHXNH010000261.1 GCA_027365485.1 Clostridiales bacterium
CGCCCCCGTTAATTCCCTAAGATATCGTCTTGCTTAAATCGGCCCTAGCCTACTATGGAAATTTGTCTAACCTTTTATCGGAAATTTGGAAACCTCTACCAAACGATCGACGTTATATTTAGTACCGTTGCGGAAAGGGTAGGAAACGGAGACAGGAATTCGCGCTGTGTCTGGCTTGAATGAACCGGGTTTCCATAGCTAAGGCGCGATCGGTTGTAATCCGCTGTTATCGCGGGAGATGGCTTTGAATGCATTCTAGTTCATGCTCCGCAATGGTTACTTGCCGTGAGGAGGTACCCAAGAATGCGAACATTTGTCAGTGATGTTTGTCAGGAAGCCTGTCTACGAATCACTGCGCGGATTGGTGTGGACTTTGCGAAACAAGGGGTCTGGCGTGGCATTCAGTTCATTCCTTTGCCTGCCCGCACGTTTGCGATTTTAGCCTACCTCGCTCGTCATCCGAACGTGGTGATCCCGACGGAACAGCTCCTCGCGGTTGGGTGGCCTGATGAGCCGCGCGCGCAGGATGATTTAACGCGTCATATTCATCGTATTCGGGAAGCCATCGAAATTCATCCCCATCGCCCACAAATTTTGGTTAATCGCCGTCGAGCCGGGTACTGTCTATGGCTTCTGTCTTAGGTTTGCGGCCGATCCGTCCGTGTCGGAAAACTGTCGGAAACGTGTCGGTTTAGTGTCCCCTAAAGGTCGGTTTCGCGCGGTAAGGTCAAGATGCTCTTCCGAGTTCTGAAGGGACAACGATGATAGAAGGGGATTTTTGTGATGAAGATCATTCGACCGTCTGCTGCATCGACTTCACCTAGCCCGTCTACGGGGGTTTTTGCTCAATTTGCGTCCACTGACGATGTCATCTCGGCCGTGAATACATACGGCTGGCCTGGCATCGCGATGACTGAAGGGTCATCAATTTCGGGGTCTCCATACACCAAACCAGTGATTCCCGGAGGGACGTCGGAGAATGCGACCGAAATTATCGAGGCGGCCTATGCCCACGCGAGTTTTTGGTGGTTAAGTGAATGGGAAGTAGCAGGAAGGCCTGAGGCTATCGCAACAAGCTATAAAGCCGCCGCTCATACGGCGGCATTTCAGGTGGCAGGGCCCACTGTCATTGCTGCCGCCAACAAGGGAGGATACCTTCCGGAATTTATCGTTTTAGATCCGGAAGGCGTACGCGCCCCCACGTCTAGTCAAAAGAGTCTGGCGCAAGCGATGATTGATGGCTGGATCGCGGGGTTAACAGCTTATTCCAGCGAACTCACGTATCTAGGCGCTTGGTATATCCCCGGTGAAGTGTTTTTTGGTGATTGGGATGCGAATTCCATGGGAGTGCCCTTGTTACAAGGCACGACATACCCTCCGGAAATTACCCTACCGACGGGGAGCAACATTCAAGGATATCAAGCGGCCTACGGATCGTGCGCGAACGCTCCGCAAGATGTGAAGACAGTAGATAGCTGGGGTGGCGGATCCAATACCTTGCAATTTTCGAGTGATCAGTACACCTGTTACCATAACTCCAACTAAACCTGGGATCCGATTGCTGAAGACTCGTGGGCCAACCCTACAGACCATTTATGCTGTGGGGTTGGCCTACTTGGACGTCAGGGTAATCGTTCGAGGCGGTTCCATGATTGGCCCTGATTGAGGGTTTGCCATATGGCGAATCCGTTGGTCACATAGGCAACGCTGTTGGAGCCCAAGGTCACTTGCGGGGGATAGGTGCTGCGGGCCAAGGTTTGAGGCATTGTAACCGCTTGCCATGCCCAATGGTGGGGCTGGTAGACCAACAAACGGTAGGTGCCATGGGCGAGCCTGACTACGATCCATTGGTTGCTGGGTGACCGATAGGCCGCGCTTCCAATTTCAACTCCCGATGGAATCCCACGTGTTGGTAGCGCGAGGCTCTGCCATTGACGTCCTCCGTTCGTTGTGCTCTGGTTGAAAATGGCGTGTTGATGATGGGGCAAGTTCACTACGGTGAGCAGGGTAGCCTTGCCATACCGCAGAACCTGGAACCCGCTCGCTCCGACGTCATAGGCCTTGATCGGTAGTGTCGCCAGGAAACGATGCCAGTGAACCCCACCGTCGACGGTGTGCAGCAGCGTCGTAGACGGATTCAGTAAGGAGCCGCTCGCGATCCACGCCGACGCGCGGCCGGTCATGACGACTGATAACGGCCCATCATTAATAAATAATCCGTGAAAATCATCCGGGGATGTATAGCGTAACTTCAATTCGACGTGCCAGCGGCGTCCTCCATCGATGGTATGGGCCACATTGATCCACATCCCACTGCCTAGTCCCATCGCATCCCAGATAGCCATGCCATCGTGAGGATTCGCGAACGACAGCGCCATCGGGGCCCCGTCCATTCGGCGAACCGTGCCCTCAATGTTTATCCTGCCGCCATAGGGCCAGGTATGGCGCAATGACCAGGATCGCCCACCGTCTTGGGTAACAAACAAGGCGCCGAGGCCTTTGGGATTCGACGCCACGACCCATCCATCGTGTACCGACACAAAGTCCACCTCGGTGATGGACCAGGTGCCGAGCGCAGCGGTGGTGACCGCATCCGACCAAGGGTGTATCAGGGTTCGGTTCGTCCCCGTCGGGGCAAATACCGTGCCAAGCAGCAAAGCGGTAGTAAGTACGAATTTAAGCAACTGAGCCAAGATTTTCATGGACCGTGGTGTCTCCTCGCAAATTTTCTCGGTCGTAAAGTCTCCGAATGATTATCGTCACCGAGAATAACGCCGACCCCCGTTTGAAGGTTTCAGCGTAGTTCAGACTATTGGGAGCAAAATATTTAGGGCGCACTTCTGCCCATTAACGCACTAAGTGCTGGCGCACATACGCCTCCGTGACCGCATCAATCAACCGACTGGTTTGACAGCCCCGTGCAGTACGGAGACCATCAGCGGATCTTCGGTACCCCATATGGACTCGATGAAAATCTTTGGTATCGGGTCGGTAACCTTTCGACGCTTTCGCGCGTTATGCTCTTTGGCGACAATCTAGAGAGGTGGAACGGTTGATGACACGACGGGCTTTGGTAGCTTCGGCAATGGCTTTGACGGTGGCGGGGTTGGTAGGTTTCACTGTGAAAGCGTCTATACACACGACGGCCACCCCACAGGTCCCCATCCCGCTCGCGTTCAGTGAGGGCATTTTACTCAAGCAACATGCCGTTCCCATAAAGTTGCCGGAAACGGTTAGCTTCTTCAATAACCGCGAGGTGGTGGGTATCGTCGCCGTCGATGCCGCACCCAAGCTTTCGTTGGGCCTCCTCGATTTAGCACGCTATGACGCCAAGAGTTTAGGGACGGTTTCGTCGTTTCCGCCGTCTATCAAGAATCCCGGCTTTTTCGCCATGATTACCGATGGATCCGCCAGTATGGCGTACCAGTTTCCCCTGGTACGCGAGAAATCTACCACCGCCAATGGATTCGCGTTCATCGGGACGCCGACGAAATACGTCGACCTACCCCCAAGTTCTTCCCAG
Source organism: Clostridiales bacterium (assembly GCA_027365485.1). Lineage (GTDB taxonomy): Bacteria > Bacillota > Sulfobacillia > Sulfobacillales > Sulfobacillaceae > JAMCVM01. Next base: position 3,524 of record DAHXNH010000261.1, read on the forward strand.
GTGCGCCTGTCGTCTCAGGTGATGGGCTCCTGGTACGCTGGGGCCCAAGGCGCGAATGGGTACCCGTCATCGTATCTGTTGGTGTGGCAAAAAGGGCCTACGACCTACGCGGTATGGGCTCAAGTACCCGTCGGCATGGCCTTAAATAGCGTCTCCAGTACGGTACTGGCTCTGGCCCGCAGTACGGCGACCGCGCCGGTGATCACCCACGTCGAGCGTGCGAGTCTTTCTGGCCGCTATTTCAACAACGTGGGGTCCCAGGGCAAGAATGCCGGTAATCTGGTGCAACAAACCTTGTCTCTGGCACCGATAGGAACTCCCGGGTATCGGAGCAAAGACGGGGTAGACTATAAGCTTCAGAGCCAATCGATGCCTGTTGCGGTCACTGCGCCGCCATACTACACCTCTACCCCCTTGCACCCGTTTCCCGGATTACAATCGGTTCGGGGAGCGCTCGACGCCGTGAAGACGATTCCTGTGCGCCTACCGACGATCACCCCGTATCTTTCGGAATCGGTCTGGCCCCGTCTCTCGTATCGAGTCGACGCCCATGGATATTTTATTGATATGCGTACCTCGGACGCTAAGGTCCCTCCGAACACTCCCTATGCCGTGAGTCCGGCGGGACTGGCGGGTTGGCAAGGCACCATTGCAGGCGGGAACCTGGTTCAACTCGCGAACTACAACGATGTCTCGGCAGAGGGCCCGACGACGGCGCCTACCGTAGCGCTGGCCCAATTCCTTCCGCCGTCGTGGGTTTCTCGGTACGAGGACCAGGGGGCCTATCGCGGTTGGGTGATCTTGCCCAATGGCGTGCGAGCGTTGGTACTCTCGGCGCTGGCAGGTGACGGGGACCACACCTGCGTCGAATTCCACGTGAACCACGTCCCGTACGGGATCGGCGATTGTCACAATATTAATCACGCGGTGGAAATGGCCGCAAGTATGACGGTAGTACCGAAATAGCGAAGTTGGCGAGGTAATCGGGTATGGGAAGTCAAGCGAGTAAACTCGTGAGTTAGCACACACTCCGACCCAAGAGCGCGGCGTTTCTTGAGGGGCATATTCGCC
>DAHXNH010000277.1 GCA_027365485.1 Clostridiales bacterium
GTCCGCGCCGTGTGGAATTCGTTGCTCGCGGGCATCGTCTTTCAACATCCGACCATCGAGAGTTTGCGCCGCGAACTCGCACGAAACGGGCAACTCCGGGAATTATGTGGATTCCTGCCTGGCGTCATTCCCCCGGCGTCGGTGTATACGCGCTTTTTACAGCACCTCCTCGACCACGAACCGATCCTCGATCAGATGTTTGATGACCTCGTGGAAGCGTTACGGACCGCTTTGCCCCAATTCGGCGAGCGGCTCGCCATCGATGGGAAAGCCATCCCCTCCTTTGCCCAACACGCCAACAAGAACCGGACGCCCGACGGGCGTCGGGATCTGGATGCCGACTATGGCATCAAGCGGTACCAAGGGCAGCATCCCAATGGCAAACCATGGGAAAAACTCGTCCGGTGGTTTGGGTACAAAATTCACCTCCTCGTCGACTCCACGTATGAATTGCCGCTGGCCTTCACCGTGACCCAAGCGTCGGTGGCTGACCTCACGGAAGCGCCGGTTTTGCTCGCACAACTCGCCGAGCGCCACCCCTTGGCGCTGAAAGCCGCCCGGATCCTGACGGCCGACAAGGGCTACGACAGCACGTCCGTAGTGGTCCAACTCTGGGACGACTATCGGATTAAGCCCGTTATCGATATTCGGAATATGTGGAAGGATGGGGAGACTAGCCATGTGCTACCGGGCTATGCCAACGTCACCTACGACTACCAGGGGGTCGTCGAATGTTACGACCCGGCCACGGGCATCAAACGCACGATGGCCAACGGGGGCTTCGAGCAAGACCGGGAGACGCTAAAAAAGGTGTGCCCAGTGGACGTCTCGGGAGGCGTCTGTGAGGGTGCCGCGGAGTGCTCCGTCAAGCATCAGCTCCGGATTAAGTTAGACACCGATCGCCGGATTTTCACGCCCATCGATCGGGCGAGCTACCGGTGGAAGCAGGAATATCAAGCGCGCACCGCAGTGGAACGGGTCAATAGCCGGCTAGACGTGTCATTTGGCTTCGAGTTACATACCATTCGGGGCCTCCAGAAAATGCGGTTGCGGTGTGGGTTGGCTCTCGTGGTCATGTTGGCCATGGCCCTCGGCCGCATTCGGGCCAACCAGGCGGACCAGTTGCGGAGTTTAGTCCGACCCGCCGTCTAACCGCTCACGATGCGAGCGGTCTCCCAACCGAATCGTCGATGCCGGAATCGGCCCGCGACAAACGCAGGGTCTCAGGAGATCATGCCCCGGACCCGGTTTGCGATGGGCTGATAACCGTCCCGCTACGGGGCGAGGGAAAAATGACGAGCCGATCTTGATCAAACCAAACACGCGTTCGCACAAAATCTGCCGGTTTTCACGAAACCAGGCCACAACGCAAATTTTGGTGCCGTTTTGCCACTATTTTCAGTCTTTTTAGCAGGAAATCTGTCCGAAAGGCCCCTTACGACCTTGGATTTTATCCGCGATCGACCGTTCTAATCTCACATTGCAAAAGGCTCGTGTTGGAAAACTATCATGCAGCAAGGTGTTGAGACGCCCACCGCCTTGGCATCAAACGGTCAAATTTGATCCGCGCGCAGTCTAGTCATTCATATAGAGCTCCGCAATACCATCGGTGCAAAGGAAGTCATGAATCAAATGTTCTGGTTGCCAGATGCCCAAAGTGATCCGATTAATGAAGGTGAACGGGTGATCTTGGATGTATTTACGCTTGTGCAAACGCAAGCCTATCAACGATATTTAGCATCCGTTGCACGTGAAGCGGCAGAGACAGTCCAAGCCGCCTATGGCGGCACCGTGGTGGAAAATGCGACGCTCTACCGGGTCGATGGAGAAATAGGCCCCATCACCTTCCCCACCCACGCCGTGCACCAAGAGGAGCAGATCGTTTGGAATAGCGTGCGGAAGGTGTTCGGGGCCCTAGGGCCCCGGGTGTTTAATCGGATTCGACGCAGCCCCCGGCAGAATCGCACTCCGGTGACCACCATTGGGGAGATCGTTCCTCGCGAAGGCCTGGTGGTTCAACTCTACCTGGATCAGTGGGCGGATGCGACTTTGGCTCAGCATGCCTTTACCCCGGAAGGCACCCCCAAGACGCCGAACGCCCTCGATGATCGCCCCTTGGCTGAAGCGCAGCATCAGCAAACGCAATGACCGCGCGGTCGGATCGCCCAAGCCCGCCTCGACTATAATACGGGCCAACCCGCGGATCGCCAAATGCCAGCTTCCGCTTTGGAGGCGTTCTATGAAGATCCTCCCGAGGCAGTCAATATTTTCCTCGACGATGTGGGCGTACCGAAGCAGAAGCTCCATAGCAAGCGGTCGGATCTTGAGGACTCCGTCCCGTCGCCGACAGACAGGGAGCGGCCCCCGGCGGTGTCCTCTTCGAACTCCATTTTAGGACCTGACGATCCGAGTGGAAACGGGTGCACAACACGGTGGCCCACGTCCAAACGCCCGATGGTCAGTACATTTTCAATGGGCATGGGACGGTGACGGTGCTGCGATTCCTCATCGCCTTCCTCTCATATCACGACCTCCTGCGCGACCATTGTGTGCAGTTTTTCGTCGATGGAGCACGGAGCTTGCACGCTGATATGTTGGCCCACATGCATGGGTTTCGGCCAATGCGGATTATCCTCGATGGGTATCACCTACACGAGAAATGTAAGGTGGAACTGAGTTTGGTCCTGCGAGGGAAAACCGTGCGTAATCCGGTCTTGGCAGGCCGGATGCCCTGGCGGTGGTTCGGCTCAGTCGATGCGGCCATCGCGTATCTGCGGACCCTAGGTCCGACCAGATGAAGGCCGGGAAATCCGTGGACCGACTGATCGAGTATTTGGAATGCAATCGCCAGTATATCCACTGTTACGGGTTACGAGCCCCACTCGGCAGAAACATCGTGGCATGAGTGGGGCCCAAGAGGAGTCGATGGCACTGACAAGTATCACCGCCTTGCCGCGCACTGAAGAACTTGAGGCGTGGTGCCGAACCCACACTCTCAGTTTCGACTGGGTAGCCTAGCCAAATTATCCGAAAAGGGGAATAGAATCATTTGTCGTCAAATCACGCGATGAAGCCGCATCCAATGGTACACCTCGAAAAAATGTTGAATCAGAAATTCGGATCTAGTATTTGGTTTTGACCCTCTGCCTCATTGGAGTGGGGCTCAAATATCCCCCCCTTAAGGGGGGGGATATTTGGTGAGATTGGTAAAGCTATCTGCTCCGTGTAGATAGAAGTAACACTACGACAGCTACAACGGCGAGAATCGCGGCGTATCCGTAAGCGGCCACGGGCGTTACGTGATACAAGAGACCCATGACCAAGTTGGCCAAGAACAGGCCGACGCTGCGCGCAGCTGTTAATTTACCCATACCGCCGCCAGAAGTCGCTCGTGAGGTATAGCGAGAGATCAGGGTGGGTTCTAGGGTTTCAATGGCTCCTAAGGCAAAGCCTAATAGAGCAATGGGCACATAATAGGTGATGACCGACCCGTGCCAAGCATAGGCCGCAGCGAGGCCTATGGAGCCAATCGCTGCGACGAGGTAGCCAAGCCAGGCCAACTCACGAATACTGCCCTTCAAGCGATGGCCAAGACCAAATCCCGTCAGTGCCGAAACCCCTAAGAAAATAATGTAGGTCAACACGCCCCAGATGGCACTCTTGCTACTTTGAGCTACCGTGATAATGGGAAATCCCATGCTGTAGGAGCTAAAACCGTACACGGCGGCAGCGATGAGCACACCGCGGACATTGCGCTCCGCCTGATGGCTAGGTGGTTCATTGGACGACGGCCCGGATTGCAAATATGCTCGTGGTTTCACGGCAATAAGCAGGGCTGACGAGACCATCAAGGGAATAATGGTGAAAACAAATATCCAACGAAAGGTCACGTGGAATGATAAGAGCACTAGTAGGCCAATGGCTGCCAACATGCCACCGCCGACGTCTAGGCCGTGCAAGAACCCGAAGGCGTGGCTGCGATGCTGGTCATCGATATTTTTGGTCAACAAGACCCGCCGGGAAGGGCTGCGCAAATTACGTGACAGCCAACCAATGACAAATAGCGTGATAGCTTGCCATGGAACGACGACGAGAGCTGACAGGGAAAGAAACGGGATCATAAGGTTGCCAAATATGGCGACTTTGCGATGATCGGAACGGTCTCCCCATCGCCCTCCAAGATACGCGACAACAGCACCCGGACCGTAACTTAGCGCCATGGCCACTCCGTAAGCCCAAACCGGGGCCTTGAGGACAAGGATTAAAAATAGAGGAAACCCAGAGAGAACCGCCTGATATCCAAAATCCGCGAAGAAGGCAGACAACGCAATTTTCCATACGTTCGGGGTCCGCCAACCCGAAGCGGCTACATTACGGAGATTAGCGACAGCTAGCACCTCTTTTAATTGCTAGTCATATCTTGAACACTACAAGACCACTCAGCGACTGTCAATTTTACCTGAATCCGTGCAGCTCTGAAGCATGATATTGCAAGGCAAGGGGTAGCAATATCACGCTTCAGAGCTGATGGCCAGTGGCTATGTGGTACCCCTGAATTACGCCGAGCAAGTCTATCTGGAAAAGCCGGACCTATCCGGGCTTCAATCCAACCCTTGGGCCTGGGAGAATTTTTACCAGCTTCAATATCTGAAGACCAAGTGACCTCGGCAGGGTGGTCAGAACGGCAATCTAAGCGCGAACCGGTCTTGGATTGCGGTTTCTTCGCTCATACGGGACGAATGCCGAGGCAGCCAGGCATTTTCACGAGGGGTCGGTGAGGCTAGATGCCTTTCGGGAGGCCACAAGGATACCCTGAGGCAAGAATCTCTCGGAATTCTAAGCGAAAACCGGCGTTAAATGGGACGAAGAGCGCGGAATGCAGTTCAAGAGGGAGATCCGGGGCGCGATGGCAAGTATCATCATATCCTTTGGTAGCGTCGACCACGGGGAGAGCTTTCTACGGAGCCAATCGCAATGGGTGTATATGGCGTTAGGGCTCAACCCCGGAACATTCTTTCATGGTGATTCGTAGGCCGAACGAGATGACAGAGAACGATTTGCTTTTTTTTGAAAAGATACGTAATTGAATGCGGTCGGCGCTGAGGCAGGAGGAAGCAGATGGGCGCTAAATGTCCAACAACATTGAAGGGAGCATTGATAGCGATCAGACCCGACTGACAGCGGATAGGCATCAGGACTAGCCGTCGTCGTGGGCCGGAACCGACTCGAAGAAGTTTGGGGTCGTGGGCGGTGCACTCGATCGCCTGCTGTCGAGACAGAAAAGAACGTCGCAGGATGAAATGATGCAATTGGAGGAAAAAGTATCAAGTGATTCCCCTGACGTTAGGGACAGTACTTGTCTTATTCCTGCCGCTCGTCCGGCTGGCAAGCGATGAGAGCAGTTACCGAGCGGGGCACAGCGCGTGCAAATCTCTCACGTGATGGATGATCAAACGACGCGGATAGATAAAGTTTAGGCCGACTGTGAAGGGCCGCTAGCAGACTTTTCCCGTTTCCTCTTTTGGCGTTTTGAGACTAACGACCAACCCCACTTCAATCCGGTCAGCCACCAGGCTGGATCGGGAACGGAAGTGGAGACTTTGGGCACACGCTCTTGATTGCGGCCCCGCGTGCCGGAAGCTATCATCGTGACCAATCGGCCCACCCACGCAGCGGTTCGCGAGACACTGCCCACGGCATCGCTGACGCGGTCAGACGTATTTCGCACATTTTGGACCATCTCGCGGACGTCGGAACTCAGCACCTTCAATTCTTGGGTGACCGACCGTTCGAGCGTGAGCAATCGGACCAAGAGCTTGGTCAGCATCAATAAGATCACGATCATCACGATCGCCATCACTCCGACAGCGATGGCGATGATGGTGAGATCTACATGGTTACTCATGTTTCAGAACTCTCGGTACTCACTTCCGTATCTTGGTCGTGAATTTCAATCTCAGTGACGCCGCCTCGACGCAACAGGGATTTGCTGCGTTCGTTGAGCGATTGGCGAAACTCGTCAGCTCCCTCGCGCAATTGACCAATGGAGTCTTGGGTGCGCCGTTTGATCGTCTGTCGAGTCTCTTCACCTTTATCCGGTGCCATCAGTACCCCGGCAATAAACCCAATGGCCACACCAATCAAGATGCCGGACATCCGGTCCCAGCTTCGATCACTCATGGAATGCCTCCTTTGCTCATAACCAACATTAGTGTGACACATTTTGGTCATCGACGAAAGTGGCTGAAGGGTTCATTGCAGACGATAGGTTATCGAAAGATCTGGTGCATGAGTCGCAAAAAGCCGGATCGAAAAACCGGAGACCCGCGTGGTTGCGATCCTCACACCATGATTATTCGGGTTTGGCACCAGTTCTCTAGCGGCATCTAGACGATGGAAAAATTGGTATTCGCTTGCAATTGATCAAGGATGATATACTTAAACCACCTTGTGGGAAGAAAGTTCGGGCGCATTGAATAAGCCTCTTCCCTTCCGCACCAGTTTTATCGTATGCTAGCCTGGATATTCTTTAGGCCAAGTCGGGAGTGGCGGGATGAAAAGACGGGGACTTCCAGTAAGAGAGAAAGGGACCCCATGAGAATTGCATTTACCACGGAGACGTGGTGGCCGTCTACGGATGGCGTGGTCACTCGACTTACTGCGACCGTTCGTGAACTTCGACGAATGGGACATGAACTTTTAATTATTGCGCCAGATGGCGGCGATTCAACATTTGAAGGGATCCCCGTCAAGGGGGTGCCGACGGTTGGTGTCCGCTTTATTTATGATGGCAAGCCGTGGGGGTTGCCTTTACCTCGCGTGATTAAGTTTTTGGATGACTTTGAGCCTGACTTAGTGCATGTGGTCAATCCGTTTGTGTTAGGCATTGCCGGGGTATGGGGAGCCGTCAAACGTCGCTATCCTTTGGTGGCTTCGTATCACACCAATATTGCTCGCTATGCCGAGTTTTATCATCTAGGGGCGTCTAAGCCTCTCATTTGGGCGATCTTGCGTGGGTTGCACAACCGTGCTCTGGTCAATCTGGCGACCTCAGTCGCCGTGCAGCAAGAGTTAGTGGAGCATGGCATTCAGCGCGTGGATTTGTGGCGAAGAGGTGTAGACTTAGGTCAATTTGATCCCGCTCATCGTTCAGAAGCGATGCGCGAGCGCATGACCAACGGTCATCGGGATCGGCTGATCGCGGTCTATGTAGGTCGGGTGGCTTTGGAAAAAGGGTTGGAACGGCTGAATGGGATTTTTTCGGGTCATCCCGATTTGCATCTTTGTTTGGTAGGCGACGGACCTGCTCGAGGACCTTTGCAAGAGCGATTTCGTGGCAAGCCCGTCACATTTTTGGGAACATTACATGGTAGCGATTTAGCCGAGGCCTATGCGTCTGCTGACTTTTTTATTTTCCCATCGACCACGGAAACTCTAGGACTGGTTTTGTTGGAGGCGATGGCTTCGGGCCTTCCGATTGTCGCTGCTGAAGCTAGGCCGACCCATGAATTGGTCGACCAGAGCGGGGCGGGAGTACTATTTGCTGCGGAAGACCATCATGGCTTGTCCAAAGCGGTGGATCAAATTTTGCACCAAGATTTAGTCTTGCTTTCTGAGAAGGCGAGAAAGGAGGCGGAACGCTGGGGATGGTCGGTACCCACAGCCGAACTGGTAGAGATGTATCAGCGCCTACACCAGGAAAGCCAAAGGGCCCTGTGAAGGGCCGAGGACGATGGCGGTTTATGAAGTTCGTTTCCGTCGGATTAGGCAATGCGTTCATTGATTTAGGGGTATTCAACGGCTTGTATTTAATTTGGCCTACGAAAGATGTGGGCCAATTGGTGGTGTACAATACGCTGGCTGTTGGGTCGGCTATTTTAAACAGTTATTTTTGGAACACCCGTTGGACCTTTCGGGACCGGGTGCGTCATAAGGGGAGCGGAGCTTCTCGCCAAAGGGTGCTGTTTTTAGTGCAGTCGGTTGGTAATATCGTGGTCAATGACCTTATTTTAGGGTTTATTGCTCCTGCTATTTTGCATCTCCATGCGATGCCGACATATATGGCCAACAACATTGCCAAGTTGTTGGCGATGTTCTTAGCCTCGTTGACCAGCTTTTTGATGATGAAATTAGTGGTCTTTATATAGGACTTACTGTTTTCATTGAGAAGTTTCGGCGTTACGGGTTCGAGCTACGCTATGCTCTTTTAACCTAATGGGGCGTGGTTTTTTGTCGTTCTGGCCTTTATCACCATTGGGATCGCCCAGAGATTGAGAAGCTCTGGGCGGGGCACACGACGCTCAAAAGCCCACTATATAAAGGGTCTTGTTTCATCGCTGAATCTGGCTGAGGCCGAAGAAAAGAAAACAAAAGAAGAGGTCGGCATGGGTGTGCCACCAACGGCGTTTGGTGGGCGATGTGTCGACGTCGGGCACACGATGCCAGCCCTGGGAGCCATCGACCAAGCGATTGGGACTGGACGACCCAGCAGCGCTACACTGTAGAATATCAAGGGATGCCAGTCCGCGAGGCGGCGTTGCTCGACTCGATGGGAAAGGCAGATCTGACCACCGGGACAGTATCGATCGACCGCAATGTTCGTCAAAAATGACAGCAAATCTATGCACCGTGACGCTGGCGAGGGTGGTTGTGTTCTGTGCCACCACGAATAAGTTTTGGTGCCAAAGTGTCTAAGATCCTAGATGCCAGCCTATCCCCCTGAACTGACGCAAACACTCTTCGCCTACGGCTAGGCAGTGCTTCGGTGGACGTTGGATGAGATGAGCCTGGCCTATCGCGACGGTCTCCTTTTTGTGTCGGTAGCTCCGTTGGACCAACCCCGGTTCGTCTCCGCTTTTCCCTCACGGTACGTAGGTAACACGCACAACATACCTCAGTGGTGTACCCAGACGATGGGATTTGGATCGACAAGGGGGAGTGGATGTGGGTGCGAATGGACCCGACATTTCCTTCCCCAATGCTTCTTCGCATCCAGCAATGCCTGGTGGCCGGGTAAAGACCATCATCGCTCAGTTAGAAAACCAATGATTCGCCTTCGAAGGGGCGCCCACCGTGCGTATCCATGACCGACTTTTCGTAGAATGCTCGGAGATCCGACGGTTGCCAGCAGAACCTCCTCGCTGAAGGCTCGGGGAAATGCGTCGACATCGCCATCGCCATCAGCACTCGGTATCTTGGCAGGACCGGCTTTTCGATGCACGTTTCAACGCACCGGGTCTTCTTAGATCCGATCTTTTCTTATCCTCTCGACCAGATCGGGTGACGCCACCCAGAGTGCGACTGGGGATCACTGGACGTGCTGTTGTGAAGCCCAAGTTCCTGTTGCGTTAAACCACTGGACCAGCTTTGGTGACTCAGTGAGTTCTTAGGCCAGTCCATTTGAACGGGGTTGATATCGGGCTTAGGCCAACAGCCGCCTCAAAGTAGGGAATGAAACGAAGGAGCCAATGATATAGATGGAGTAACAGGGCACGGGACGGAGGCGAAGTAAAATGAAGAGGTGGTTAGGGCTTTGTGGGCTTCTGGCGATCTTGACGGCCGTTCTAGCCGGATGCGGAAACCCGCACGCCATCGGCAACATGCCGACTTCGGTTCGAAGGGTGTTAGACACCTCAACCCTGGCAGGTATCAACATTGCCACGGCCATGCTGGACGTCACCGGCAATCGTGAGGATATCGGCAAGGGGCAATTACCCGGGTATTTCACCGAGGGTCCAGCCGAAGAGTCTGGGGACTATTATGTACAATTCAATATTCCTGTAAATACCGCGGGCATCCAACAAAGAATGGGATATCTTCCCCAGGAAGTCGAGTCTCTGACCATCGTCGATGACGTGTACATGGAAGTGGACCCGCTGCCTAACGAAGCTTATGATCGATTGTATTTCAACCCATCTACCCAACTGGCGTCATTTGACTTTAAAATTCTGACCAACGGTGCAGTGATGGATCAATCGTGGGACGCCGTATTGGTTAACAGTTAGCCCGATTAGAGGTCACGGCGAAAATCCGTGCCATCGGTCCACACTGCTAGACGCGCGGAAAAATGCAAGAGATAAAAATGCAAGAGATAAAAAGTGGAAAATCGGGAAAATCGCAAAAAAAGCGCTCCCAGGTTGCGCATGGAGCTATGCAATTTCGGAACGGAAATATGACGGCGCACTCTCGCCGGCTTTTTTATACGAGCCTAGACGGTCGAGGTTCACTTCGGGCTTTCTACGGATTTTCATCGAATTTTCGCTTGGCTTTCGGTATTTGGCCCGATGGCCTATTCTAGGCGTTTGCTACACACCGATCATGACAAGACAAGGTCCGCATGACCATGAAAACCATGCCCGTTCGGCCCTCATATAAAAATACCCATAGAGGTATATTTGAAGCATGAACCTATTGAAGGAGGATTTGTTGATGAAAATTGCCATCATCGGAGGAGTGGCCGGAGGCGCCAGCGCGGCTACACGAGCGAGGCGCATAAACGAGTCAGCGGAGATCGTGATCTATGAAAAGGGGCCTTATGTATCTTATGCCAACTGTGGGCTACCCTATTATATTGGCGGGATTATTGCTCGTTCTGACGATTTGCTGTTGGAAACGCCAGAAAGCTTGTGGGACCGCTTTCGGATACGAGTTGAGACGGAAACCGAGGTCACCGGAGTGCATTTGGCGTCGGGATTGTTGGCCGTTTCCCATCGGGGCGAGAGCCGACGTGAAGTATTTGATCGTCTGATCCTATCGCCGGGATCCACTCCCATTATCCCTAATTTACCGGGAATCGATCGTGACGACGTCTTCAGCTTGCGCACCGTGCCAGATGCCATTCGCATGCACGACTACTTGGACGGTGGTCAGGTGAAGCACGCAACGGTGGTCGGGGCTGGCTTTATCGGTCTCGAGATGGCCGAAGTGCTGCGCTCGCGAGGAATTACCGTGGCTCTGATCGACCAACGAGCGCACGTTTTGCCGCAGGTCGATCCCGACATTGCGCAGTTTATGGAAGAGAAACTGACGAGCTTAGAGATCCAAATCATGCTGAATAATACCCTCTCCGGTATTACTGGAGCCATAGGCCAGCCGGTAGTCGAGTTATCGTCTGGTCGCAGCATCCACACGGATATGGTGGTGATTGGACTGGGAGTGCGGCCATCGCTCACTTTGGCTCGGGAAATGGGCCTGGCCATAGGGCCGACGGGGGCACTGGCTGTCAATGATCACATGCAGACGTCTCAAGCCAACGTCTGGGCGGCCGGAGACGCCGTAGAAAAGCGTGACCTGATCACCGGAGAACCTCGGTGGTGGCCTTTAGCGGGCACGGCCAACAAAGAAGGTCGAGTAGCAGGGACTAACGCCGCCGGTGGGGACGCTCGCTTGGTTGGCAGCCTAGGCACGGGTATCGTTCGCGTGCATCCGTACGTGATTGGAGTCACGGGATTGACCGAAACCAGGGCCCGCAAGGAAGGAATTGCGCACCAAGTGGTTCATACCATTCGCGGCCACCACGCCAGCTATTATCCCGGTGCCCACGAAGTGTTGATTAAACTGTTGTTTGACCCAAATTCCGGGCGCCTGTTGGGCGCTCAGGCGGCTGGCCAGGAAGGCGTGGACAAACGCATCGATGTCATCGCTACGGCCATCCACGCCCAAATGACGGTGGACGATTTAGCGGATCTAGACCTCGCTTATGCTCCGTCTATTGGTGCCGCGAAAGATCCGGTCGTCATCACCGGGATGAGCGCAGGCAATCATCGCAGCGAACTCGTGGAGGGCGTGTCATCGAGAGAGTTGACCGACTGGATGAAAGCGCCCGAAAGGCTGTTTCTTTTAGATGTGCGCGACGAGAAGGAAATTGAAGAGACTGGGCGGCTGCCGGGTGCCTGTCATATTCCGCTCAATGACATCCGATTGCGAGTGACAGAAATTCCTCCTGAGTCCCGGGTCGTGGTCTATTGTCGAACCGGGCATCGAAGTTATCTAGCAGCGAGGATCCTGAGACAACTAGGAAGACAGAAGGTTTATAACCTTGATGGGGGACTGACGGTCTGGAATCTTTGCAACCCACCATCTGTAGTCAACCTGTAGTGGAGGGGAAAGTAGAAGGATTCGGACGGGTCTCGACTCGCAGGGGTCAGAAAAGATTGTGTGCGATCTTGGGAATTCGGATTTGGCACAGCCCCCTCGGCGATGCAAGACCGGTGGTTTCAGTCCGCTCGGGTTCAAGGTTGGCAGTCGGTTCAAATCTTAACCGGATCGCTGTCGGAACGAGATGCAGCACTTCAAAGGGCCAGGTGGGATCCAAGGTGGGAAATTCTTTTGGTCTGATGGCCCCCTCCTTTTTAGTCATCAGTACCTAGGAGTTTGTCCATCTATTGGCGTTTTGTCAGCCTCTTCCACGACATCTATGGTTATGATTTGTTCGCAATACGTATATGTTGTGTTGCCCCGGGAGGAACCTGGAACCCACGTTTCGCACCCCCATATATCGGGGTAAAGCATTTCGATTAAGCCCAATATATTGTGCCCCTCAAATATTTCCAATCAATATGTAGTCTGATGATCATGGCGCGATACAATATCTAGGTATAAGGGTGCGAAACG
>DAHXNH010000283.1 GCA_027365485.1 Clostridiales bacterium
ATACCCGGTCTGCACCACATTTCGATGATCACTTTCTAACCGCCAACTAAAGCGCGGTCTCGGCTCGTCAATCGCCAATGGCGTTTCTCGGTATTCCGTGCGCACGTCCACGATAGTTAACATAAAGACGCCTCCCTTACCTCGACTGACTTCAGCGATTGTGTTTACCATACACCTTGAAGTCGGCAAATGGATCCCTAAGATGGTCGTGCCCACCATCTTTTCTCCTCCCCGCCATGATTCCGCTGGATCTTGACGCACCACCTTTCATGCCATGAGCCTGATTTGGCTTGTGCCAACGTCTCTCGTCGGAGGACACTTTTTTGGGCAGAACCCTCCTGATGTCGTGCCCATGACAGCGTCTCGATGACTCACCTGACCGTAAGCGCGACCCGACTATCTATGACTCTCATTCTAGGCCGCCGCCGCAATGACTCTGATCTCCTTGCATTCTTGTCCATCGTTTCTTGGTCCGAACCTGAAGCATCCCAGTCTTGAATGACAAGGATCGGAAAATTCGGCGAAAGGAATTTGGGCTCCTCTTGACGAAAGGCTATCGATTATTTCGCACGACCGAGGAGGGTGCTCATGATCCAGTGAGAGTCTCTCGTCGAGTATTTTGAAACGCACGGCAAATTACGGCGATCCCAGCGGAAGACGATGGCTGCCTTGACCTCGGCGTTCATGCGAGGCACATTTTTAGCCACTGCTGCTATTGGCCATCGTTGAGCGGTGGCGCAGACCACCAAAGCCAAATACGCGATGAAATGGGTCGACCGATTCATCGGCAACGCCGAGGTGGATATAAAGGGTACGTGTCGCGACCTGATTGAGACGGTCATTGGGAAGGCTCGGGAAATCCTGCTGACCTTGGACCCGACCGATCCCAAACCCCAAGACGGGCCGTTTCAAACGGTGAGGATGAATGTGCGAGCCCATGGTCGGGCCCTGCCATCGCCTGGAACACGGTCCGAACAACGAAGTGCAAAGGCCGCCTGTGGGACGATGAAGAAACCCTCTCTACGTATGTGGCCCCGCTCATCTCTACGGATTGTCACGCGATCTTGCTGGCCGACCGCGGCTTTGGCACGGTGCGGTTGTTCCGGTTTCTCGATGGCCGCGGCTGAGATTGGGTGATTCGAGGGCAGGGAAATCGCTGAGGGCGTTGGAAAAACGCCTGGCGTCCGATCTGCTGGCTCGCGAAAGGACGCCCACTGCACCTGGACGATGGCAAGAAGGCCGCTGGAGGACCATAGCCGGGTCGGTTAGTCCTCTACGCGGACAAAGTCCGTCCGTCCATACCGATCCCGGGTTTCTTCTGGTGTCGCCCAGCTTAGCCGGGCGCTCTTGGGGTCAGGTGGTCGCGCTGTATGGGAAGCGCTTCACCGGTGAAGAATCGGATAAAGATCAAAAGAATCAGCCCAAGGAAGGATTCCCCATGAATTCGGTGCCATGGGGCACCGCCGATCGGTGGGATCGCATGGGGTTCGTCTTCGCCTGGACCGATGATTGGCTCATCATCGGCGGATGGGTGGTGGAACACCGGGGAGAAGACCGGGACTGGCGCGCCAACACCTCCGAAAAACGCACCCATGCATGATGGCACTTAGGTTCTTGGGGCCTCGAACCCCATGATTTAGACTGGCGCGATCGGGTCCGTCATCAAGCCGCGTTTCAACGTAGCATCCCGCCCGTCGGCGACGGCGATGATGCTCACCTCATTCGGAGCATAGGGGCCCCTAGCCGTCGCCCTCGCCTGGATCAAACGGTCGCCCGACCAGGTGGGCGTGATCTTGCCGGTCATCCAGTCGCATCGCCGTAGGAGCCGTCTCCAACAGGTCGTGCCCGTTAAATCAAACATTTGTATTATTCCTTGCCCCGATCGGGGCAAGATTAGACCGGGAAAAATGCAGAAACAAAAGGACTTCCGCTAAAAATACCGTACAAACTATGGATCATCCACGGTCCGAACCGTCATGACTTTTCCGTCAAGCTCCCCTTTTGAGCCGAAACATAACCGATGAGAGACTTTATTTTGAGTTGTATTTTTGCTCCATCGCCTAATCGATTTTCCCGGGTATCCCTGCGATGCCCAAGAGATGCCCCCCGGGTTTACTGGGCGGCGTCGAGTCCAAGGATGCTAGAAATTGAGACTTCGCTTTCTTCAGAGGCCAGAGCACCACTTTTGGATAAATCGACCGGCATGACTTCAGACCGGCCCCATGCTACCGGCCACAGGGCAATGAATGGGGTCACGCGACCCTCAGGTCTGGCTTCCCGAGTTTAGAACTCGGATGCGTTGGTTGGGGTTATCAAAAAGATCTAAATTACCGCCCCCTAACATCCCATTACCTTTTTGCAACTTTGCTGACACTATGGTAATTTGTCTCTTGGAAGGCATGAAAGGTAAAGCTTGTCGTGATGAAAGTACTTGACCAGTGCATCTGTTGATTAACTTCGATGGCGGTTCTGTGCAGAGTTGCACAACGTATCCAAATGATCCATCAGAATCGACTTCCGGGCGTCTAGCTCGGTGGACACTGAACAGTTGGTAATGTCTCAACGCTCTTTCAGATTCTCGGGCTCAGCCAAGGTTAGATCTCACGGTCACTTGCGACCACAGGTCGTACTTTTATTATATCGACTACCTTTGCCATCCGCATAAACACCACAGGAGGAATGCAGTAAGATGATGAAGTCTAAAGCGCTCACGATGATTTCCGCTGGGTCGATGTTGATGGCGACCTTGGCGCTCGGCACAGGGTTTCGGGCCGCGCCCAACGTTGGTGCGTCGGCAAACTCTAGAATTCTCGTCGTCAGCGGAGACTCTGTTTCCGCAACGGAGGGGTGTGTGGCCACCAGCGATTACCAGCGAGGTAGCATGATTGTGTTTCGGGCTCAGGTGCACACGATGGCCGGTCACTTAGCGGCGCCGACAGACAAAGTCGTGGTCCACCTGTCGAACGGGATGAATCTTCCCATGATGGACATCCATCATCCCTTGCCCGGTAAGCCCATGTATTGGGTAGCTACCTGGGTCATCCCGATGAATGCCAAGCTAGGGACCCTATCTTATACCATCACCGCCACCAACCCCAAGAACGGGGTTCATGGTTCGTATGCACCATTTCCGGCGCCAACTGCACTACCTACCATCGTGCCCTATACCTACAGCACCAAGGTAGTGACCAGTGTCAACGGCAGCGCGGCTAACATGGTCAAGGTTGGGTCCACCGTCGATCTCGCGGCGTCGATTGACCAGACCGTGGAAGTCGGAACCAAACTCAAAGCCATTCCAATGACCAAAGGCACCGTTCAAGCGGAACTAGGAGTGGCTGGCGACACGACGTCGACGGGGGCTTTAAAGGCCAGTGTTTCAGTGAACCTCGAGTACGATGCCACCACCAAAACCTGGGATGCCGTCTTGCCCTTGCCGACGATATTGCCGACGGGGCTCTATGAGATCGAAGTGGTTGGCCACGACACCAATGGCAACGTGGTTCAGTCCGCTCCCAGCTATGTGGGTGTGGAGGGCTAAACGTGCGCAAAGCCAAGCGGACCTCGTTTCCTCATTGGGGGGCCACCGTGAGCACGGCGTCGTTAGTCCTGGTAGCAGGGGCGGGGCTAGCGGCCGCCCCTGCTCCTGCGCCGTCTTCCGTATGGGACCAACTCACCACTCACCCGGCATCAATCTCTGTCTCGGTACAAAATCCTACGGTTGGGCAAACGGAAAGTCTCACCGCTCAAGGGCTCCCCTCCAGGGTTAAAGTCAACCTGCTCTGGCAAACGGTCATCGGTCATTGGAAAGTGAACGGCCCTAGCTTCATTGGAGCTCAGTACCATGAAGGGACTGAAGTCTTAGCCCACCTGAAAGCTAATCGCGAGGGGGATCTGACCACGCATTTTCAGATCCCTGAGGGATTCGGCGGAGAGCATCTCTTGGGCTTACAACTGGCCTCGGGGAAAATGGCCGGGGTCAGTTCTGTAACGATAATTCCCAGCGTGAGCTTAGCCTCCTCGAAAGTCGCCCAAGGTGGATTTTTCCAATTTACGATGCATGGTATTGGCTATCAGCCTTACTTTGCTCAGTTCCCAGTCCTCTACGACAACCGCGTGACCGGCAACGTGACTGCAGTAGACACCGAGGGCACCGCGCATTTTTCGATTCGAGCCGAAGGCGTCGGAGCCAACGAGATTGTCATCAACAACGGCACCATGGGAGGGCCGTACTTAAACGAACAGCAGTCACCGTTTCCGTATATGCCTAACTTTTCCTTCCCTGTCACCGTCTTGCCCGGGACTCCAACGGACGTTTCGAACCCCCTTCCGACGCTGTCCGCGCCGAAAGGACGTTACCTGACTGCCAGTGTCGGCAGCGGCGTCGTTGGCAGCGCATATACTCTCATCGGCCATGGGTTAAAACCAAACCACCGTTATAGCCTCACCTGGTGGACCACGAAAGGCAGCCACGTCAGTGCCAATGGGTATTCGCCTTTGGCGGTACCAATGGGCACCGTCGTCACAAATAAGGCGGGGGGCTTCCGGCTACCCGAAACCGTCCCTTCGGACCTCGGTGGACCCGCTCATAAGATTACACTGAGCAACCAAGGGAAAGTGATTTCCGCGACCAGCTTCCGGATCTTTCCGAAGGTGGTCGCCGTATCTCCCAATCCCGCACCCGAAGGGTCTTTGGTGACGGTCACTCTTCTAGGAGGCGGATGGACCGACTACGACAACATTTACGCCGTAGACTACGACAACGGATATGTGGGATTTGGATGCGCCTTTAACTCGCAGGGCAATCTGCAAATTCAATTCCGTGCCACCGGTAAACCGGGCATTCACTTTATCGACTTGTACCCGTCGATTTGGAAGGGCAAGCAAACTCTGCCCAATCCCTATCTCTTGCCGCAGTTGACATATAACGCGGACCATCCTGGGGACTGGCTACCCGCCTTTCATCTCGTCCTCAAGGTAACCGCGCCCACATCGTAACCGCGAAACCAAAAATCTTGCGGACCCAATCCTATTTGGCATCGAATCGCCCAATGGCGCAAGGCAACTAGGCGCGGCTCATTGGGCGATCGCCACCTAAGGAGGACACCATTGCATGAATGCTCCCACGGGCGACCTAAACCGGTAACTACTCACAGTTTTTTGCGGGAGTGGACGCACAAACTCGACACCACGGGCTGAACGGTCAGATCTGAAGCGGTCTCCGACCGTCGGCCATCGTGGTTTCGGGACCGATACTCACCAGTGATCACCGGGTCACGCCAGCGACTGTCGGTTCAGGCTCACGAGTGCCTGGCACTCAAACCATTCACGCTGTCCGTCTCTGCAACGGATGAAGAGAAAACGGATCCATGCATCCACCGGTCATTCCAGTAAAGAGAATGGTGTCCCCCAATTTCTGCAAGGAATCGTTGGGTTAGCTGCAACGAGGTCTGACTATCGGGCCGGGTGTTAGGCGAATCCGCAAGGCTTGAAGAAAAGGGAAATGGAATGGGCGGGAAAGCCGTTCAAAACCCCAGGGATCTTTGGCGTCCGGGTAAAATCCCGGACGCCATTCTGAGGGACGCACTGCCCCCGATTCCCGAGCACTTCCAGCTCGTGGTCGTGATTTTGCCCGTTGTGGTCGATGGCTTTGGACCTCACCCAGAGGACGGATTTGTCATCCATGCCATGAGTCAGCGGTTAGCGATCCGAGGTCGATTTCCGACGATGCCATTGAATCCGTCCACGCGGCCAAAGACCCCGTGAAAATCGGAAGCGGACGCGACCGTAATGGGGGTCATCATGCCACCCCACTTGACCTTCGCCTCCCTGGGCCACCCCTTTACGGTACCCAAATCTTTTCGGCAGCCGAGATCACAATACTCGGATAATTCCAACTTACCCCAAGGCTTTCTCAGCGCGAAATTATTTTGGCGGATTTTCGTGAACCTAAAAAGGTTTGGGTGTGGCTCCTCTGAAGGGAAGCAAAAAATCAATTCGTATAGGCGGAAAACCAGATGTCTCTTAGGAGGAAAATTCGCATTGGAGTGGGGAGGATTGTAGGGAGTGTTCGTGGCCCGGTCGACTAGACGGAGCGATGGATCCCTGTGACGGGGAACCGCCAGGGCAGATGAACTCCTTCCCTCGGATCCACCACCGAGCAGGTTCGGTCTCAGCGATAGACAGTGCGGACTGTGTGAGGCGGGCATCGGGGGAAACTCGGCGCGGCAATGATCGTAAGGCGCGAAATGGGGCCGGGAACGGCCGTTTACAATGCTGGAGATGGTCACGGACCTTCCCTGGTATGCCCTCAAAGATCCACATGATGAGGGATCGGCTGGATTTTGCTTTGAGACGTACCGAGAACACCCGCCGTGGAGTGTTGGCGCTCACTGTTTTTGGCATCATTTCGACTAAAGGTCGCGTCATCAGACACCCATCCGATGGGCAGCAGACATCAAGCCGAGATCCGTCC
>DAHXNH010000284.1 GCA_027365485.1 Clostridiales bacterium
ATACCCGGTCTGCACCACATTTCGATGATCACTTTCTAACCGCCAACTAAAGCGCGGTCTCGGCTCGTCAATCGCCAATGGCGTTTCTCGGTATTCCGTGCGCACGTCCACGATAGTTAACATAAAGACGCCTCCCTTACCGGTTTTGAACCCTTGGATTTCTTAGTTTCTACGCAATGTTGGCCCGTGAAATTTCGTCATCCGAGCATATATCCAGCCCGGTCGAGCAAAAGGCTCTGGTCGGGCTTCCAAATCGTCAACACGATGGCGATTCACTTTCGTGGACCAAGGACTGCCCTCCCTGCCGATACAGGGCGGCTCTCTTAACCCCCCTCGTGCTCCCCTTTGGCGCAACATCAAGGTCGGCCTGCCATCACCTCGATCGCCACGGAGGTCGGTGCTCGGCACCCGTTTCTCCCCAAGAAAAGGAGAGCCAATTGGCGTTCACGATAGGGCTCGTCTCCTAAAAAGCGCTATACTCGCAGAATCTGATCTGCTGTCATGGGACTTGGCGGTATAGCCTCGACGATGGATAGGTTATGCGCATATCACTGCTCACAGCATCAGCCGTCAAGGCCGCCGTCGACTTTCGGCCAAGTCATACCGGTCATCCTCGGATCCCTTTAAGACGGAGAGGTGAGAGCGTTCCCGATCAGGATAGCCGTAATCGAGGCGCATGACGAGGTCACTCTCATAATTGCCAAATCCCCGACCAAACAAATTGAGACCGCCTTGGTTAATGGCGTCCGGGTGGACGCCAATGCGCACGGCGATAAACGGACTTTGGTCTACGCCAAGATCGTCCAAGCGGCAATCGGAGACGAGTCGTCCATCGACCAATGAACCCTCTGCCGTCACTTGCCACGCCTTTAGCACTCCATACTGCGAGTCTTGACTCTCCCACCAGTCGGGGGTCAAGTAGCCGCGAGTGCCGCCAAAGTCTCCGGGGCTCGTCCAAGTCCCGACGGCGTGGCCATTAATCCAGACGGTAATATCCGAAGGCCACTGATCCGCATGCATGGGTGCCTCCGAGCAAATTTCCATCGTTAATTTAATCCCGCGAAGGATCGCTCCTCGAGGCAAGCGATTGGGAAAGCGATATTCGACATAGCCCTTGCCAAACCACAGAAGCTGCGCCATGACCCGTTCGGGATCGTAAAACGATCGAGGATCGTCAAATTCTCCGATAATGGCTTTCTCACTGACCAACCCACAGGTCGGCGCTACGTCGCAGTCGACAAACTGTCCGACTGGCATCGCAATCAAAACATGATCCCGTTCCACCTCGGTGGCGCCCACCATGTCGACAACCAGACGAGCAATTGTGGCCGAACACACCTTTTGCGTTCCTCGCATTCCGGGGATGAGTTCGGTACTAATCAGACCCGCATCTTCAAGCTTTTTGACATTAACCGCAGCCGTCGATTGCGGAATATTAAAAGCCTCGGCAATTTCAGCCACATTCATCGGCCGCTGCCATAACGCCTTAAACACCCTAATGCGGAGTTCCGAAGACAGCGCCCGCGCGATATCTAAAAAGTCTTCCAAGTGGGTGGTCACCACTTTGGAGGAAGCCAGTCCCGCCGGCTCCGACGCATTCAACTCCACCCCATTCCCTCCCCTGTCCCACCTCTATCGCTGATTGAGGCAGACCGATTGTTCCGTCGTCGACCGGCATGGTCTTATGGCACGCTAGTTCCTTTAGGACTCCCGAGTCGTTGAGGGCACTCCTTCACCGATACTTTCGATGATCTTCCGCACCGCATCCATCGGCACTTTAGGCTGGCGCTCATACGTCAACAGGCCATTAATTTCCTGCTCCACATCCGTGAATTGGGTATAGCAAAACCCAGATAAGGCCGACGAAGTGCCAATGGCTTCCACCACGGTACGCAGTCGCTGCAGAAAGTCTTGATTCGAGACCGCCTTGCTGTACCCCCAGCCCTCTTGACCACCGACCTGATAGGAAATGCCACCCATTTCGGTAACCAAAATGGGCTGACCGGTATAGCCAAACCCTGGGACAAAGAAGTCTTTACCCGCCGGTTTGGATGTTAAGATGCCGTCCCGGTCGCGATATCGCAGGGCTAAGACCTCGCCCCTGGCCTCATAATCGTGAATCGTCAAGAGGTCCGAGATTGCGTGCTCCCAGCCGTCATTAGAGATGACTAGGCGACTGCGATCGAGAGACTTGGTCAAATAGTACATCGCGGCCAAGTGCGCTCGCTGACGACTGTCACCACGGAGCTCGGGCACTCCCCAACTCTCATTAATCGGTACCCAAGCCATGATGCAGGGATGGTTATAGTCGCGTTCGATGACGGCCATCCACTCGGTTGTCATCCGCTCGACCGATTGGGCGTTGAACACATAGGTATCCGCCATCTCTTCCCAGACCAAAAGCCCGAGGCGATCGCACCAGGAGAGCCAGATGGGATCCTCCACCTTCTGATGTTTACGTACGCCATTAAAACCCATGGCTTTGACGAGTTCCACATCCCGTTTTAACGCCTGCCCATCGGGAGCGGTCAGCAAACCATCGGGAAAATAGCCTTGGTCCAAGACCATCTTCAGGTAGTAGGGCGCTCCATTGAGGCACACCCTTCCCTGTTCCACCGAGATCTTGCGCATCCCAAAATAGCTCTGGACCTCATCTAGAGTTTCGCCTTGGCGCCCCAAGCGATATCGTATGGAATAGAGATGGGGGTCTTCTGGGCTCCATAACCGAATTTGCTGCTCCGGGGAGAAAGTCAGGACTAACCCTTGCGCATTCCTCGTAGGCTCTTCCAGCATAAAGCGCGTCTGAATCACCAATTCGGAGCCGTCTTCGACCAAGACCTCGAGCCAAAGGCCCTCCTCCGCGGCGGGTTCAGATCCGAACAGGCTGACCCGAAGATCCACCTCCCGACGATCAATATCGGGCGTCAACTGCACCGCCTCTAAGCCGAACGGAGGCAGCGACTCAATCCAGACGCTCTGCCAAATGCCGGTGGTGCGCGTATAGAAGATCGACTCGGATTCCTGTTTCCAATATTGCTTACCTCGAGGCTGACTCAAATCTTGGTGATCGTCGTGAACACGCACCACCAACTCCTGGCTGCGCTCCCAGTCGACGAGGTTAGAAACCTCAAAAGAGAAGGCAACGTGGCCACCGACATGACTGCCCACGCTCTGATTATTGAGCCACACTTGGCACGCGTAGTCGACCGCCCCAAAGTGGAGCACAATCCTCCGCCCGCGCATCGCTTGAGGCAGGTCCAGGCTTCGCCGATACCAGACCACGTCGTGAAATCGCTGTTGGTGAACTTGACTCAACCGACTTTCATAGACAAATGGCACCACGATGTCGAGAGGAAACGACCCGTGGTCAAACCAACGCTCGCTGAGGCCTACATCGTCGTCGTCAAACGCAAAGTCCCATCGCCCATTCAACGGCATCCATCCCGAACGCACAAACTGAGGACGAGGATAGTCGGGGGGCACCGAAGTCGCAAGGAGGGACGTACTTTGGGATTCGGGGAAAATACTCATGCGCTGTTCTCCTTATCACGTTCTTCATCACTCGATCTGGGAAAGCCGTTCTCTCAAACCCATGCTGTCATGGGCTTCTTGCACCCATAAAACAGTCCTCGGCCCCTAAATTGTTGGCTCTAAGAACCTGGTGAAAAACTCATTGCATAGGCTCTGGGTGATCCAAATCTCGCGAGTTGCAGGACCTCGCATCGGGTTTTTGGTCACTCATGCACCAACTCCGCAGAAGATTTCTTGGCACTCGAAACGTTTGCTGATGATAGGGATCCCTTCCTAATCTGGATGGTGCATGCCAGCACGTTTCGCCGTGAGCCGCCCCCGTCGTCCACCGGTTGAAGCATTCGGTTCAAATCTCACCCCACTTACTACCCGATGATCGAAGCTTTCACACACCTCGCCCGCGGACACGGTACGAACACAGCCAGTGTACCCTATGGTTTCAATTAGGCGCAAGATTTGATGATATAAAACCAAATTTTTCCACGATCCAGCGATACGTCCGCCGAGTATTAGATTCCGAGCCCACGCACCTCGATATGCTCTGTGATGTCTCGCAAAATTTTAATTGAAAAAGACCCGAGGACCACTGGCACCCAAGCTCCGACGCGATTTGTTAGGGTTAGGACTCGGTAAGACCTTATAGCCCGCCCTAGATGCCTCATTGTGGGATGATTGCACGAAGACCGTTCGCTCCCAAGCCTGGACGCAGAACCGAAATCACTCCGACCACGAGTTCGCACTGGGCTCTTCTACCGATGCCTATAGGGTTTCGACCACGACGGTATTTCCAATTTTTCGGATTGAATGTTGGCGCGCCCTGAGACCGCTTGCTGGGTCTCGAGCGTAGTTAGCCGCCGATGCCCGCACTCGAACCCCAGTATCACGGTCCAATATGTAGTCTAAAGGAGGGTTGGAAGGCATTTTTGTTCCTTTCGTTCCTTTCGTTCATTCATTTCGTTCATTCATTTCGTTCATCTTCGCTGCCATCTCAGCGCCCGGGTACGCGACATTCTCACCTCGTCGACCCGCTCGAATCGGCGTGTAGATTGTAGCCAAAGACCAACTGGGTTCGCCTACGCCATCCTCCTGACTGATCGTATGTTAAACTCAATACAACCTGTTCGGATAAAATGACTCGTTCTCGATTTGTTTGTGGTAATTAAACTCCCCAAAAGTCTCCATCTGGGGTACGTTGTCCTCAACCGATTAGTGGCTACTAGCCAGACGCTATCAACCGTTTTTCTGGGGCTAAGGCCAGCCCAAGATTGTGCCATATCATCCCTTGACAGCCCTCATTTACACCATTAATATCGGATTCTAAACACCGATGGATTCATTCTGGCTTAAGGTCGTCTGATGATTACTCGATGATGTCCGCGATTTGTGTACTCCTTGTTGGGTTCCTCCCTAATGAGGGCGCGATATTGATGGTCATCAACCTCTCGAACAGCTACCTAGGGTCCGTGATTTCCCTAAGGCATAATCACCAACACGCCCTCTCCGCTGGCATCGAATCCCTGTTAGGACGCTTTCGCTTATAGACTGAGGGCATTGGCCCCTTCCGTATGCGGTCTACGTCTTAGCTCTGTTGCCGGTCATGCCTCCGGGTTGCCGTCTCCATGCACGATTTCGTCTTCGGGTCTCAGCTTTATTCATCTCATTGGGTTTCTTTGGGTATCGTCGTTGCGGCATCGCGTTTTTCTAGCCGGCCTTCAGGGCCCGTCCAAAGAGGTGCAAGATGCCGTGCCTTCGCGAACCTAGGCGAGCGCTCGCGCGCCCGAGGCACCCGGTTTAGGGTTAGAGACACCTTAGTTCGTCTTTCAGGCGAAAAAATTGAGTCGATGGACCTTCGGGCTAAGCACGGTTCATCTATTGCTTAGCCCAGCCCATGACTCTGGTGAGCGGCCCAAGGAACATAGGCAGGAAAATAGCTGGCCCGAGTTCGTCGGCCGACCGTTTGAAATCCCCCCGTGCCGAGGTCAGATCGCTTCTTGGTGAATAGGGGCCTCGGCATCGTCCCGGCGGCGTCGATCATGGCGACTGGGCTCACCCGCCCGCCGAGGGTTTCGAAAGGACGCGTGCAAGCACGCGGCACTCTACCCCACAAACGGTGTCCTTCCTCCCGCGGACGATTTTTCGCCGATCCCTGTAATCTCCAAAAACCCAGCGTCCCGAGGTTCGAGGTGCCGATGACCAACCCCGGTTCTCCCCCAATCCCCTTTCCGACCGGACCTCAACGCCGAACCCTAAAGGCTGGCCGCGCTTTTAGCGGCCACCGCCCGTCCCTCCATGGCCGAGTCGTCTCCACCATTCGGCCGCTTCCCTGATGGCACTGGGAGTATTGGGCGGTATGGGGAAAGCCCACTTAAATTGCGTCGGATCGTCAGGATCGATCACGATCGCCTGTTGGTCCAGCCAATAGGCCGTCAAGCACACGGGCATGGTCGTTTGATACCCTGGCAGGAGGGTCACATCTAGAGAATCCTCTAGCGCTAAGATTTGCGGAGGGGCCGTTAAGATCACGCTTGGGTCATCCCCATGGGCGTCGGGGTTTTCGGGATCGGTTATCATGGCAGTATGGACCCACCGACGGTCATCCAATAATGGGCGCACCAGCGATCCCAAAAAGACCGTTCGGTCGGGCGTTTGCCAAAACGACCAGGATTGCCAGATCCATATATGGTCCCCTAGGGCACTCCACAACGCCGCTGTTTGCTCGGGCCACTTCTGGGTCGTGGCGTAATGCAGGCCCGCATGCCAAGTTTCTAGCGACGGCCGATGCTGGGTGGCAAAGTACCGTTCAAACCACGCCAATTCATCCGGAGAAAATCGATCGATGAACAGATCCAACCACGACCTTGCCGAACGCCATCGCGCTCGCAATCCTTCGGGCAGGGACTGAGCATATTGGACCTGAAACGAAAAAAAGTCAGGAGGATCTTGGTCTAGCACCTTAGGGGATTCTTCGGACAATGACGGCGGATAACACGTGGTGACAATGTACGATCGCACCGCCAACGAGTTCAAATCCTCTCCATTCTCTATGTCAGCGGGATCCTCGTCGGGCAGCGACCAAGTCCATAATTGCGGATGAGCATAGGAAAATGCTACCCGAGGATAGTCGAGGGGGTTCAAAAATGTGTCAGGTTCTCGGTGAAAATACCACTCGGCGGCCAAAGAACAGTCGTACGGCCTATCGGTTCCGTGAAGGACCGGCGCTAAAACGTCGCGCGTTGACGGTTCAAGAAACTCTGCGTTTAATAGTTCGTCCTGTAGGCTCATCACTCGCCTCCTATTCGGATCACACCTAACCTCTTAGCAGAAATCAGGATACTAGAAAATGGGGGGGTCTAGATCTTCCAGCCAAACCATGAAGGCCCCCCGTCTAAGGTGCTCTTACCTGGCGAAGCTTCCCAAAGCCTCTTAAAAATCCCAAGTCTTCCGCGAACGCGCACAAGCGATGGACTCACCAAGGAGCACAACCCCCGCTCTGCCTCCGGTGTTCAAATCTCCTGCTCGCCCAAGCTCACCACCGGATGACCACCCCCACCGCGAGGTGGGAACGGCGAGTGGAAAAGGCGCCTTGCCGCAAAGACACCCCCCTCTCTTAGAAACCCCTACATCATCTCATCGGTCCTCGCGCTACGTTTACCTCCAATCTCATTTTTCGTCAAAAGTGAGGACCACTTTTCCGGTCGTTCCCGCGGCAAAGATCTGATAGGCGCGCTCGACGTCCGTCAGAGCAAATGTATGGGTGACCAATGAATCGGGATGCAGGCGCGATCTCACCAAGAACTCTAAGGTACGATCCATGCCGTCAAGTCCCGAGACCCAAGAACCATAGAGCGTTAACTGCTTGCGGATCAAAAGCGGGCTAGGCTCAAATCGCACCTCGCTCCCCTCACCGAGGAAGACGACTCGCCCCCAGGTACTGGCCGCTTCCAAGCAAAGGTAGCGACCCGCGGGATTTCCCGAACAGTCAATAGCCACTTCAGTTCCTTGTCCCTGGGTAAGGTCCATAATGCGAGTCAAGGCATCGGCACCCGCCACGATGCCCTGGGCTGCTCCATAGGTCTCAGCTAAGGCAACGCGATCGGAAACCACATCCACCGCGTACACTTCGGCCCCGCTGGCGGCGGCTAACATCACGACGGCCAGGCCGACCGGTCCCAGACCTACCACCAGGACACGATCCCGACCCGAAACCTGAGCGCGGCTAATCCCCTGATAGGCGGTCGCTACGCCACACGCGACCATCGCACCATCAATATAGCTCAAGGGGTCTGGCAAGTGTAATAGCGCCCGCGCATCCGCCAATAGATAGTCGGCATGCCCGCCGTCGCGTTGCCATCCATAAGCCTGGCGTTCCGGCGAAGTGCACCCAATCATGAAGCCCTTTTCACATTCTGCACAGTGACCGCAACCATTGATATGGTAGACTACGACGCGGTCACCTACCGTGAATGAAGACACCCCCGGTCCGAGTTCAACAATTTGACCGCTGGGCTCATGGCCGGCAATCACCCCTTGATACTGCGAGCCTCCGGTGCCCACGTGGTCGTGGTAGATGAATTTTAAATCACTACCGCAAAGCCCTGACGCTTTCATTTGCACCAACACTTGACCCCAACCCGGCCTGGGGACCGCATACTCGCGAATCTCAGTCCGATCGCCTCCGGGAAGGACCACGCCTCGCATCCGTTGAGGAATTTTCGGACGCTCCATTCTTACCTCGTCTCCTTTACGCCCCCGCTGGTTGCCTTGGCAACCAGCCAACCTCTACTCTGGCATCGTCCGCTTGCGCCTCGGCCTTGGCTTAAGGTCTCATCTGGGATCCACGCAGGGGGGAATTCTGTACCATCCATCCACCCCCAGCCGTGGGACGCCATCTCGTGTCCGATGGGAGAAAGCCTCCCATCCGGCCTCGGCTGGGCTCTTCCCTCACCGCCTCTTGATATTCGCTTTGCTCAGACCTGCGTCCTATAGTCGCTGAAGAGCGCGTTTGCTGCGCTCGACCTTCAGCGGTTGAGCCAACGCCTTCAAGCGGCCGTCGGCATGGGCGAAGAACATTTCGAACGCCCGACAAAAATAATCGGGATGAGACGCCGCGCCATCATCTTCGATGCGATTTCGTGGACAACCGCCACGGCAATGCCTGAGCCAAGGACAGGTCCGACATTTCTCGGGCAAGTCAGGTTTCATGGCAACGAAGCGGGCATAGGTTGTCGTGGCAAACGCATCGCGCAAGTCCATGTCGGCGATATTACCTAAGCGCCACGTGTCGTCAAAGAAGAAGTCACAGGGATACAGATCCCCATTGGAGTCGACGATGAGATGGGGCGGGCACTTGCCCTGGATCGTGCAAAGATCGGGGGTGAGCCCGATATACGTCTGCAGCACGTTGTCAAAATAGCGAATCGACAGCGTCGGATGACCATCCGCGTACCAAACATCAAAAGTCTCACAGAGAAACTGGCCATAGGCTTCGGGGCTAATCGCAAATGCCCCGGGTTGATCCGGGTTTTGCGAATGAAATCCCATTTGGGGAATGAATTGCACCCAACCAAAGCCTTGTGAGCGGTAAAAGTCTAGCAATTCGGCTCCCCGCTCGACATTGTGCGGTCCGACGACGGTCAAAATGTTAAACTCGACCTGGGCCTTTTGCAGCGTCTCGATGCCCCGGCGCACTCGGGCATACGATCCCCGCCCGTGCCCATCGACGCGATGAGCGTCGTGGACCGCTTCGGGGCCATCAAGACTCACCCCCACCAAAAAGCGATACTCGCCAAAGAATTCCGCCCAGGCATCATTAATCAGCACCCCATTGGTTTGCACCGCGTTGCTGATGACTACCGGGGGTTGGGCGTACTCGGCCTCTAACGAGACCACCTGGCGAAAGAAGGGCAATCCCGCCAAGAGCGGCTCGCCCCCTTGCCACGCGATGGAGGCCTGGCCTCCACAACTGGCCAAATACTCTCTCAGGACTTTCTCCAAGACCGCTGGCACGGGCCTGCGCACTTGTTCCGGCTTCCCCAGAACGCGACTGTAATAACAGTAGTCGCACGCTAAATTGCAGTCTTCGGAGACCGTTTTCCACATCAGGCCGTATCCCATGATCCCTTCGCTCCTTTCGTGCTCAGGCTCTTGTTCGCCTGCGGGTCTTCCGGGGCTAGCTCTCCCCCCGAAAGGCAAGTCATTTCATTCCGCACTTCGCCGTCCTGGCATCAGCTAGGCTGGGTGGGAAGCTACCGGTCGAATCGACTGCTCTTACATTCGCTGGTCAGGGGGCCTTCGCACCACATCGCCAGTTTCGAGTAAGAACTTCAACACTCGGTCCTGCATTTCCTGGCGCATGACCGTAAAATTTGCATCGCCGATGCGATTTCTTTCCTCCTCAGGATCCTCTTGAAGATCATACAGCTCATGACGGCCATCGAGTCGATGGACATATTTATGGGTCGCCGTGCGACACATGATGGCTTTGCTGTGCGCTGCCCCATCTTCAAGCTGCACCCCGAGTCGCGGCCAATACAGGGAGTCTTCAGGGCGAGACAGACCTAGAGTACTTTCCCGCTCCATCGCTTCCGGTTCATCCAGCAACCGACCGCCTTCACAAAACACGGCTTGCCGACCTTTTCCGGATTGGCCCATCAGCATCGGTAGCAGCGACCGCCCAAAATGGCGATGGTTCGGTTGAATTCCGGTCATCGCTTCAATGGTGGCCGCAACGTCGATAAGTTCTACCAAGTCCGATCGCACCCCGGGCTCAATCCCGTAGGTTGAGGGAGGCTTGACCACCAACGGCACCCGCGTCAGCGAGTCCTCCATACAATTCTGGGCTTTCTCCACCAGACCATAGTCGCCGGTAAAGTCACCATGATCGGAAAACATAAAGACCGCCGTGTCATCGTAGATGCCCAGCTCTTGCAGTGTTTGCATCAATCGACCAAACTGGTGATCCACGCGGGTACACATGGCATAGTAAACCGCGCGAAGATCCTTCCATTCGTCCTCAGTCATCCGCTGCAGGTGTTGGCGCTCAAAGATCGCGTGCATCATTCTGGATTTTCCGGTCCAGTCCGACGGCGTGGGGCGGCGCTCGGGAACCCGGTCTGGATCAATCTCACGCCGCCACTGCTCTTCTACCGCATACGGTGGATGAGGATAGGTCAACGCAAGATATAGGCAAAACGGTCCTGCAGCCGGATCCCGTGCTTTAAGCCAATCCATCGCTCCTTCCACATTGGCCCAGTCGCTGTCGTAATACCGATCTTGATCGTCGGCTATTTCGATGATGCCTCGATAAAACGAATGATACCGAGGGTTGTCGGGAGCACCACGCCATTTCTGTTCCGGTTCCAAATCCCACATAGGGAGGATATTATGAGGCCGGTAGTGAACATTGCAATACGCCTCCAAGCCGTTTTGGGCTGGCACGACATCATTCTTGCCGCCCCACCACACCGTATAGCCATTGTCTTTTAGGGTGCGCAACAACATGGGTTCGTCGGGCTGTAGCATATGAAACATGGTCCGGTGTCCACGCACGTGAGGATACCATCCGGTCATGAATGAACAACGGCTCGGAGTACAGACCGTGTTCTGACAAAAAGCCTGGGAAAACGACACCCCGCCCTTTGCTACTAACGCATCTAAGTGAGGCGTCACGGCTCCGGGATTGCCCACATGGCCCAGCACGTCTCCGCGCCATTGGTCGGGATTAAAAATGACAATATTAGGTTGGTCCATCATTTGGCCTCCACTCGCTTGCTTGATCTCATTCTAAACCCTAGTCACAACACACCGGTCGGCGTAAAATCGATGGCGAGGTGCCAGAAGGGGCGAATGGGAACGGTGCCGCTCAGCTAACCGTCTTCCAATCATCGGGTCGATGCCTGGATACTAATCCAACGATGAAATTCGTAGATAGAGCCCCGAACAGGCGACTATCGAAGCTGGATGGCCGATTGTCGCCTTGCAGCCAGACGTGCCCCGGGGGAATTTGGGTGGGAGCCACCTCGACTGAGTCTGCCTCCATCACATAAGGCTCCACCAGCGCCACGCCATTGACTAAGACCTGGTGGGCCTGAACCGCAATGGTGTCCCCAGCCATTGCGACGATTCGTTTAATCCAATATTGATGAGAATCCCTATGCCCAGAGTCCTCGAATGGCGTCTCGAAAATCACGATCTGCCCGGCTTGATAGAGGTGATCGTGAGCAGTAAACGTGATCCACACAGACTTCCCCGCTCGGAGGGTAGGCCACATCCCACTACTTTTAATGTTGAGTTCCACCACAGGAAATCCCGGCAAATGTCCCGGACCAGAACTAAGATGAGGGTCTGCCAAATTTCATCTTCCTCCATTTCGTATCATGGGTTTCATCCATAGACAGCAGATCTGAGATTCAACCTCCGCCAAATAAAGTAATACTACGCCGCAGGAGGGTCAATCGCGGAGGATAGTCACGTATGCACCGGCTCGCCTAGAAATAGCCTGGCCAACAGACGCTGGTCGACCGAGACGTATCTTGGCCGCGACCTCATTCTGAGAGCATGGCGCAGGTCGAGCGCGAAGCCAATCCGAACCGCTCACGCATAATCTCACAGCCTCGTGATTGTTGAACCTCATTTCAGCAGGTACCGATCCAGAGGTCTTGACGACCATTCAGCCAGATATCACGTCGACCGGATAGGCCCCTTTCCTTGCCTATCTTGGGAGGCACCGCACGGCCCCTCTCGATTTTTTAGATCACCGAGGAAGCTGACGGCTTACCCTTTTGAGGTATGGCCCGACCTCGCCGAATTCCAAGCGTCCACGACTTTCCCGTTTCGTGCAAGGCTAAGGTTGGTGGCCCCAAAGAGGACCGTCGATTCAAATCCTTCTGGCGAAAGCTCTTTTTCTGTTGCTGTAAAATCCGCAGTAGGCAAGGGTTTCAAGACCGGGCAACATTGACTTCCCTCCACGTTTTCACCAAACAATGCGAGGTTCAGGCATTGAAAACGGGGTTTGCCAACATTTCACCCCAACGATTTCCGCGGAAAATCCGGGCGCCTACGACCGTGACCCGTTCACTCTGTCTATAGTCAGAGAAATGGAAAAATCGCCGGCTGGACGTGTCCTTTGGATTCGAATGGCATCCCATTCGAGGCCTCAAGAAAATGCGGCGGCGGTGTGGGTGATCCCTGGTGGTCAGGTTGGCCATGGCACTCGGCCGCATTCGGGCCAATCCGACGGACCCGTGGCGGAGGGTAGTCCGGCCTGCCATCTCACCGCTCGCGTAACTGCTCGCGATGCGAGCGGTATGACAACCCCCATCGTCCAAGCAGGAAGCGACCCGCAGCGGATGCATGGTCTTCGGAGATCATTCCCTGGACCCGGTTTGCGATGGGCCGACGCCCGTCTTGCCCCGGGGCGAGGGGACAAAGGCGAGCCAATCGCTCTTTAAGAAAACACCCATGCGCCTACAATCGGCCGGTTTCGGCGAAACAGGGCCACAACGCCAATTTTTACGCGGCTTTGCCGCCATTTTCAGTTGTTTTATCGGAGAATCCGTCTGCAAAGCTCCATACGACCTGGGATTTTATCCGCGATTGACCATTCCAATCGCCCATTGCAAAAAGATCGGCGCCCCCCCTTTTCAATCCAGACAATCTCCGCTAGCCCCACGTGTTGGCCCATACCGCCTCCACAATCGCTTCGTTTCCGACCACGAGTCCACTGAGCGGCAAGCCCACCACGGGCCCGGAACGATCGCGCACGGCGAGACCGGCCGCTCGGCACAGTGCTAATCCGCCTGCAATGTCCCAGCTCTGAAATGCACTCAACATCGTGACCGCCCCATGGCCCACGGCGGTCTCGGCTAAGGCCAACGCACTCGACCCTAAGATGCGCAGCGTTCCATGTTGGGCTTCCACCCACGATTGCAAGAGAGTCAGTTCAGCCCAACAGCGATGCCCCTCGAGTTCGGTGAGCACCACTTCTCCGGCCAAGGAGAACGTCTCGCGCCGTGCCACCGGCTTTCCATTGCATCGCAATAGCCCATCGCTCCGACCATAAAACTCATCGCCGGTAAAGAGGTTGATCACCAAACCCATCACTGCCTGGCCTTGGGCATCGACTAATCCCAGGCTAAACGCACTGAGGGGAATGCGATGCACAAAATTGGTGGTGCCGTCGACAGGATCCAGATGCCAGGCCGCCTCGGCCTCTTGAGGGCCGGATCGGCCTTGTTCTTCGCCATAGATGGGCAGATCTGGCAACGCGGTCGTCAACAAGTTCCGTACGCCTTGTTCGATGTCGACATCGACACTCGTCGCCCAATCGGCCACGTCTCCCTTCGTCCAGCGCTGAAGCGCGCTGAAATCGATAGCGCGGCGATACTCGCCGACCCAACGCGCCACGTGTTCTACCACCGGCTCAGCGCGCCGAAGAAGATCCGTAGGCATAGCCCCCTCCTGACTGCTTCCACGGGCTGAAATTCTCCCGTCCCCAAATGGCAGACAACAGGCCAGGGCTTTTTTTGCATCCTGCTCTTTCTTTCAGACGCCCCAAATGGGCGATTGCAATCCTCATAAAGGCCCCCTTCTAGGTCCTCCATCGTAACGTGCCTTGTGATCTGGGGCCATTTTACCCGAACGGTCAGCCGCTCACGGGTCCCTTAACCTCCCACCACCGTCACATCCTGACGATGACGTCGAGTGCTCCTCGATCCCACGCCCAAGAGACGGGGGATGCGCTCTCGCCACTCTATCACGACCGAACAACCATCGTCACGCCTTAAAGCCGCTGGACCCTTCCCAGAATGCTGACCCAGCGTCTCTGGATCTCTACCGGCACTCCCTCACCCCAGGGTGTCCACAACGTCCCTGCACGCTTTGCGTCAATAGCGTGCCGTCATCATTTTCTTTCGCGTATAAAAAGCGACGCCATCTTCCCCATTGGCGTGCAAATCGCCATAAAACGAGTGTTTCCATCCGGAAAAGGGGAAAAACGCCATCGGTGCCGGCACCCCAAGATTAATGCCCAGCATCCCGGCATCGATGGTCTCGCGAAATTCTCGGATGGCCTTGGCACTATCCGTAAAGAGACAGGCCCCGTTGGCAAATTCGGATTGATTGGCCAGGGCGATGGCCTCCTCCAGCGTATCGACCCGGGCAATGGATAACACCGGCGCAAAAATTTCATCGCGCCAAATTTTCATTCCCGCGGTCACCTGATCAAACAGCGTAGGGCCGATAAACCATCCCTGTTCCGGGAGAGGATCGCTGCGACCATCGCGGACCAGGTCCGCCCCTTCATCGATGCCGGTTTGAATATACTCTGCCGTCCGTCGGCGATGGACCTCGCGAATCACCGGGCCCAATTGCACTGAAGCCTCGCTGCCATCGCCCACGGTCAAATGATCGGCGGCCTTCACCAGTCCCTCCACCAGTCGGTCGCCCACGGATCCCACGGCCACGACCACGGCGCAGGCCATGCAGCGTTCGCCGGCAGAACCAAAGGCGGCCGCGGTGATCTGGCGAATGGCTTCGTCCAGAGGGGCATCGGGCAGCACGATCACATGATTTTTGGCCCCACCCAGGGCTTGGACGCGTTTGCCTTGCCGCGCCGCTTCCTGGTACACATAGGCCGCCGTGGGCTGAGAGCCGACAAACGAAATGGCTTCGACCTCTGGATGGGCCAAGAGACTTTGGACAGCGGTCTTGGCTCCATGCACCACATTAATGACCCCCGGCGGCAGCCCGGCTTCTTCAAACAAAGCGGCCAGGCGCATCGCCGTCCAGGGGGTGCGTTCGGAGGGCTTTAAGACAAAGGTATTGCCGAGCGCAATCGCCAGCGGAAACATCCAGGCAGGCACCATCATCGGAAAGTTAAATGGGGTAATCCCCGCCACCACGCCCATGGGATAGCGATAATAGCCCGATTCCAAACCCTCCGCGATATCCCGAAGGCCCCGGCCCATCATCAGCGTCGAGGCGCCCGCGGCGAATTCCACATTTTCAATGCCACGACCCACTTCCCCCCGGGCGTCGACCCAGGTTTTTCCGTTTTCTGCCGTAATGCCATCGGCCAACTCGTCGGCGTGCTCCGTCAACAGTTGTTGATAGCGAAAGAGAATGCGTGCCCGTTTGGGCACCGGGACCCGACTCCAGCTACGATACGCCTGGTGGGCCGTTTGGACGGCCGCATCGACCTCCGCTGCGCGGCCATCGGGCACGACCGTCAGCACCTCACCGGTGGCTGGGTTAGGCACGGTCTCCCAATCCACGGGTGGCTGGGGTTCCACCATCCTCCCGCCAATCCAGTGACCTAACCGTTCAGGCACATTGTATCTCCCCATGCTTACGATCCCCTCCTTGCCCAGGCATTCCCCCTGGGGTGACTGCTCTTTGAGCGGTTTTTACGGATTCTTTCGGTTTCCGCTTTCGTCGCGATTGCGGCAGCGGTTCGAAGGTCGGCAACGTTCAACGGGCTCGATACCGGGCTCCAGCTTCGCGGCGCGCCAATCCTTCCTGATAGGCACGCTCGACCGCCGGATCCGACGACACGGCGGCCACATCTACTCGCCACCAGGCATCATAAGCGTCGGAACTACTCTCAGGATCGACGCTGAGCCAAATTACCGTGGGCCGAATCTGTTGCCGACTCTCGGCGATGGCGGTGCGCAATTGCTCCAAGGTCTCAACCCGCACCCCGACCGCACCCAGGCTCTCCGCATTGTGGGCGAAATCGAGCGGCAAGGGGGCATTTTCCGCGCCCACGGTCTCGGGGTGAAACTGAAAGGCATTCCCTTGACCGTCGCCGCCATGCTGTTGGGCCAGACCACGGATGCACTGATACCCCCCATTATCAAAGACGATCACGGTCAACGAGACCCCCTCTTGCACCGCGGTCACCAACTCCGAATGGAGCATCAAATAGCTGCCATCACCCACCAAGGCAAACACCCGCCGGGTGGGCGTGGCCAACGCTTGACCCAACGCGCCGGCAATCTCGTAGCCCATGCAGGAAAATCCATATTCGAGATGATAGCTGTCGTGGCCCGCACTCTGCCATAAGCGATGCAAATCACCCGGCAGGCCGCCTGCCGCCGCGATGACCACATCGGTGGTCCGAAACTCGTGGTTGATGGCCACGAGTGCCTGGGTCTGAGACCATCGCGGCGCCTGAACATAGGTCCCCAGACGCCCCACTTCATGGTTCCAATCCGCCTTGTCATGCGCGACGATGGCGGGGTCATAACTCGTAACATACCCCAGCGAAGCCAGCGCGGCCTGCCATTGTTTGAGTCCCGTCCGGGCATCGGCCCGAGCCGCCAAGGCCCCCATTTTATAGGCATCATGGCGATTCACATTGAGCCCAATCCATCGCGCGGCGTCTGAAAAGGCCGTATGCGAGGCCGTAGTAAAGTCGGTCAAGCGCGTACCCACGGCAATGAGGAGATCGGCCTCAGCGGCCGTGCGATTGGCCACCCGGGTCCCGGTGACTCCGATGGCCCCAAGGTTCCACGGGTGGTCCGAGGCAATGAGGCCTTTTCCGGCTTGGGTCTCGGCCATGGGAATGTGGCATTGGTCCATGAGTTCGGTCAAGACCTCAGCCGCCCCACTATAGCGCGCACCCCCTCCGACCACGAGCAGAGGTCTTCGCGAACGCTGAATGCTTTGCACCGACGCCGCCAAGACCAAAGGCTCCAAACTCCGGCGTTCCAGATGGTGAGTCCTTGGCTCCAGCCAGGACTGAGGAAACTCATAGGCTTCGCATTGCACGTCTTGGGGCAGGGCCAAAGTCACCGCCCCGGTTTCGGCCGGATCGGTCAACACCTCCATGGCCCGGTCCAGAGCCGCCATCAACTGCGAAGGCCGGGTGATCCGGTCCCAGTAGCGGCTGACCGGCACCAAGGCATCGTTGACCGAAAGCGTTCCATTCATGCCCGCTTCCAACTGCTGCAAGACGGGATCGGGCAGGCGGTCGGCAAAAACATCCCCGGGCAACAATAAGACGGGCAGGCGATTGACCGTGGCTACCGCCGCGCCAGTGACCATATTGAGCGCTCCCGGCCCAATCGACGTCGTACACGCCCACAGCGCTTTCCGGTTTTTGGCCTTCGCATAGGCGATGGCCGCATGCACCATGCCCTGTTCGTTTTTGGCTTGGATAAAGCGGAGGCTCGGCATCGCTTGCAGGGCTTGACCGATCCCGTTGACGTTGCCATGGCCGAAAATTCCGAACATGCCGGCGATCAATGGCTGGGCCTGGCCCTCGTCCTCCAGGTATTGCTGGGTTAGATAGCAGACCAGGGCTTGGGCCGTGGTCATCCGAACGGTCTTCATCGTCGATCCTCCTCGTTCATCGATCCCTGAGCTAACAACGCCTGCACCTCGGCCCGCCGGGGCATGGCCTCGGAGCAACTATGCCGAGACACCACGAGCGCTGCCGTGGCGGCGGCAAAGCGAAGGCGTTCCGACACGGTCCAGGGCTCTTCCAGAGCCGCCACCAAGCCGGCGGCAAACCCATCGCCCGCCCCAAGCGTATTCACCACCGGCACCTGAAGGGCAGGGATTTGGCATTCGCCGTCCGGTCCAAAATGGCGGACGCCTTGGGCACCTTGTTTGGCCACCACCTCGCGCACCCCCTCGGCCTTCAGTGCCTTGGCCGATTGCCGTGCATCGACGCTGCCTCCCACGAGCGCCAGTTCGGGAGTGTTGGCTAAGACAACATCCGTATATTGCAAGGCTAAGTGGTAATAAAAATCGGCCGTGCCCGGATCGCTCCAAAACATGGGCCGCCAATCGACATCGAGCAGGTTCATCCCTCCGGTTCGACGATGATGGGCCATGGCCGTCAACACCGCCTCCCGGGCAGGCGAGGCCGCGAGCGCGGTGCCGCCCACCACCAGATATTTCGCGGACGCGATCGCCGACCAGTCGAGGTCTTTTATCGACACCCCCTGGTTGGCATTGGGGGTGCCATAAAAGACGACGTCGGAGTCCTCGGGAGGTTTCAGCGCAGCAAAAGCGAGTCCGGTGGGCAAAACCGGATCGCATCCCACCATGCGCGCATCCACCCCTTCTTCCGCTAAGGCTGCCAGCAAATAGCGGCCAAAGCGATCATCCCCCACGCGACTAATCAGTCCGGTGGCGAGTCCCAGGCGGGCCAACCCGACGGCTGTATTGGCCGCCGACCCGCCCACGTACTTGGCAAAGCGGTGCACCTGTTCAAACTCTACCCCGGTTTCTTCTCCGTAGAGGTCGACAATGAGTCGGCCCAACGTATAGACTACTGGGGAAACCATGGGACCACCTCCTCCTGCACACCCGGCTTAACCACCCGACCCAGATGCACCGCCGCCTGGGCGGCGGACCTGCCATCGCTGGGATAGAGCACACCGCGCCCCATCATGATGCCTCGAACCAGCGGTGAGGCCGAACGACAGCGCTCAATGGCCCGGCCCACGGCTTCCGAACGACCGGGCTGTCCCCCGCCCAACAGGACAATGGGCAGCGCCGAAGCTTGGGCCACGCGCTGGAAATCTTCGACCATGGGCAATTTCAGCCAGCGCCGGACCGAGGTTTGACCGAGCGCGGTCACCACCCCCACCAACCGGACGAGCCCATCCGTCGTTAAGGGCACACTTAGCGGTTCCAAAAATACCGGAAGACGCACCCGGTCCAACCGATTCAAAGCCCGGACCACGTGTCGCAGCGTCTGGGCGCTATCTCGCGAGTTCGGATCCACCCGCACCAAAATTTTTCCCGCATCCAAGCCCATCTCGACCAGTCCTCGAGCCGTATAGGCGGAGAAAAAGTCATCCAGGTCAAAGACCGTCTCCGCCAGGCCCCCACGGTTCATCGAGCCCACGACCACTTTGTCGGCCAAAATATCGGCAGCGCCTTCGCCCATGGCCCAGCGGTTCACCACCAGCAGTTCTTCAAAAATGTCGGGCGTCACCAGCACCCCATCGACCACCGGTTGGGCCAGCACTTCGGCCACTCGCGAGAGCAAGTCCACCCGATCGGCCATCGCCCAGGGATTGCCTCCTGCCGCCACTACCCGACGGGCAGGATGGTCCGCTGCCACAATGACCAACGGCTGAGCGGTCCAATCGGACCGCCGCCGACGATATTGCGCCAGCGTCTGAGGGGCTTCCGGATGCGTCAGTCGCATCGCCAACAATTGGTTCTGTATCGCTTCGTATACGCGCATATTCACGCTCCTTGGAAAAACCACTAGGGCCACCCCGAGCTTTTTGGCTCGAAAGACGGGCAGCAAATCCTTGGGGTGCGCAGGGTTCAAAAGAGACCCGCCGAATTCTATGCCCCCCTATCGACGAAAGCCCGGAAGATCAGAAAAATCGGGATCGACAGTAAAGTACCAATCACGATGCGGTCCCGCCATCACATTGAGATAGTACACTTGGGATCCCGGCGGCGCCGCCACCGGATGGTAGCCCCGAGGTACCAGGACCGCTTCGCCATCGCTCACGGTCAAAGTCTCATCCAAACCCTCGTGGCTGTACACCCTTTGCAGCGCCCACCGGTCCGACGGTTGGATGTGGTAATAGTAAAGTTCTTCCAATGCGGCCTCGGTCGGAGGATTTTCTTCATCGTGCTTGTGGGGCGGAAAACTCGACCAGTGGCCGGCTGGGGTGATGACTTCGACCAGCAAGAGGCGCTCTGCCTGATCGGGTGCCTCGAAGAGATGGTGAACGAATCGCTGGGTGGTGCCTGACCCTCGCGTTTCCTGCTCCACGTCCTCGGGCCGAACCAACCGCTGAGGATACTTCGACGTTGCGGCCGGAGCCGTCGCAATCGCCAATTCGACCCACGACTCCGCCTGGACGGTCATGTCGTCGCTCGGCGGCAAATAGATCACGGCCGCTGGCGTCCCTTCAAACACGCTCATGCGCGATCCCACCACCCCGTAGGCTCTCGTCCGGATCTGTCCCGATAGGACGACGATCGCCTGCTCACGGCCCACAATCGGCGCCACCTCAAAGCTTTGCCCGGCCTCTAAGTGGACAATCATCAAACCCACATACTGCAACAGGGTCTGGTCCCCCCCGGAAAGGTTGAGGCGTACGGCACCTTCGGTCTTGGGGATGCGTTTGAGTGTCATCGGACCACCTCATCGCTGATGCCGACGGCGGATGCATCCTCGGTGCACGTTCGCAAGTAGCTCAAGGCTTTCTCTAAAGCAGCGCGCGGCGGGGCCAGGGCCGGATCTTGTTCGGCTTCGATGACCAGCCAACCGTCATAGTCTTGAGATTGCAGTCCCTGCAGCAGGCTGCGAAAATCGATGACTCCGTCCCCGGGGACGGTAAACAGCCCCTGCCGAACGCCGTCTAAAAACCCTAACCCCTGGTAAAACCGCTGCACCACGGGCGGACGAATGTCTTTTAAGTGCAGATGATCGATCCGGTCGTGATACCGAGCCCAGACCGCCACCGGGTCCGCGCCGCTGGCGGCCACATGCCCGGTATCCAAGCAGAGTCCGACCCAGTCCGGATCCGTGGTTTCCATGAGACGATCAATGGCTGAGAGTTGCTCGATATTCGTCCCCAAATGGGGATGGTAGACCAAGCGGACCCCCAATTCTTGGGCCCGTTTGCCGGCTTCATTTAATCCTAAGGCCACGGTCTTCCAGGCTTCGTCATCCCACGCCACCACCTGGGAACGATCGCCACCGCGATCCCAATGCACGCTGCCTGACCCCTCACAAGTCACCGCCACCGCACACCCCATCGCCGCTAAAAACTCGACATGGCGCTCATAGGCGGCCAAGGACGCTGACCAGTTTCTTCGATCGGCCAAGTGGACCGTGCCCCAGCCCGAGGCCAATGCTAAGCCATAGGCTTCCAGTTGAGGTCGCAGTTCGGCGGCCTGATGCGAATATTTTCGTCCCATCTCGGTCCCGACGATGCCCGCCTGGGCCATGTCTTGCCAAATGCTCTCGACGGAATACTCGTCCCCTAAATCCAACAGATCGTCATTGCACCAATTAATGGGCGACGCCGCGATTTTCCACAAGGGCTTCGGCGCATTAGGCG
Organism: Clostridiales bacterium; assembly: GCA_027365485.1. Taxonomy (GTDB): domain Bacteria; phylum Bacillota; class Sulfobacillia; order Sulfobacillales; family Sulfobacillaceae; genus JAMCVM01. The sequence continues at coordinate 21,582 of DAHXNH010000284.1, forward strand.
TCATAGGTCACCTCCACGGTCCTTCCTTCTGCCAACGACTGCTTGGCCGCCTCGGCCACTGCCACCGCGCGAATGCCATCTAAACTATTCACTAACACCGGGACCCCTTGTTGCAGACAGTGGACAAACGCTTGCAGTTCTTCTCGATACGCCTCTCGGAAGCGGTCGCGATAACTGAGGACATGGTCCCCGGTGACTCCCGTCTCGGTCAATAGGGTCATGCCGGTCTCTGGTTGCACCCCAATCCGAATGGCGCCTCGGCTGCCCAAGATTTCGGTGCGAATATCGTAGCCATACATCGCATTCCGGGTGAGTTCGATGAGGCCGAGACCGCCTGCGTCCATGCCAAAGCTGACGTGCGCTTGGTCCACGTCGCCTAAGTCCCGGTAGGCTTGGCTGACGAACACCCCTCCGCGGACGAACACCTCGACAATCTCCTGCCCCATCAGCCATCGTGCCAGATCAAACTCATGCACCCCGGTATCGGCAAAAAATCCGCCCGAGTGTTGGGCCACGGCCAACGGCGGGGCAAACTGATCGCGACTAATCCCGGAGTAATGGTAGACCGTTCCAATGACGCCCGCTTGAATCGCCTCAAACGCGCGCACATAAGCCGGATCAAAGCGCCGCATAAATCCGAGCTGCAACGGAACACCGGCGCGGTGAAACGCCTCATGTACTCCGACCGATTCTTGCAGCGAGGGAGCCAAGGGCTTTTCACACAAGACCGGAAGATGCCGCATCAAAACCTCCTGCAAGATCTCGGCATGGGTGGTCGACGACGAGGCCACCACCACCCCATCGACCCCTTTGGCGTCAAGCAAAGCGCGATAGTCGCTGAATCGATGCACGGCTCCCTCCGGCAACGATACCTGCTCGGCCCGATGAGGATCGGGATCGGCAACCGCAACCAGCCGCGCTCCGAAAATGGACGTCGCTAGATTGTTTGCGTGAATGGTTCCCATCGTGCCTAGACCAATGACGCCAATTCCCATACTAGTGCTCAACTATTCTCCCCATTTCTTCCTGAACTGCGATCCCTTTGAATCCGATAGTCTTTGCTGCACCAACTCAATTCCGGCCAATTGCTCCCCTATCTTTTCCGAATCATCCCCTCGACGCTTGGATGATTCGTTAGCCGAAAAAGCCTTGTTCCTAGCATAGCTAGCAAGGATATTATCGTCAATAACTACCCAATACTTATAGAACCCTGAGCGGAGCCCTCCGCTTTGAGTCGAAGCTGACCCCTGACTGCGCGAGGTCCCGGGCAGGCATCGTCGCCCCCACCTTCCGATACCCTTGCCCCACTATTTGAGAGGCGTCAGCCCGCGTGCATGGCTCGGTCTTGACCCCTAGGTGCCTAACGCCTAGTCACCTCCTCTCACGAGCGCTCGCCCAGCGCCCTATCACCCTCCTGAAACATTTCGAAAGTCCATGGGCTAACGATCGGTGAAACCGTCGAACTTCACCGGGGTCCAGCGCTTGAGCCCCACGCTGACGACTAGGGTCATCCCTCCTCGAAATAGATCGGGTTGCTCATTGCGGCCATCATTCGATTTGCCCCTTCTTGGAACCAACGCCAGACTTCAATCCGATAGAAGCGCTCACCGTGGCGTGTCACCTGCATCTCTACCGCCGGTTCTTCCTGGCCTGCCACAGTCCTCTGCTCGATGCCCCGGTCGCTAATCAGGAGAATTTCGTCATTGGCCTCGAGACGTTCTATGCCCACGCGGACCAAATGAGGGCCCCTTTCTGGCACCACATCTCCCATTAGATAGGGTCCACACGATATATTAAGGCGCGGGCCAGAAGGAGCATAGGATATGAATACTCGCCGTTGTCGAATCGCCCGGAGGATGTCGTCCCGGCGATATTGCCTAGCATAGACCCAGGTGGTCGGCCGGCCATGCTGCACGGACGGGTCTTGCAAATTGTGCGTGTCGCTGCCGCCGATGGCCGTGAGGCGACGACCCGATGCGAGCGACGCTTGCCACCACGTTAAGGCCTTGTCGTTGGCCTCGTGCCAGGGCCCATTCCACACTTCCACAGCATCCACCACGCTGTCCCATTCCCAGCGCCAGGCGCAACTATCACAACTCATTTCAAAGGGATGGTTGACCGAAATGAGCGCCCCGCGCGTCGCGGCGGTTTGCAGATAGCCCCTAAGATCAGACTGAGAAGCTACCCGAAAATCATCGACGGGGTTGGCCACTCCAATCAGATTGACGTGCCCGGAGTACGTCGTCAATTCCATACCGGGGATGAAGAGCACTCGCAAGTCGCGGGGATATCCTAGATTTTGACTGTAGGTGTTGTGATCGGTCAAGGCTAAGAAGTCGAGTCCACAAGCTTGGGCCCGGTTAGCCGCTTCATCGATGCTAAATGCGCCGTCACTATGAACCGTGTGGCTGTGAAGATCTCCACATAGCCATCGCGGTTTGACCGGCACACAATCGATGCTCAACTCCACAGAGACTCCTTGCGCAGGCACTTCATAGACCCCGAGAAGGACCGCCCAATCCCCGGGTTCAATGGTGCCGGGAAGATACCCAGGGGTTGCCGTTTCTGGCCGCAAGACCACCGTCGACCGCGCCCCCCCGCTCCATCCTCGGATGCCATTCGCCCCGCGCATACCCAAATCGATGGTGGCGCGCTCGTCATTTTGAGCCCTGACGGTCATATTGACTTCAATTTCTTCGACATTCTCGCCCACCCGGAACGCTACCTCTAGAAACTGTTTTTCTTGCTGTTTAGCGATGTTTACCGTGAGTATCCGATGATGGGATTCCGAATAACTGTCCAAAGGGTCATTCCCCCCCTTTATCTCTGAATGAAATTGACGCCTCGCGTCTGGCTCCAGACACCCGGTTTTCTGGAGGATTTTTGACTTTTAGACTCTCATCAGGGCCACGGACCGTCAGAGCAAGAAGTCCTCCAGCTGGATTTCAAACCTGAACTTTGCATCCTCTTCATACCATGCGGGGAAATTGGTCCCCCATACGTTGTTATGAAGGTTAAAATGAAACCCTCCGTCCAAATCCGGCACTTCTTGGATGAAATTCAGGATATTACGCTCACCTAACGACAGCACCGGAGCATCCAGTGTGCTCAACGCTACCCTGCCGTCAGCGGCGTGATAGAAAATCCCTCGGTCGACCGCGTGCATTGCCCGGTTCCCGCGTCGGACCACCTGCCACGGGGAAATGGGCCGGCCTAATTTCTCCAACACCCAGGCAAATGGGCTATCCACCGCAAATCCTAAAGAAAACCAAGCCGCTTCCGGGATGCGCACAGCATCCTTTTGAAACCACTGCAGGGTAATCATGACCGTGGGCGAATCGTGCAAAAATACATACTCCAGTTCAATCACATGAGGACACCCAAAGATTCGGGTCGCCTGGTCGGCCATCCGTACAGAGAGCGTGACCCGGTCGCCCTGACCATCTTTAGCAAGCCAGACGCTCGCGCCATCGGGCCGAAACCGTCGATGTCTTGGCGTCGGTGTCGAAAACTCGAACCCAGGCTTGCCAAAATCGGCATCTGCCCACGAATAAGTGTCCTTCCAGTGCACCACGTATTGTTGAAACCAACGCTGATAGTCTTCTACTCCCAAAGTCTCATAACTGAAAAGGCCTATAGGACAGCGATCCCCAACCCACTCCCTTCCTTCGGCGCCCCGCAGCGAATGAATGGCTCCATCCGATCCGAAGCGGACGACAAACCGGCCTAACCTGTGCTCTTGCTCAAGCGGTAGCGCAGTCATTTGAGAGACGTCCTGACGACTGGGTTTCAGCCCTTGGAGCGCGCGGTTGGCCCCGTCTCTGAGGTCGTCGGGCAGAGCACGGACGGCGTCGGCGACATACTGCCGCTGCTCCTCCCAAGAAGACTCTAAAAAGCGGTACGACCTGGATTGGTAAATAGGGTCCGAGGCGTCGGTTGGCGCCTCGCATCCGCGGTCGACTGCCGCGCTAAACCTCCCCAAATAATCGTATTTCTTGGGCACCGCCTGCCCATCCACCCGATTTTTCTGGCGAGCGCGGCGAAACTCTGGCTTGGAATAGTGTAGAAAGTCTCCTAAAAATGTTTTGTGGTCGACCCCCCAGGTGTGCTCGGCTACCATCAGCAACCGATCGGAAAATGTTTGGATGTCGTCCTCTTTAATCCTCCCCTCTTCGAGCCATTTCCTTCTTCGGCGCATTAGTTCCCGAAAGTCAGCGATCTTTTTGGGATCCGAGCCGGCGCCGTGAATCCAGGTGTCTCCGATTTCCTCGGTGACAATAGGAAGTCGCCCGCGGTTTGCCCAAACCGTGGCGGCATAGGCATCTAACGTCGAAGCCAGCACTTCAGCGCCCGGGTACTTCTGTTCTAATTGGGCAAACCACTGGGCTATGCGCTTGGCGTCCGGCGGGCTTTGGTTGTCTCCGGCGTGCAAGAAAACCAGGACTTCGTCCATGCCCGCCACCGCCACATCGTCCCCATAGGTATCCGCATAATGGACGACCAGTTCAGATCCCTCTTGAGCTCGCCACAAAAACATCTTAGGAACCCGAGGGCGCGAGGATGCCGGATTTACCCCAATGTGCAGATACCGAATGCCGGCAGCGGCTAACGGAGGTACGATGGCAATCGAATGGCCGGGCACGTCAGTCATTTTGGCGGCGATGGTCGTGCGTCCAAATTGCCGGTCGAGCCGTTTGGCCATCGTCAATCCATGTTGAAACAAACCGAGGTCCAGGAGTTCAGAATGCATCGAAACAGGTAGGCCATGCCAGGCAATGTATCCCCGACCTATGGCTTGCGTCAGTATGTCGCGCGATGAAGGATCAGCCGTTCGCAAGTAATGATCAATAAGGAATGAACCCGTGGTCCAGATGAATTGCTTGCGTCCATTCGGCAACTCGCATTGCTCCGCCAACCGAATCGCTTGCGGAATAAACTCTCGTTCATAGCGCTCGATCACCGACGCTGCCAGATCCGTAAACCCTACATCCAGGTGAGTCTTGAAGATGACGTGCACCCGTTTCACGCCCACTCTAATCCCCCCTTGTTATTCGTTGGTCGATCCCAGCCGGATTCCACGGATGAAGTAGCGTTGCAAAAATGGATAGATTGCGAGCATGGGGATCATGCCAATCATATATTTAGCGGCGTTTAAGCTAGCCCCCGAGGTCCGACTGAGTTCAGCGATTTGCGCAGGTGTCAAGATACTTAAATTAGCTGCTTGCGTTTCCACCACGAGTTGCTCGATAAAGGTCATCAGTGGGTAGTTATGCGGGTTGTTGATTAAGATAAATCCATCAAAAAACGAATTCCACTGTCCGACCACCGCGAATAGGGTCACCGTAGCTAAGGCTGGCAACGATAAGGGCACATAAATCTTCCAGCAAATATACCAGGGACTCGCTCCATCTAAGCGAGCCGCTTCATCGAGTTCTTTGGGCAGACTGCGGAAATAGTTCATGAGTAAGATCACGTTAAATACCGGCACCGCTCCCGGCAAGACGAGTGCCCAAATAGTGTTGATCAGCCCCAAGTGAGCAATGGTAATGTACCAAGGAATTAGTCCACCATTGAACAGCATGGTGAAGACCACGATCCAAATATAGAAGCGGCGAGCAGGGAAGTCTCTGGTGTTCTTTGACAACGGATAGGCCATTAAAATAGTCAGAAAGAAACCGAGGACTCCATTAAGAACGACCCGTTCCACGGAGATGCCAAATGCGCGAAAGAATCCTCCGCCGTTAAATAACGACGTATAAGAAGACCATGTAAAGCGAATAGGCCAAAAAATTACCTCATTCGCTGCGGCCGCCGCCCCATTGCTCAACGACTGTGCCACCGTGTGGATGATGGGAGCCAGGGTCAGTAAGCTTAAGCCCAGCAAGCTGCCAATAATCAAAATATCGGCAATCCGCGTGGCTAAACTTTTGGAACGGATCATCGCAGAACCCTCCTTAAAAGATGCGATAGTTGGCAAACCGATTCGCCAAGCGGTAGGAAATAACAATGAGAATAAATCCTACCAACGACTGCAACAGCCCAACCGCGGTGGCCAGACTAAAATCCGCATTCACCAATCCCGTGCGATAGACCCAGGTTTGAATGATATCCCCGGTAGGATACACGAGCGGGTTATACATCAAGAACACTTGCTCAAAGTTTGCGTTCAAGAGATTGCCAAGGCTCAAGGCCGACAACAATACAATCGTCGGCGTCATTCCTGGAATGGTAATATGGACGGTCTGTTTCCAACGGGTCGCTCCATCCAAAGCCGAGGCTTCATAGAGGCTAGGACTAATCGCGGTCAACGCCGCCAAGTAGACAATGGTGTCAAACCCCATTTGCGTCCAGACAAACGAGCCGACGACGATGGGACGAAACCAGACATTACTCGCCATAAAGTTGATGGGCTTGACGCCCAACACCGAGAGCATCTGGTTGACTAATCCGTGAAGCGCAAACAAATCCAGCACCATTCCAGCTAAGATCACCCACGAAATAAAGTGAGGCATGTAAATAATCGTCTGCGTGGTGCGCTTATACCACATTTGGCGCACTTCGTTCAGCAGCAGCGCCAAAATCACCGGGAGCACAATCAACAGCACGATTTCACCGCTCGAAATGCTCACCGTGTTAATGAAGATTTGAGCGATGCCGGGAAGAACCGCCATCATTTTAAAATTTTCCAGACCTACCCATGGCGATTTGAAGAAGCCTAATGCGGGAATGTACTCTTTAAACGCGATGGTGATGCCAGCCATCGGCAAATAGGCGAACGCGATGATAAACAACAAGCCCGGGAACAGCATCAGGTGATAACTCCAGGTCTTCGGCCGCAGTGGTGCAGAACGCCGAATGGGTCGAACCGTTTTTCGTTGGGCAGATGGCTTCAATAGCAAGATAGCGCTCTCCTTCCTGCATTAGCTGACAGGAGCGAGCCCCACGTTTGGACTCGCTCCTGTCCCTGTTCGGGTCGTTCTGGCTCTTCTTACTTTGAGAACTCCTTAATGTGGGCTTGAACGTACTGAGTGATCGTGACTCCGCCAAGCGCCTTCCACTGAGTCACGAACTGGTTGAATGCACTAATCGGCTTCTGCCCAGTGATGATCTGTAAGAGGGTCTCATCCTCAATGGTTTGCATCTGAGTCCACTCGGCCTCCATGG
>DAHXNH010000297.1 GCA_027365485.1 Clostridiales bacterium
ATCCAAATCGGCCGACGCCCAGACGCGACGAGAATTTTGAGCGAGCCACGTGGCCGCGACGGTCAGCCAGCGCGCATCCGCGAGGACTTGCCTCAAGGTCCGGTCTTGCCACGCCGCGAAGGTCAGATATTCCATCGTGTCTGGATCGATAAACCCCTCGATATCCCGAATGATCGCCCAAGGGCGCACTCGCAAGCGATACCTCTGGTACCCTCGACCATGCGGCCGAAGCGGGTGGACATACGCCATGATCAATCCCTCCTGATAGGTTTTTGGATGTGATTTCTGGAGGGGCACCCGTCGCAGACGGGCATCCCCGCGGGACGCTGAGCGTCCCGGATAGGGGAAGGGCAACCCACGGGTTACCACCCTTCCCCTTCGATGCCTTGGGTGACCATGCGGTCATCCACGAGGTGGTGTCCTTGTTGGGCCCCATAGAACAGACTTTGGGTGCAGAGTTGGTTCACCAACCGCGCGATGCCACTCGAGGCTTGATAGAGCACTTCCAACGCCGCTTCGGTAAAGATCGCATGATCGACGCCCACGGCCTGTAATTGCTGGGCTACATAGGCGTCCACTTCCGCCCGGTCCCATGGAATGAGCTGACATTGGACCGTGACCCGTTGGCGAATGGCCGTATAGGACTGCAACCGCAAGCGGTCGCGGAGTTCAGGTTGGCCGACTAAGACGACCGCCATCAGACTGTGCCCGTCCATGGCCTCATTGCGCAGATAGCGAAGTTCTTCGATGAGATCTGGGCTCAGACCTTGCGCTTCATCAATCACCACCAACGGGCGCCAACGATCCCCTCGCCGGATTTGGGCAAATTCCCGGTGGACGGCGCATTTGGCTTCGAGACCAGACCGGAGCGGCTCATACCCTAATTGGGCGAGGAGGGCCGGATAGAGCGTCCTCGGCGTCAGTTTGGAGTCGGCCAGATAGCACACCAGCGATGTCGCGGGATCGAGGGACCGACAGAAGTGCCGAATCACGGTGCTTTTGCCCACGCCACACTCGCCGGTGATGACACCAAACCCGGCATGATCGACCAGATACTGGAGCCGAGACAGCACTTCGTCCCATGTCGGTGACCGAAAGATTCCCAATGCGGGGTCTTCCGCCGTAAACGGCATCCGTTGCATCCCATAGAAGGTTTCAATCATGCGCCGAGTCCTCCTGGTCGGGTGGCGTCTCGGGCACGTTGGCTGGAGCCTCGGCCCAGACTTGTCGATAGGCCAACGCGGGAGTTTTGCGCTCCTGGCGAGCGGCCTGCCGTTTTTGGGCCGCTGCCAGTAACCGCGATGGGCCCTGGGGGGGACGGCTAGAGTCAGCCGGGGTTTTGGCGCGACGCTTCCCGGTATATTCGGAAATGACCAAGGGCCGAGCCGTCCACGGCTCGACGCCCGGGACTTCGATGCTCACCGTACTGAGATCCGTGGGATCATAAACCACCTCCACCGACTGGCCTGCCCAGGTCGTGCCGACGTAATATTGGGTGCCGTGAAAACTAATCCCGCCGACCTTATTGACTTTGCACGCTTTCGCATAGAGGAAGGCTCGCGTCAGCTGGTCGGGTTCGGCCCAGCGAATGGCCTGCCCATCCCCGCGATAGGCCACCGCCGGGGATCGGACCGGATCGAGTCCAGTATGGGGTTGCGTGTGGTAACATTCACTGAGCCAGGCCTGCAAGAGGGCATTGAGGCGATCCACGGTCGGTGGCTTGTCCAGCGCGACCTCGGCGAGGAAGGCGTCGATGCCTTGATTAAAGCGCTCAATTTTTCCCTTATTATGTGAAGCTTTCCATAATGCGAATCGTGGTCTCATCGGCTGCCACGGCAGCCGTCATGCCATCCTGGAGCCCCGCTTCGATACTCTCGACGTCAAAATGTTTGTGGGGAACCAAGCAATCCGGCAAGCAGCGATGAGAACGGCCACACGCATCGCACCTCAAAATGGGCACTTTTAAATACTCGGTCTCGCCTGTCGCCCGGCGTCGAATCCGTAAACGCCATCGCCAGAGGCGGCGCGGAGAGTCACATTGAGGGCACAGCGGCAAAGGTTCCATACTCCGAACGAAAAATATGGGGATCGTCCGTGGCGTCTAGCGCATAAAGTGTTATCATAACCATGTGGTTTTTTTGAGGAGAGCGGGGCCCTATAACCCTTCAACGCTCTCCTCAGTTTTTCCCTCCTTATAGAGCACCTCGTTCGACCGCCTAGGAGCGGGTCCATCAATTACCATCCCCACCAGGAGCCATACCACGTGCGTCGGTGGCCCCTAATACCCGTCTAGGTTATGGACGATGTTGCCAAAACTCCAATCCATGGACAGGCTCCCAGGTATCTCCCTTGGGCACGATCGATTTCGGTCATCATATCAAGCAATCTACGGACAGGCAAATTTAGCAACTTATTGTCAAATAAACATAGCAAAAACAGCAAAGAATACGACTCTACTTTACCTTTGGAAGTGTGAGTTAAAAATGATTGGAAATTGCTCTGCTTATTGCTTGCGAGCTAGATCGCTCAATGTATTGGCAACCAACCGTCATGTCCTCAGTCCCTCCGTTACAAATATTTCTGGCCCGTGACCAATTAAGCACCATGCCATGCGGCGGAATACTGCCGTTTCGCATATGACGGCGCAAGAGTTCCATCACCGTTTTGGCGAGAGTGTCCCGCAAGACTTCATTTTTAGTAAAGGCTAAGTGCGTAATTCGAACAGAATAGTTGTTAAGATGATAGACACCTTCCTGAACTGAAAAGTTGAGCTCCCACGCACCCTGCTTCCAACCCATCGACTCCATCGCAACCAGGCCAATCACCCCTCTCTTCTCTAAGCTTAATGATTGACGACCAAGACATCGGTGACGGTTATCACATCCGTGTCCACCCAGCATTACTCCGCCATGTGGTGTGCTTTCCGAATCACTCTGGCGCAAACACCAACGAGCCAAGTTCACCCCAACATTTGGAACTACAGCAGAGACTCAGACTTCCCCGGTTAGTTTTTCACTGAAAATTTCAACGCCCGTGATGCCTTGAGTGTATATAGTCAAATAGAAACGGCTCATCCTCACTTTTGATGTGACTTCTCTAGAATTGTCGAATCACCGCGATGGGCGAGGAATATTGCGGACGATAGAAACGCCTCCGACATAGAAATTTTTCCCTTCGGTCACGAACACCGAAGGGTTCTTCCAGTTTATGGGAACGGATGCCTGTCCTATGTCCGACTGATGGATTCCTCAAGAGACTCCCCCAGGGATGGAGTTCCTGCACCTTGCGTGGGACGCGGAGGCCCAATGGGTTGCGTGTCGGCTCATGGCCGTGACCCCCGATCGGCCTTGCCCAACCTGTGGCACACTCTCCGACCGAGTCCATACCAGCGATGTGCACCAACCCGACGAACTCCCTTTCGGGGATCGCCGGGTGCGCTTTTTCGTGGTCGCGCGACGGTTTTGGTGCGACCAGCTGGCGTGTGACCAACAGACCTTTTGTGAACGCCTAGAGTGGGTGCCCGCCTATGGTCGACGAACGCTCGCACTCGCACTCGCACAGTGGATTATCGAATGGGCGCTCATTACGCGTGTCGAAGAAGCGGCCGAAACGGCCGCTCGTCATGGGGTCGTCGTCAGTGGCGACACGATATTACGGCTGATCCGAGCCTTGCCCGATTCACCCCAGGAGCCCCCAAAGGTCGTCGGTATCGACGACTGGGGCTTGCGCAAGGGCCATCGCTACGCCACGGTGACCGTGGATTTTTGGACCGCGACAGACATCGATTGTTTGCCTGATCGTTCCGTGGAGACCGTGACCCAGTGGCTAAAAGTGCATCCGAGTGTCGACGTGGTAAGTCGTGCTCGCGCCGAAGCCTACGCCAAAGCGAGTCGAGAGGGGGCCCCTGAGGCACACCCCCTGGGCCGACTGCTTTCACGTCTTGGATAATTTTGGGGACGCCCTCGAACGATTCTTTCAGCCATACCCTTCGGACCCAGCTCTATACCGAGATTCAAGCCCGACGGCAATGTGGCGAGTCCATCAACCACATTGCCAAAGACCTGGCCCTCGATTGCAAAACGGTCCATCAAAATGCGACCGCCACCGCCTACCCATCGCCGACACCTGGCCATCGACGTTCCTCCCTGGTGGATCCCTATATCCCTCAGTTGCAGACCTTATGGGAGCAAGGCAAACGGAATGTGGAGGCCCTATGGGCGGCCGCCCAAGCGACCCCGGCTATCCCGGTAGCCGCGTGACCGTGCAGTGGTGGCGGCCGGTTGTAAAATCGTCAATAACGCCGATCACATTTCTTCAAAAATGCCGACGGGATGTCGTCAAAACGGCCGGTGACACTTCGTCAAAATAGCCGGTATCATTTCGTCAAAACGGCCGATGTGATGTCGTCACTTTCGCCCTGACAGGAATTTTCGCGGCGATAGGGAATGAAGAAACGTTCGCCTAGGCGAACGCACCCTATCAAGGAGGAAAACCACTGTGCGGCAGATGGGAAGGATAGAAATCATGGAGGTTTATGAAGCATTACAGCGGGGCAAGACGATCACGCAAATCCATCAAGAAACGGGGTACGCCCGTGATACCATTCGCAAGGTGAAAGCCCTGGGCGAGGAGGCGGTGCGGATTAGCCCACCCACCCGATCCCCTCAACCCAGTCTGCTCGATCCCTACAAAGAGTATATCCTAGACCGGGTGCAAAACGGCTGCGGCAATACGTCGGTGCTGTTCGATGAGGTCTGCGAGCAAGGCTATGCCGGCGGCCGGAGTATTTTGAAAGCCTTTGTGCAGCCTCTCCGAGTCCCGGTGCCCGTCGATCCGGTTCGCCGCTATGAAACCCCGGCGGGGCGCCAGGCCCAGTGTGACTGGGCCAAATTTGGGACCCTCACCTATCCCGATGGCACCAAACGCCCCCTTTGGATCTTTGTGCTCACCCTAAGCTATTCCCGGTGTCTCTATATTGAATTTGTCCACGATGGGCGCCAGGATACCTTGTTTGGGTGCTTAGAACGGGCCTTTGCCTACTTCGGTAGTCTCCCCCACGAACTCTTGTCGGACAACATGAAGCCCATGGTCATCGCCCATCCTCCCCAAGGCCCCGTCGAATGGCATCCTCGCTTCCTCGATTTTATGCGCTTTCATGGGATCGAGCCCCATGTCGCGGAGCCCTATCGACCCCAGACCAAAGGCAAGGTCGAACGTCCGATCCGGTATATTCGCGGAAACTTTTGGCCCCGGGTGCGCCAGATCGTCGATCTGGCCGATCTCAATCGCCAGGTGGCCCACTGGGTGGCCACCGTGGCGGATGTGCGCCTCCACGCGACGCTGCATCTTCGGCCCATCGATCGCCGGTCGGACGATGTGGCCGCCGGGACCCCCTGGCAAGATCGCCCGTTTTGGTACGGCGAGGAAATGCTCCGATCCGTCTATGCCGATGGGTACGTGCGATGGGAAGGCCATGCCTGGGCCGTCGGCTATGCCTGGATTGGGCAGGAGGTCCTCGTGCAAAGGCGACCGGGCGGGGGGATCGTCATTCGACACGGAGACCACGTGCTGCAAGAATATACCGCCCCCACTACGGACCATGCCGTCGTCGGCAATCCTGGACCGATGCCGGCGGAATCGCCCCGGACGCGTCCAGCCGCCTCCTCGCGAGGCACCCACTATGCGGTAGCCGCCACCGAAGTCGAAACGCGTCCCCTCGCCGCCTATGAGGCGGTGGTCCAGCCATGAGTCACCCCGTGCTCGACGATTTATGTGATCGCTTGGGGTTAGCGGAAGTCGCCCGGTTGGCCGAAGCTCGGGCCGAACACGCGGCGTCTCAACAGCAGCCCTATACCACCTACTTCACCGAGTTGTTGCAGACCGAAGCGGATGCCCGGCAACAACGCTATGTCACTTCGCGCATTCAGATGGCGCACTTGCCGTTTCGCAAAACCCTCGAGACCTTCGATTTTGCCTTTCAACCCAGCATTGATGAGCGGCAAATTCGGGAACTGGCGGGACTGCATTGGGTCGACGAGTCGGCCAATGTGATATTCCTGGGCCCTCCGGGGGTGGGGAAAACCAATCTCGTGGTGGCGATGGCGATGGCGGCCATTCAGGTTCGGGCCTCGGTCTACTTCGTGACCATTCAGGATCTCGTCGCCGATTTGCGCAAGGCCTGGCAAGAGAATCGCTTCCCGCAGCGTTTGGCCGTGTACTCGCGCTACAAACTCTTGTGCGTGGATGAAATGGGCTACTTGCCGATGGAGCGTCTGGAGGCCACCTTGTTTTTTCGTTTGGTCGCGGCCCGGTACGAACATGGCAGTCTGGCGCTGACGTCCAACAAAGGCTTTAGTGAATGGGGCGAGGTGTTGGGCGATGCCGTCCTGGCGACGGCCATTCTGGATCGCTTGTTGCATCATTCCACGGTGGTCAACATTCGGGGCGAATCCTATCGGCTCCGAGAAAAGAAGCGAGCCGGACATCTGTTGGGCCCATCGGGCCCAACAGCCCCTCCTCGCCAAGGTGAGGGGGGCCCAGGCCATGGCGTGGATTCGTTGGCGCGGTGACACCGCGCAACTGATGGCGACCGTCTGGGAGGACGGGCACTCGCATCAACAGTACCTGGGCAGTCTTGGAGCCGAGTACACGGTACCGTCCCATCGCCGGGATCACATTACGGCCCGATTTCCGACGGTGCTCATCGATTGGGACGCCATTAATCAGGCCGTGGCTACGGGGCCTCGGGGAACCCCGCCGTTGAACCCGACGGCTTTGACGTGGGCCACCGTCGAATGGCAACTGGAGGCATGGAGTGAAACCGGTCCGGCGTTGGATCGGATGGAGCGCCAAGCCCTCCATCTCGCAGCCCTCGTGTTACGCAACTGGCGCGCTCGGGGCGACTAAGTCGTCCCACCCCTCGGATCCTGCGTTCGACCCGAGGTCACGCCGTCTATCTTCAGGGTTCCTTTCGGAGAACGAGGTCACTCAGTGACCTCGTTCTCGCGTACGAAGACCTCTCGCGGAGCCGCCAAACTATCCCATTCGACTCTCCGGGGGTAGAGGATCACTGAGTGGCATTGGCCGAGCTCCCATTGCCAAGCCAGGCCGCCCTCTTTTGTGCAGTGCTACCCTGGTAGAGGGTCACTGAGTGACCTTGGCCGAGTTCCCATTGCCACGCCAGGCCGCCTCTTTTGTGCAGTGCTACCCTGGTAGAGGGTCACTGAGTGCCCTTGGCCGAGTTCCCATTGCCACGCCAGGCTGCCCTCTTTTGTGCAGTGCTACCCTGGTAGAGGGTCACTGAGTGACCCTGGCCGGGCTGCCGTTCCGGCGATTGAATGGGAGCCCGGCCTGCCTCAATGCTCCAGCGATCAAAATCCGCTCACGACTCCCTGATACGGCTGTTCCTCCACTTTAGGTTGACTTCGGCCAATCGCAGTTCATCGATATCTCATCACCAGGGTCATCCCATCGATCGTTTTGACGAAATGATCCCGGCTATTGTGACGAAGTGTCACCGGCCGTTTTGACGAAGTGTCACCGGCCATTTTGGAGACTTTCAAACCGGCCTTGACAGCAGCGCTGGGTGACGCGGCTACCGTCGACATCCCACCGTGGATTCGGCCCTCCCCCCCCCGCCGACCGAAGCCCCGGCAAGTCGCGGCCTGGTATCTGAGCCGATGGGACCACTTCACTCGAACGACTACGGGGCCCTTGAGTCTGATCTTGACCGATCCCGAATGCCAACGGGTCTACACGCTCACCCATCCACTACCGCCGCGGTGAGGCACTCACGGCGTGGCTGGCCGCCGCGGAAGCAACCAAGATTCCCGAACTGGTGCGGCTTGCGGCGGGCATTCGCCATGACGAACAGCCTGTGCGGAACGGATGCGTGGTCATCTGGAGTCAAAGGATCGTAGAAGGGTTCAACAACCAAATCAAGCGCTTGAAACGCATAATGTATGCTTTGATCTTTTACGGAAACGTATTCTATTGAGCTGATGGACCCCGTCGAATCGGTCACCATCGCTGGGGATGTGGCCATCCGTCGTCGGCAGCTTCGCTCTGTCCCAATCGCTATCTGACCACGAGTATCGCGGCCATGACCCACCGTGGCGGTGATTCGACAATTCCAGAGAAGTCACATCAAAAGTGCGGATGAGCCATCGAAAAGGAAAGTTTCAGCGCCAGAATTCCCCACTTTCAGCAAGAACGCTTGAGAGTGATCTGCTTCCTTGAGTATGGTGGACACGGTTCCATCATCATAAGGAGGATTGGGATTTGAAGTCGATGAAATAGGAACAGCGGATGGGCCGATTAATTGCCGAAGCTTGGAGCATTAGTGCCATTGCGAAGGAATTCAAGGTCAACCGCAAGACGGTGCGCCAGTAGGTGCAGCAAGCGGCTTATTCGGAATCGTTGCCCCAGACGCCCGTACAGGCGTCGAACCACGACTCGTTCAAACACACCATCCAGCAATGGTTGGCGGACGATGCCCGCGTGCGATATAACCCACATTTGGCACCGTTTATTTCTAAATGGCGTAATGGTACGGGCTTCAGGGCCGATGGCCCGAAATGTAGTCACTAATTAAAACACAACAATCCCAGACCACGTAGGGACTTGGATGTTTTTGATGTAGCTACTAACGGATTCGAGCCTGCGCAATCAAAAGGAGGATGTTCGATCTTCAGTGCAACGTCATTGAGGATAGCGTATCTCGGATAGCGATGTCAACTCGCGGCGGGCGTAGCGGATCCCCAAACAGGGGCTGGATCTTTCCGCCAAGGTGCGCTACCCTAAGGAGCTCATTCTCAAAGAGGATGATGGCACCCGCAAGATGGCCCCCGGTGAGCACATTGTATGCGTTGAGCAGCTTATCCCTCGCCTCCGATCTCTACAAGGATCATCGTGTTTGAGAATGAGCCCCCTAAGGACACATCTCAATGGGAGGACTGTCCCATGACCTTAGTGCGTCGCATCGCGGAACGTTCGGAGGCTGGCCGTGGCTGGATCTGCTGTCGATACCTCGAAGATGGGAAGCCGCCATGTTTTTGACCAAAACCTCCACGACAATTCGTGGAAAGACCTATACCCACTACAAATTGGTGGAATCCGTCCGGGAGGCGGGACGGGTCAAACATCGGGTGCTGTGTTCCCTGGGAGCTTTAAGCGAAGCCGAGGCGCAGCAAATTCGCGCGGTGCTGGCCGTCAAGCGGCTCCTATGCCCCTAAATTACCATCGACAGAGTTTTCGAATCTGGTTCTCGCACACGGCCATTTTTGGTCCGAATTTCGGGTGGATCTTTGTCGAAGGTCATGTCGCGCATTTAATGCAGTCGCGTTTTGATACCCCTGTGCCCTCCGACAATCTGGTTAACTGGGGCACCGTCATCCGTTCCAAGATTACGATCCTACGAATATGGTACCGAATCCAGAGCGTAGTGCACATTTACCGTGCCAACCACTCACCTTGCCGGCCCCGGTCGTCGTTCCATTCTACCGTTGCCGTTGGTTAATCTAATGACTCACGTTCTCTCAGGCGGCGTTCGATGCGTTCAACCTCGCGACCAGGATTGGTCAGCCAATCGATTGACCAAACGCGTTCCAACTCCCATCCCAAATCGGTCAAGACACGCTGATGTAGCCGATCGCGGTCCCGGGCGGAAGGCAAGGAACGATAGCTGGTGCCGTCACTTTCGATGCCCAAAATAAAACGAGCTGGGTTACGAGGATCCACGACCCCCACATCGACCCGATGGTCCGAAGCTCCAATGTGTCGACGACAGGACCATCCCCGTTCTTCCAAGGCGCTCACCAGATTGTCTTCAATCGGATGGCGTGCCGCAGAAAATGCGTCTCTTGAGGGTCCTCGATCCAAAGTTCCGTGCTCGGCATACTGCAGATAGGCTCTGAGATCCTGGATGCCCCGAGCGCGTGTGCGCGACAAGTCAATATCCTCCGCCTTGATCGTCGAGAAAATTCTTACGCCTAATCTGTTATGGCTAACTCCTTTTGTCTTTGGTTTAGCTAAGTCAGTGGTCCTCAGTTCTAGCCTATTTCCGAGGATGCACCGGTGGTCGGGGAACTCCCCCAATGGGATTCCCAGTATTCGCTGATGGGCGTAGGCCGTGGGTGTTCTGGTGAGCTGTACAGCGAATACTGGTGGTGCGTCAATCAGCGAATCCCAGTCCCTTGGGCTGATCTAGGCTTTACGTCTTTCGCTCATCGGTTGTGTATCTGATGACACGAAAGTTAGTCGAAGTGATGACAAAACCAGTTGGGTGTGGCTCTTCTAGAGGGACGTGTTTTGTAGCGATCGGCATACTAATGGATAGTAATCACGCGGTATATGGCGAACCATTGAGCTAATTCCATCATACCGCCTATACTGCAATCACACGAGGAAGAAGAGGGTGGAATGGCCTGTCGATCTGTTGCGATGGCGTGTTCCGGTGGCACATTCCCATCGGCCCCCGTGGAAGTCAGATTGGCCGCCTGGAGCCCTCACTTCGGGATGTCTCGGAGGCATGGGGGCCCCGATGGATCGATGAACTTCGGTCCCGTCGCCGCCGTGGTGCCCGGATTTGGAACAGATTCGAGCGGAGTGAGGGGTTTCAGCGATGGCCAAGCGGCGCGTTGTTGGGAACTGCTTCATGCTTCTGAGGGGCTGGCTGGGTGGTCGTCACGCAGAATCCGGATCGGTCTTCGGCAACGCGATGGCACCATCCCACACCTTTGGCACTCTAACAACAAGAACTATCGTTCGTTAATGCATCCCTCCAGAAGAGCCACACCCAAATCTTATCAGAAAACTGTTGAGAAAGAAGAGAAAGAAGAGGAGGAAACTACCATGACTATTCCGCGCAAGGGTGACGAATGGGAATTTAAAGTCCCAGGGAAGCGCAAACAACGCAAAATTATCCACTGTATCGCGGTAGACGCTGGGAGGATCCCCACGGCCAGGGGCATCAACGGGTGGTCGTCTGGTGGGACCGCTTGCCCAAAGGACGCTATTCGGGCCTCCGCGTCAAAACCCTGTTGCAGTACGGCCGGCGCATTCACACCGCAGCCGATCGGGACGCTGCATCTGCGGCGTTGCATGCGTTATGGCAGAAAAAACGCCAAGAACAGCTGAAAGCGCATGCCGCAAGTGAACCCCCTTCCGAAACCCACACACCCCCGTCATGAAAGACCGGAATCGCATGCGTTCTTGGGCCACCCAGGTCATCACCATGCTCCAAGACGGCTTCGCCTGGGAACGAGAATGCACGGGTGGCGTATTCAACTCAGAGTCCCCTAAACTTTCATTTAATTAATGTTCCCGCCACTAAAGCATGAGAGTTTACAGCGTATTTCATTCCGTGGAAGCCTCAGCCTTCCTTGGACTCCGCCAAGGACACGGTCAGGCCGGGGAGTCTTCCACTCACGTAACCTGGTACCCAAATTGATTCATTTCCGTCTCTCCACCTATTCCATCGGTCGTCCCCCTCAGACGATTGTGATGGAAATACCTTCTCTGCACAACGATTTGAACGTTTTAGAGTCGCTCTTCTCGCGATTTGGCCAAGAAAATCCGGCTTGTGTTCCCGTTGTCGTTTGCTTCAATTGTTGTACCAAAAGAATAGGAGACCGTATCATGACGACACGGGACCCATGGAACCCGGCCACAGCCTCCGAACACGAATTGCGCAATATCGCCAGCGAATGGAGCGATCAGTTTCCACCGGGCAATCCAGGCCACTGTTCTCCCCAGAACGCACACTGGACGTACGACCCACAATTTGATCTCTCCTGCACAGGATCCGCTGAGGACTGGATCCCTTGGTTTGAGCAGGAGTGCCAGTGGGCCGACGAAGATGGCCGTGAGGACGCGTACGCCGATATGCTCGTAGGTGACATCGTCGACCCTATTGTGGTGGTTCTAAGCGATGGCATCGGATACGTATGGGATGGAAACCATCGGGTGGGGGCAACCTTCGCCCGTGGACAACATCATCTGAAAGCCATTGTTGGTCTCCCAATAGACCCCGCTGTTTAACCATCCCTATTGTCAGGAGTGATCATTGTCCATGTCCGCTTCCATCCCTTCGTTGGCCACAGAACCCACCGGTGTCGTTCATCTCCCCACTTGGTCCGTGAAAGCTTGGTGGTCCCTTATGCGCCACCAATGGTTAATCCAAATCGAACATGAGATTCCCGCACGCGACGGATGGATCCGCGCTTGGTTATCTACCCCCGATGCGACCTTGGCTTGTTTCGATTCTCTCGCGGCAGCCCACGCGGCCGGTGACGCATTTTTACGGCAACCTACTTGGAACCAATGTCTCGAACTTACTGCCGTGTGACGCACAGCAATCCTCCGGTTCCAGCCTCGGGCAGTCAATTGAGCGTTTGAATG
>DAHXNH010000299.1 GCA_027365485.1 Clostridiales bacterium
GGGAGCGGCCGAGAGACTTCAATGGTACGAAGGATAAAGAAGAGCCGACGGCAGGTTTCCTGCAACCTCGTCGTCTGTGGCAATGCAGGACGTCCCCGTGGGCCTCATGGCTGTGCGCCTGATTTCTATCCCGACAAACCGGCCGTACGGAATTTTAGAGAGGTTGCAGGAATTCGGGCATAGTGGCGCTGAGGCATCGTCAACCGAAAGGGAGGAACGGAGCGCCTTGACCCTCCGTCGAGGTGTTTGGGCAACTGGCCGGATACGGACCTCGGTCCGACCTGAAAGGGAGCTGACGTGGGACAGGTGGATGAAAAGGATGATCTCGGGATGTCAGGGGCTCGAACCAAGGGATAAGTTAGACACTCGCACCGCTCTGCGGCCCGAGTGAACGGACCCGAGGACGCAGTGACCATTCTTCCCGAATGCTTACTGCTGTACAGCGTCTGCGTCAACGAATCTTCACTGTCTCGTAGCCAGGCATCACGCCATGCTACCGAGGATACCACTTGCTTGAGCCGGATGCGCGGAAACGTGCACGTCCGGCTCTGAGGGGGCCCGAGCCCCGTAAGGGGTTCGGGCTACCTGGTGACCAGGATATCGTATGATCAAAATCCGTGAGAAAATCTCGGGCAGCTTCCGTAGCCCGAACGGTGCCGACATATTCTTTCGTATTCGGAGATACATTTTCACCCTCAAGAAACACTACATCTCCGTTTGGGAACATCTACGCCGGGCGTTCGAGGGACATCCGTATCGGCCGTCGACAGATCCGAGCTAACACGCTGACTCGAGCGCTGATGGAAGATTCGAGGGGAAGGTGCCTGCCGACCGCGCCTTCGATTTTCCCCATGGGATTTGCATATCTCATGAGAGTAACGAAAATTTAGACTTTGGCTCCAGGTCGATCGGCAGGTGCACCCGGCGATAGTACACTCGGCATCTCAAGGCACGCTACGCCGATCCGGTTATCGGCCATCCCATAATAAATATCGTAGCGATTCGGTGAATCGTCATCGACGCGCCGGTCGATTCCGGTGGGAAACACGACGTTGGCGACGGTTCCACTGCGCTCTTGCGGCAACATTGGCGTCAGCACTGGCTCCGGCGAACGATAACGGACAAAACGCGGATGCTCCTTGGTGAGTACCATCGCGCCCGCCGAGTAGCAAAGCCTGTGTTGTCCTTCATCGCCCGACTCCGATTCATCGCTCACTCCGTGGTAAATAATCAGCCAACCGTGGCGCGTCATGATGGGCGGTGTGCCTCCCCCGATTTTGAGCCGTTCCCACGCGGATACTGGACTCGCCAGTCGGTGATGAGAGGTAAACGGAGCGAGTTGGAATGGCTCAGCGCCTTCTTGAGAAATGGGGCTGTAGGAAATCCAGATACTTTCCCGATGGAGATCCAGTGTCCGCTTCGAGGAATGCTTTACGGTTTCTTCCGGACGAGTTCCAGGGAAGTGAGGCCGATGTAGAATGGCCAACTCCGGTTGTCCTGATGGATTGGGAACCGCGACCGGAAAAACGCTGGCGTCTTTGTTGTCCAAATGGTCGAACTCAATGCCGTTTTGGGGTCCGAAGTGCGCGAGTCCCAGGCGTCTCCAGTGCCATAGGTCTTTTGATATGGCCAAAGCAATCCGGGGGCCGATGGGAGAAAGCGCTACATAAGTCATCACGTAGTGCTGGAGCGGTTCAACGAACGTGATTCGCGGATCTTCGCAGCCTCCGCGCCCGTCCTCACCCAGCTCGTAATCCGCTTCCGGCTCCAGCGCAATACCCAAACGTTCGACGCCAACCGGGTTGCCAGTCGCATTGAATTGCACTCGCGCAATGCCGATGCGCGAATAATTGCCTCGTGCAACCAGTCGCGGAAATAGGTAAAGCTCTCCATCAGGCCCCCGTGCAGCCGCCGGATTCAAGACGCCCTCAACCTCTAAAGGATTGCCTGGCTCCGGTTCCATCACCACCCCAATACGCTGTAATTGAAATTCATTCATCGACTCGCCTCCACCCTTCGTTTCGTGTACGGATCACCATCCAAACAGGCGACGATGGCTTCGATCACTCGTTTCGTCTCATTGAAATCTCTCACTTTGATCGTCACCACGCCAGTGTCTTTCGCTGCATAGTCATTCCCCCCTGGAAACAGGGCATCTCCGATAAACACCATTTCTTTAATGGTAATGTCAAGGATGTCCTGAAGTTTTTTAATCCCATAGGCTTTGTCAACACCTGGCTTAGTGATATCAATCGACGTGGTTCCTCCCATGCGTACCGAAAACTCCGGGAGCGTCGTGTCAAGAATTGCTTTGATCTTCTTCCGTTTGACAAAATCCGGATCCCACGCTTGCTTTTCATCGATCGGGGCTTGCTGACCCAACGCGGAAAAAGTAATCTGACTTCCACGATCCTCCACCTGTTCTCCCCACACCTGAGCGACCTTGAAATCCGATTTCGCCATGGCATTCTTCAGTGCACTGACAATCTTCTCTTTTTGCTCCGGAGTGTAATCTTCCGAATAGAGTTTTTCCCACCCTGAACGATACGAGTAGAACTTGGTTCCAGTTGCAGGCAAGAGAGAAAGATTGTTCAGACGTTCATCGTCAGGAAGCATGGATAGGAGTTGTTTTACGAATTGCGGCCAGTCGCCTCCGGAAATCACAGCCACCTTGGCCACGCCAAGCAGTGCGCTGAGAAGGGTTGACATCTCCACATCCAGCGATGATTTGCTTGCCGCAAGTGTCCCGTCCAGATCAAACACCATCAGTTTTTTCACTTCTGTATTTCCCCCTTGCGTTAGATAACTTCCGGCACACCAATTTCTAACAGGCAGACGGCGCCGTGTGGTTGAAAAGAACACAAGCCGAGCACCGCCGGCAAAAGCCACACGTCGCCTTTGCTGACGGCATAAACGCCTCCATGGTGCTCCAACTCGCCCTCTCCATCGAGGCAGACCAGGACGCGAGGGACACCCACCGCACCGACCTTAAACAGCAATTCTCCGCAGAGTCGCCACAATACGAAATGTTCACAGTCAAAGATTCGCTCTCGCAACACTGGCGCTTTGGCCTCAATCACCGGCGTCACCGGACCGACATTGGTTTGCGCGAAATCGAGGCAGGCCATCGCCTGTTCAATTTGCAAATCGCGGGGCTTGCTCGTCTTGGCGTCGATACGATCCCAGTCATACAGACGAAAGGTCACATCGCTGTTCTCCTGCACTTCAAACACCACAAGATCGCCCAACGAGTGCACGATTCCGGCGGGCAGAAAGACGGCGTCGCCGGGCAGCGGCGAGAAGCTGGCCAGATGATCCGCCACACTCTTATTCGCGAGTGCCAACAATAGATCGTCTCGGGTGACGCCTTCCTTCACACCCGCATAAACACGGCTTTTCGCCCCCGCTTCTAGCACGACCCACGCTTCGGTCTTACCCCGTTCACCCGCTGGCACGAAATCTGTTTGCCCATCGGAAGGATGCACCTGGACTGAGAGCAGGTCGCGCGCGTCCAGGAACTTCAGCAGCAAGGGAAAGCGGCGAAAGCGCGAGACCAGTTTCCCCAGCAACTGCTCCGGCGATTCCTTAAGCAGTTGCTCGATAGTCCATCCCTTGAACGGTCCATTGGCCACGCGACTGGGGTGGTCATCGCGATCGCTCAGCAGCCATGCTTCGCCGATCGGGTCGTCATCGCCAGGCAGAGGTGCGGACAGGTGCTTGCTCAGGCGTCTGCCGCCCCAAATCCGATACTCGTAGAGGGGTTCGAATTTCAGCGGATACCACGGTATGTTCGTTGTCATGTGATTCTCCTTTTTGTGTCAGTTTCCAGCGCGGCATTGTATCTCCCAAGGCGTGCAGCACTGTTGCGCCTTTCCCAGGGAATAAGAGACAGGCATAACCCGAGGATTGCTTTCCAGCCAGCTGCGATGCATAGCATTTAAGCGAGACGTGGCCCATTCACAAGATCATCCGCCTGACAGGAAGGCAATTCGCGGCACGCCGGCAGACGCTGCTCGAACCAGGAAGGTCGAGGCGGGCGTCCACCACCTCGTCGACACCATCCGCGACCGGCGCCTGCGGGCGCCTGCGCCGTACTGACAGCTCTTGTGCCCTCATGGTTACTGTCTCCCTTCTTCAGCGATCTCCAATCCAGGCAAGGCCAGTTGCTTGCGAGTCGACTCATAATCCGTATGATAGATACTTCATAAGCTATCGGTGCGGACCCTATCGGCAATTCGGAATGGCCCGAAGGCGCCTTCTCCACAGCATCGATAGCCAAGGCGCGGACAGTATCAACCGAAAGTTCTTCCCAGGTTTTAGTAAATGACCGATTTTCCCCAAAAGATCGAATAATAGTAGAAATATTCAAGCCAAGGATTATCGCCGTCGCTGACGTTCAAAGTCCTTCGCCGTTTTGGCCCAAAGCCGTTCGGCTTTTAGATGCTGTGCCAAAGTCCTGCGAG
>DAHXNH010000301.1 GCA_027365485.1 Clostridiales bacterium
CCGTAGACCTGGGATGGTACCAGGTCCCTTTGGCAGTGTCCCTGAGCTTCGCACCGCACCGTTACCGGCACCGCACGTCAAGGCGAGGTCAGGTTGTTGAGCACAAACCTGGGGTGCGCACCTGAGAGAATCCAGGCCTCCAATCTACGCGCCCACTCCATCTGTGGACCCTCGTGTCGCAAATCGTGCTTGTTAGTGAAAGTCTAACCCCTGCTCATTTCTGTTTGAGCTTTTTTGGTTGCTGGAACAGCTCAACGAACTTTGGGGAACCCGCTCGTCGATCACAGCCGCCGGACCATAGCGTCCGGAGGGATTGACAACAGAGGTCCTTTCGTCGCGGATCTCCGTAATTTTGAGGCATAATGATGGAGACTGGATTGGTAGGAGTAGCACCTTGCCTGATTTTATCCCCCCGCCCCGGTGCGGTTCATGCCGGGATAAAAGCTCCGGGCCAGCATACGGAGCTTTCCGAGGAGATCGGTTGGCACTCAGACGTATGAATATTAGGAGGGATACGATGGACCAGCGTCCTTCATATCGGTTGCCGAGAACTGTGGTGCCGAGGCGCTATGCGTTGGAATTTACCCCGGATTTGACGGCCAAACATTTTTCGGGGACCGCGTCGATTCAGATAGAAGTGATCGAACCGGTCAGCGAGTTTGTATTAAACGCGGCGGGACTCCGCATTGAAGATGTTACCTTGGCTGGCGACGATCAAGCTTTGGCGGCGGCGGCAGTGACGTATCGAGGTGAAGAGGAAGAGGTGGTCCTGGCTTGGCCCGTGCCCATTGAACGCGGGCTTTGGACCTTGTCGATGCGGTTTGCAGGGACCTTGGGTGAAGACTTGCGCGGATTTTACCGGACCACCGTGGATCTCGGGGATGGCACTCAGTCGGTGATAGCGTCGACTCAATGCGAGTCCACCGATGCGCGGCGAGTGTTCCCCGGATGGGATGAACCGGACTTCAAAGCGGTATTTGCTATCACTTTAGTGGTCGACCCGGATCTCACCGCGCTTTCTAATGGGCCTGAAATATCGAGCGAGATCGACCGTTCAGGCAAGCGCCGGGTGATTTTTGCTGAGACCATGCCTATGTCCACCTATCTGGTGGCCCTTGTCGTGGGCCACTTCGTCCTCACCTCGCCCGAAATGGTAGGTCAGGTTCCCGTGCGAATTGTTGCTCGTCCAGAATTGAGCCATCTGACAGACGTGGCCCAAGAGGCTTCAGTGGCGGTGCTCGACTTTTTTCAAGAGTACTTTGGCCTGCCTTGCCCAGCCGAAAAAATGGATCACGTCGCCATCCCCGAGTTTGCCGCAGGGGCGATGGAAAATCTAGGATGCATCACCTATCGGGAAGAGGCCCTTTTGGTCGATCGCCAACGGTCGTCACCCATGGAACAGATGCGAGTGGTGACAGTCATTGCTCATGAGACGGCGCACATGTGGTTTGGCGATTTAGTCACGATGCGATGGTGGAATGGGCTGTGGCTGAATGAGGCGTTTGCAACGTTTATGGAACTCCTGGCAACGGATGCATTGCATCCGGAATGGGACGTGTGGACGACCTTTGGCCCTGGGCGGGCCTACGCTCTCTCCGTGGACGGCCTAGCGTCTACGCGCCCGGTCGAATTCCCAGTCGGGCGACCGAGTGAAGCATCCGCAATGTTTGATGTTCTCACCTATCAAAAAGGCGGGGCGATTTTGCGCGCCATGGAGCAATATCTAGGTTCCGAAACCTTCCGAAAAGGCATTGGGACGTACCTTAGGCGGCATCGCTATGCCAACACGGAAACTGCCGATCTGTGGGACGCGTTGGAAGATGCCTCCGGGCAACCAGTAAGGGCGGTGATGGATTCGTGGGTCGTGCAACCAGGATATCCTTTGGTTCACGCGGGCTGGGATAGTGCATCGAACCGATTAACGCTGCAACAAAAACCCTTTCGCTATTTGGGAGAGGGGGAGGGGACATGGCAGGTCCCCGTGGTCATTGAAATCCTGTCCTCCCAGGGATCGAGTGAAACGGTTCGGGTGCTGCTAGGAGATGATCCGGCGGGGATTGATTTGCCCTCCGACGTGCTCTGGGTCAAGGTGAATCAAGGAGGATGGGGATTTTACCGGGTGGCGTACGACCGCCGGTTGTGGGAGCGATTGGTCCCGTCATTTGCCGAAATGACGGCGTTGGAACGCATCGGTTTGGTGGACGACGCCTGGGCTGGCGTACTTGCCGATCAGATTCCCTTAGAACAGGCGGTCCACTTGTGGCGGCGCTTTGGCGAAGAGTATGATCCCGACGTATGGAGCGCACTCTACCGTCAGTTGAGCTTGCTCGATCAAATAGCCAGCGAGGAAGAGCGCGTCGTTTTGCACGCATTGATTGCCGAGATTGCCAAACCCGTGTTTGCCGAAGTCGGCTGGAGTCGCCAAGACGGGGAGGATGTTCGCCGCGGCCGGCTTAGAGCCCTTTTGGTACGGCTTATGGGCACCATCGGAGCCGACTCGGGGATGATAGCCGAGTCCCATCGGCGCTTGATGGCGCATTTTAACGGGAGTGAGACAATTTTACCCGACCTTCTATCGGCGGTGGTGGAAGTGGTCGCGCATTCAGGGGGCATGGCGGAGTGGGACATGATCTATCGTCACTTTAAATCGGCATCCACTCCGCAAGATGAGACTCGCTATCTGTATGCTCTGGCCGACTTTATCCAGCCCGAAGCGGTGAGTCGCACGCTAGCACTTTATCGCTCGAACGAAGTCAAGATGCAGCATGCGATGTTAGCGATGTCTCGGGCGCTGATTAATCGTCACGCTCAGGAAGCAGCGTGGTCCGTGGTGGAACAGTCGTGGCCTGACATTGTGGAAAAATATCCGCCGTCGATGTTGCAGTATTTGGTGCAGCCATTAGGATGGATGATCTCGACCGATGTGGGACCGCGCGCGATCACTTGGCTCGACGACCACCCCATCGCGGAAGTGGCTCGTGTCTTTGCCCAGGCTAAAGAATTTCAGGCCATTCACTTAGGCTTGGCTCGGCGACTCGATCATCGCATGGATGGAGCGCTTGGCGTTCGCGGAAAGTCTTGAAATGTCGGTGCCTAAAAGAGGGCCGGGGTAGGCAAGAACTCGAGCGCAACATCCTCTGCGGTTGAGGGGCCGGTCCCCGCCAAACGCCCCGACCGATGGTAACGGGCCACCCAACGCCAACCCCAGCCAGTCGCGGTGGGGTTGCATTGCGGCTAGGGTGGCCTCTGATTATGGGGAAGCTTGATCTGAGAGGTTATCCAAGCAGAGAGCAGGGTGGGTGTATCGTTCGGCCGATCGTTTTCTCCGAGCCAGGGGCGGGGGCGTCCTCGGCCATCGATCGGAATCCCCACCGTCTGAGTCATGAGATGGGCGAGGCTCGCCGGGAGCTCTGAGGGCTGATGGAATCCTGGTTCGTGCCGTCCAAAACCCACGGCTTCAACGGATAGCGTTTTTCCTGGGTTGGAGCGTCGTTGCCAGATCAGGTTGGACACATAGTTTTAGGGGCCCTCGTGTGTCCGCATGGAAGGCCGACTAAGCAAAAATTCTTTTTGTCCTTCAGCATTCCTCGGGCACGGGCAATTTGCGAGGGGGGCCGATGGATTGGAAACACCACTCAAAACGAGGTCATGAGCCCTGGACGGCAGATAGCGATGCCCCGGACGATTTTCTGCGTTCCGGGGCTAAGGCCTTCTTCGCCAGTCAGCACCTTACGGCAAAAGCAGCGCATGTAGCGCCGCCATCGAGCGCTCGACGCCTTCGCGTTCATCCCCATCGCCCTCAAATTCGAGGGAGAGATAGCCTTCATAGTGGGCCTCGTCGAGTCGTTTCATAATCGGCC
>DAHXNH010000310.1 GCA_027365485.1 Clostridiales bacterium
TCTCGACTTTACGTCTGGCTCTGATCAGTGGGATATCTGATGGCACGAGAGTTAGTGGAAGTGATGACAAAACCAGTTAGCGCCAACAACCAGGCCTGTCCGCCCAACCATCCCGCCCGGCCCCAACATCCCGCCGCATGGATCTATACCGCGGTGAAACAAAATTGGCAGACCCCACCAACCTGGATGACCAAGAAAACGGCCCCCACCATTTGCTACCGGGTCGCGACCGAGGCCGAGGAAGCCCCTAACTCCTCTGTGGACACCTCTTCCACACCAAGAGCAGAGGACATCGAATGGGCCAGTCTTACGGAATGGCTGGCCTCAGAGACCCCGGCCACCCAAGAGTTTTTAGCGCAAATCGAACAGACGCTGTACCAGCGATTAGGCGGGGCATTCGCACACCAAGCGCTCGCGTCGCAGGGCCCGTTATGGCAAGCGACGTGCCGTGAACGGTGGCGCACCCAAACGACAGAGCAAATATCGGCGTAAAAGCTAAGCTTGCACATGCGTGCCATTTAGCTTCTAACAAGACCCTTTTGTTTGACAAAAAGCGCTCTACTGGGTATATTATTCGAGAGCGAGGGAGGGAATGTCGTGACAGCACGTGAGGTCTTGCGCAAACTTAAAAAATTAGGGTTTGCTATTGATCACGTGTCCGGCAGTCATTATATTCTGATCGGTCCCCAGCATCAGCGAACGGTCGTCCCATTTCATGGATCACAGGATTTGCGACAAGGGACGCTGTTGGCCATCATCAAACAAGCAGGGGTTACCGAAGACACTTTTCGACGGATTTGAAAAAGAAAGGCGGACGACGATGCAAAAAATTGCTGTGGTTTTAGAACCGGCCGACGAAGGCGGCTTTATTGCGCGCGTGCCGGCCCTCCCCGGGTGTGTTACCGAAGGGGACACACGGAGCGAAGCGCTGGCGATGGCGCGCGATGCAGTAATCGGCTATCTCGCGAGTATGAAAAAGCATGGAGAGGCATGGCCCCCGGTCCTACCGGACCCGATTGCCTTTGTGGAAATTGACGACGCAGCGCTCTAGGAGGGATGGCTTGATGACACAAGGAGCACAGTCGCGCATTGCGGTACGGTTGCCGCATGACTTACGTGAACGCATTCAGCAATTAGCGCAGCACTGGCCCGGGCGACCCACCGAGAGTTACATGATTCGGTATTTGATTGAGCGCGCATTGCCAGACGCAGAACGGGAAAGGACCGATGCCCATGAACATTCTAGCGGTGGCCAATTAGAAAGGCGGGGTCGGTAAATCCACCAATGCCACGAACCTGGCCATGGCATTGGCCTTAACGGGGGCCCGTACCCTACTGGTCGATGCGGATTACCAAGCCAACAGCACGGCAGCCTTCGATATTACTCCGGATCCCTCACACACTTTGAGTGCGTGGTTGCCGCGTTATGGCAGCTCTCCCCTCATTCATCCCCATGAGAGGATTTCCACGCTGGGCATTCTGCCCGCCTTTATCACCATGGCAGATGACGAATGGGAGGCTATTGAAGCGCATGTGGATCCTCTGAGCTTAGCGGTACAATTACGCACCACGTATGCCATGGATTACGATTGGATGATTATTGACTGTCCGCCGGCTTTGGCGTCTTTTTGGGCGCGTGTCGCACTCTTGGCAGCTCATCGCATTCTTATTCCGATCACGCCGGGGCCTTTTCCCCTCATCGGGTTTCGCCAATTATTCAACCGGATTGATTACATCCGACACCATGCGCTCAATCCTCCACTGCGTGTGCTGGGGGTAGTGGCGAATGTGGTGGACGTGCGCACGATGTTTGGCCGCGATGTTCGCGCTTTGCTGACGTCTATCACGTCGGAGACGATGATCTTTCGTACAGAAATCCCGGTTGCTGCGAGTCTGGTCAATGCCCAAGGTCGTGGGCGCAGGATTCTTGATGACGACCCGCAAAATCGTGTGGCCTATACATTTGTGACGCTATTAGAGGAGGTGTTGGACCGATGGGACAAGCCAAACGACCTGATGCCCGGAACCAATTAGCTCAGATGCAAGAACGGATGCGCCAAAACGCCAAATATGCTGGACCGGATCCGACTGTCACAGAACGCTCAGCGGCGGCTCTCGTTGAGAAACACTCCGTGCAGGATAGTGAGACCCCCCTTCACTCGCTGTACCGGAGAGTTCTACCACAGAGACGGTCGTTGGGACGGATACAGATGGACACCCCGGGGCGATGATTCAAACCATTCCTTTGGACCGCATTACCGTGCGGGAGGGGTTTAATGTCCGCTCAGAAATTCTCTAAGACGAGGAGCTCAATGCTTTAGCTCAGAGTATGGTGCAATTGGGTCTAATTCACCCGATCATAGTGATTGTGGAGGACGATCACTATGCTGTAGTCTCCGGTCACCGTCGCTTACAGGCCGCCCACTATCTCGAATGGGCCGCCATTCCCGCCGTGATTCAGACGTGGGATGATCAGACGCAAACGGTGGCCAATTACGTGGAAAACCGCCACCGCGCGGCAGTCAGTCTTTTTGATGAAGCCCGGCGTGCCGTCGTGCTCATGGAACGCCACGGGTGGCCTCTCCGGGAAACCGCGACGCAGTTGCACGAGAGTTTAGGACGGATGTCTGCGCTGGTCCGCATTTACCGCGATCCGCAGCTAAGAATGGCCATGGAATCGGACCAGCTCCCGCTCCGTTGGTTGAATCGTTTCACTGTGCTCGTGAATCGGGAGGGTGTGGAGCATATTCCCGGGGCGATTGATGCCTATTTAGCCTGGATTACAAAGGAGCGCCCGGCATGGGAGCGCTTTATTGAAGCCTTAGCTATGACTCAAGGCCAGGGGGTGTTGCCGGGGGCGTCAGGTCGTCCTGTATCTCATCAGTCGCCCTTGTTTGACCGGGTGTGGGCATCGACACAGCATCTTGCGCAGTTAGCGGAGCGCTATCAAGCCAAACTCTCACCGCACGAACTGCTGAGCGTCGCTCAAACGCTGATCGCCCAAGGGGAGTCGCTGGCCGAAACGGCACGGCGCCGCTCTGCTCATGTTTCGGCGGCAGAAAGTTCAACGAATTCGGATCCGCAGCTGGGTGTTCAACGTTGAACACTATAGGGATACGTGCATGAGATCGCCGAGTAAGTGTTCAACGTTGAACGCTTAGCCGCTTTCACCCCAATTGCGCCGTTTGACATATACAGCGTTTATTGTGCGTGATCGGCGTGTTTAAGCGACTCCTCTCCCTTTGGTCAGGTGTTCAACGTTGAACACCGAACAAACGAGGAAACGGGTTCCAGCCTCGCCGGCAATTATTGGTGGCCGAGCCGGATGCGCTGTTGAAACAGCACGCTACAGTGGACTGTTCAACGTTGAACAGTCTGGAACCGCCCAAACTCCTCGCGCCACGCTCAGGCTTTGACGGATCAAATACCTATGCGAAATGGAAAGAAAAGGTTCTGCTATGCATATGGATACACGCGAATGGCACGCATTTTGGACGATGAGGGATCGGTGACCTGCGGGATAAGTGTACGGAGGTACATTCGAGCGGCATAATAGACTCAGCAGGGAAAGGAGATATCACAATGATGTCGCTCCGGGAGGCCGAACGGGGCAATTAGGTGTTCAACGTTGAACACCCCACCGAAGGGAGAGAAGCGCATGAACCTGCCACATGAACGCGATG
Organism: Clostridiales bacterium; assembly: GCA_027365485.1. Classification (GTDB taxonomy): domain Bacteria; phylum Bacillota; class Sulfobacillia; order Sulfobacillales; family Sulfobacillaceae; genus JAMCVM01. The sequence continues at coordinate 3,684 of DAHXNH010000310.1, forward strand.
CGGGCTATCTACGCCAAATGCAGCAAGCCGCTCAGAAAATTACCCGCTGGTTACAAGATGTCGATGCCCAGGTTTTTGCTCGCGATGCGATGCTGCAAGACAGCGTGATCTGGCAATTGGAAGTGCTCGGTGATGCGGCGGGTCGGGTGTCGGAGACGCTTCGGACCACGTTCTCGGCTATTGATTGGGACGTCTGGTTCACGCGGCGCCAGCACCTGATTTCGCATTATGATGCGATCGACATGGATGAGGTGTGGCACACAGCTCACAGCGCCGTTCCCCTGCTGCAACAAAAACTCACTGATTTAGTGCATGGTTAGGGCGTGTTCAACGTTGAACAGGGTGAATAGAGGCGATGGCCACCCTGAAAAAGAAGGAGGCCAAGGATAAGAGATCCAATACACATTGAGACGGACTTCGCCCGCATCACGGTGGATCCGAAGGGGGATCATACCCGCGATTTCCTGCTGGAGCACACGCTACATCAGTTGATGGCCGCCTACCGGGAGATATTTGGGTATGATACGACGGTCGCCGTGCTGAACAAGCTCTATGGCTATCACGGACGAGAATGACCAAGGCTGGTGGGAAGGGACACGGATTGTTCCCGCCAAGAACTGCTACCGATGGTATCGGGTGTGGGTGCAGCCCGACCTGTTTAACGACTGGGTGGTCTAGACGGCATGGGGGCGGTTGGGGTCCGCGCGGTATCGCCAACGCCTCTACCCTGTGGTCGATCTTGAGAACGCAGCCGCCTTGGCCTGGCACATCATTGGCCGCAAGATCCGGCGGGGCTATCACTCCCTCGGTAGTCATGACCCTCTTAGTCGCGCTCTGGCTCCGATGTCCTCGGACGCCTCGCTCCACAGTCGGGAGCCATCGTCGTCCATTCCAGAATCAGCGTCTCCAATGAGACATGCTGGCGGAAACGGCGGAGCATGACATACGCTTCGTACTCCACAGGGTCATCGGTCATCATGGCTCGCTCTTCCGTGAGGCCGCGGAACGCCCGCGCCAACACCGCGCTATCTCGGGCTATATACAAGCGATCACGTGCAGCCTCGGTTTGCTTACTGAGGCCCCAGTCAAGCACAAATCCGGCTTGACGGGCCCATTGCCGCGTGAAGGTCCTAAAGGTTCGGCGATTCCCTTCCACGAAGGGATGCCAATAGTCAAGGTCGCCATAGAGCTGAGCCATGCGCGGTGCAAACTGCGCAAGTGGTAATCCCTGCACATCGTGGGGTGTCATTCGTGGAAAGAGTGCGTGTCAAGCCGGCGTCCACAAGGCGCCGTGGAGTGGAGCATAGGGCTCCTAAGCCCCTAAATTACCATCGACAGAGTTGCGGATGATGGGGTACGATCAGGATGCGGGAAGCATCCGAGGGAATGAACCAACACTTCCCAAAGGGGATGCAAATCCTGGGTTTTGCTTGGCTCAGAACCATCCAACCTTTGGAAAAAGCACGAACCTGCGCACGTCGCAAAAAACTGGAAAATTTCTGGATCGGGCTTCGGGCCCGAATCCCTCAACGTGGAGAGACCTGGAAAGGAGCACATCCCATGAGCGAAACGACTCAAATGACTCCCGCCTTAAAAGCCCAATGCATCCAGGAGGCTCTGGATTGCAAAAACGCCACAGCCGCCGCTCGACGTCACGGGCTCCGCCCCCGACGGGTCCAGCAATGGGTGCAGGAGGCCG
>DAHXNH010000316.1 GCA_027365485.1 Clostridiales bacterium
CATAGTTGATATCTATCTCTCTGTTACTCCAACACCTATTCGACACCCTTCAGCAGAATCCTCCTTGCATCCGTAAGTTTTTTCCCGAATTGTTTCGGGAACCCAGACATGGGGTTTCGAGGATCGGTGCCCCTTCGCTTATCGATTCGAATCGTTCTACGATCAATTGGGGGGTAGAAGGGCCCGATCGAAAATATTTTGATGAATGCATCGGCGACCCATTAGCAACGCGATGAAGTGACGCGTTGTCCCCTGCGAGAGCCGTCCGCTGCGGTGGCTGATGGGAGCGTGGCAAACGAGGGGCCAGTTGCGGTCCCTGTCAAAAATCCGGACTTTCTGCCGCAGTCGCCCAGCGTTTTAAGAGCATGCGGTTGGGTTTTTTGCTTCCCTTGAGAGGGACCACCCCCATCGGCAATAGAAAGTTAAAAAGTCAACCCACGTTTCGCACCACCATATATCGGGGTTAAGCATTTCGATTAAGCCCAATATATGGGGCCCCTCAAATATTTCCAATCAATATGTAGTCTGATGATCATAGCACGATACAATATCTAGGGATAAGGGTGCGAAACGTGGGGTCAAGGCTATAGGAAACGCCCAAGCTGACGTTTGGCGTCAATCGCACCCAGGCTCTATCGTGAAAGAAGGCGTGCAGGCCAAAACCCCGCAGGATTTGGTCTGCACGGTGAGCGGATCTCCCCGTAGTCGTTGGATCGGTTGCGCCCGTTCGACCGGTCAACCAAGGCGGGGAGTCCCACGGAGCGTAGGAGCATGGAAAGAGCGGCCTGTTGGTGTTTTAGTATTGAATCGTCACCACCTGGGCCAGGGTGGATCCCGAGGCTACCGTGCCGGGGACCGTGAAGGCAAGCGTGGCGGTGCCTGAACCAGAGGTTGGGGCGGTGTAGAGGAAGGTGGCCGCCCCATTGTACCCAGAGTTGATCGATGGGGTAACCGTGCCGAGGTTATTGAGCACGGAAGCCATGACCGTTTGACCGCTGACCACCTCGCCGTTGGCGTTAGATAGCATGACCGTAATCGCTTGCGTGCCTCCGTTGGGAACGGCGTAGCTAGACGGGCCCACTACGGCGAGCTGGTAGGCGTCGAGTACTGCCGATGGCATCTCGTTGCCGTTGATACTGTTGACGTAGTAGACCGGGACCGAGGTCTGGCCGACCAGAATGGTGACGGTGCTCATCGGGACTCCGGTGGGGGTCAGACGGAACTGTCCGCCATTATCGCCAACCAGGGCGACCACTTGGTCGCTGGCCGAGGGAACGGGATTGCCCGCCAGATCGGTCGATTCCACGCTCAGCACTACGGGGACGTTGGCGATCACTGTCAATGGATTAGCACTCCCGATCAGGGCGCCATTCTGAAAGAGCCGGACGTTGGTTGGCGTGCCTGGCTGCACAAAGATCGAAGCCTGGCCGCTGACCGGCGTTTGCAAACTCGGTACGGATACCCCCAACGTGGCTGAGCCTTCGGACCACGCTTGAAGCGGAATGGTCGCTTGCCCCTGGGCGTTCAAGTCGAGCGTAATCGTGACCGTGTGGGAATTTCCGGGGGTCCAATCCGTCGGACGAGCCGACCCCGAGGGATTCGCCCCACTCAGTCCCGCGGGAATGGTGAGTTGGACGAGTTGGGCTCCAGTCAATGGAACGCCATCTTGGTCCTTTAGGGTGACCGTGGCGTCGACCGTGTTACCGGCCACTGCGGCGCTGGAAGACTGGGAGTCCGCTCCAGAGGTTGCATCCTGGAGACTCACGGTCAGGCTGGCGGCCACCTGAGCGGAAACTTGCATAGCCTGGGACGGAGCACTGTAGAGTGGTGACGGGATGCCTGGCTGCTCGGGCACGGTAGCGTACAAGACCCAGGACGTTCCTGGTTGTTCGGCCGCGAGACTCACTACCGCTTGCCCCTGGTTGTTGGTGGTGACCACCAAGGGTGTGCTCGATGTGGTGGCTGAGCCATTCACCGTCGATTGCATCTTTGAAGCCGTGCTGACTGATGGTCCGACGGCGTAGATATCCACGCTTACTCCCCCTTGGTTCACGGCGTTTCCATAGGGGTCTTCTAATTGTAACGTATACTGGGCCGTAGCCTTGGTTGTGGGGACCGTGATAGTCTGGCGGGGGCTGACAAACGCTACCTTGGCCAACGTATTGGCCGTTTCCGTGAGAGTCAGCGTCTGAGTTGGGAACCCATACCCGTCCCCAGACGCTGGCTTGACCGTCACCACATAGACTCCCGCATTGGCCCCTGAACCACTGTCGGTGAGTGTCACGGCGGCGGATCCCGTAGAAGTAAGGGTCACTTCGGTGAGCGAAGTCACGGCCGTCCCATCGACCAAGATATTGCTGGCGGGCGTGGTAGTCCCTTGCTTGGTCACCGTCAGCGACACAGGCATTGGGTCATTGGCCGGGGCTCCTTGGGCATCCTCGGCCTGCAGATTCAATGTAATGCCAGCACTGCCTTCTTGGAAGCTTTGGGAGGATAGCGAGGCTGCCATTTGCGAAGGCACCCCCGCAATGACGGCTTGGATCGCAGTTGTTGCACTGGTGAGACCCGGGCTGGTGGCGATGACCGTGATAGACCCCGTTTGATTGGGTTCGTCGGCGAGTTCAAAGGATGCCGATCGATTCAGAGTGGTAGCCGACGTAGTCGTTCCCGTATACGCCAGGTTCAGAAGATTATTTGTGCTGCTGACCAAGGTCGCGGGACCCGACACACTGACGGTAATACTGTTGGTGCCGCTGAGCATGGGATACCCTGCTTGGTCTTCGACCACCACGGCCATCGGGGACGATTCGGTGCCTTGGCTATTCGCGTCAAGATAGGTTGGAGCATCCACGATTTTCAAGCTGGTGGCCACTTGTAACGCACTGGTGATCGTAGTTGTTTGGTACGTTGGCGTGGTGGTGGCTAGGGATTGATCATTACTGCTGGTCAAGGCACTTGGGGTGATCGCGATGGAAATCCCCGGCACCGCGACTTCGCCCACAGCCACCGTGGCGGTGCCCTGGGTAACGGTCACTACCACTTGGCCGTTAACCGAGGGGATCGTGGTACCGTCTTGGCTGTAAGTGACGCCGGCTTGGGCACTGAGATTCACCGTGCCATTAAAATCGCCCACGGTAGTGCCGTCTGTGTCGACCACGTTCACCGTCACCACGTCGGTAGCTTCGCCATCGGCAATGACGCGACTGGAGGCGGGGGTCACGGTCACGCCGGTAGCCTGGCCGTAGGCGACGATGTTCGCGGTGGTGGTCACGCCATCCACTAAAGCTTGCACGGTATACGTGCCGGGAGTGGTGGCCACGAAGGCAGCCGTGTCGCCAGTACCCGAAATCAGCCCGGTGGCCGCGCTCGAACCGATGACCGACCAGGCAATGGCTGCACGGTTAGAGATGCCACTCAACCTCAGCGTGTCGGCCGTCCCGGTTGCCACGTCGGCCTGGTCCAGGTGAATCGCAGGATGAACGGGAACGGGTGTCGTTGGCACGATAAAGGTTACAGTCTCTTTGCGAGCGACATTGTACTGATGGGTTCGGTACTGGGCTAGCCCCAGGGACTCGACCAAGACCTGGTAGGTGCCGGCCTTCAAATTCTTTGCCGTGTACGTATTCTTCGTCGAATACGCTTGCACGGTCTTGCCGTTGATTACGAACCGGTAGTACGGGACAGCCACAGCATCGACGAGTTGAGCGATCACGGTCGCCGTTCCGTTTGTGGCCACGCCGGCGGGTGGCCCTTGCACGGTCAGATGAGGGCTACCGACCATGAAATGGACTTCGGCGGAACGAAAGGCGTCCCAATCTCCCCGCCGATCTTGCGCCATGCTCAAGGATCGCACGGTGACCGTGTACGCGCCAGCCGCCAGACTTTTCATTAGCAAATGGCTCGTCGTCGAGTAGGGCTGTACGATTCGATTGCCTATTCGAAACTGATAGACCGGTGTTCCGGTCGCCCCCTCCATGTCAGCAGTAATCGCGACATTGGCCCCTACGGAGAGGGTGCCCGTAGGGCCATAGGCGACCAAATGCGGCGGATTAGCGGCAAAGATTGCGATCACCGGCAAGGATCCCATGGCGATGAAACTGCCCATCGCGAGAACCGCCCCCAAAAGGGTGAGCTTAAAATATTTCGTGGACAAAACGACCACACTCCTTCGGTATTGTTTGGATTGGTGTGTGGCATTAATTTCTTCAGCCTATGGGGAAATTAATGCGACATGGGAATTCATGGATCGACTAAGTGATAGAGTACGCTAGAACGCAGGTGAACGCTAGGCCTATCTCAAACTTTCTCTGAAATGTGGAGGGGGTAGGCCGGTCTGAAGACAATGGTCGGGTCTCTTTTTTGAACATAATACCCGCGCATTTCCCTTCCCAGGCGAAGCCAGGAGGGGGTCAAGCGGGTTAGCCCGAAGGGCTAGAGATTTCCAATCGATTGCGCTATCATAGTTGCCTAGGGTCGGAACGGTCCGAATCGACGCCTGGGGAGATCCGCCATAAGACGCACGATGCCTAACGGCGCGGCGCAGTGATCACAGAACCAGGAACTTCTGAGGGCGACCTTAGAAACCCCCGCCTCAACCCGTCAAGCGAGCTTTACAGCGAGTGTTGACGGGTTGAGGCGGGAGAGCTCATACCAAGGCAGATGAAAAAGTCCGTACCGCCTAAACAGGCCGATACGGACTTTTCGGTATTTGGACGTGAAGATTCTAGATGACATCCGCATCGAAGGTCGGACGCCATCTTCGCTGGGGTTGCACAACTTGCTACCGTTTCAATCCTCATCAGCCCCGCAGAGCCGATGCTATAGAGCCTGTCACTCCATCAGAGTTTACCACCAACTGGTTTCAATCCTCATCCGCGCGACAACGCAAATGCAAGCGTTCACGGTGCCCAACTTACGGAGCAACCGTTTTCTCAGAATTTCCTGCAACCTGTGATACGACATCCACGGCACTACCATGAATTCTCTTGGGTTCGATGGTCTGCTGAAAAATCCCACCCTCTCGTACGGCACCTGGGCATACCTTGCTACGTCAATAATGCTGGATGTGGCCGTCCTGTTTAGGCTTAATTGACTAACCGTGTCAGCGTGACGTCGGGTGGTAGATGATCCGAAACCACGGTAACATCATAATCCGTAAAGTTTCTGGGAACAATCTGGGCGTCAGTTCGACGCACCTGAATGAACTCAAACAAATCCTGTGCAGGAGCGGTCCCCAACGCAGTCGCGTGTGAAAACACATAGAGACCTCGGCAGGCCATCAACCCACGACTCGCTGAATGGTCCACCGTCCACAGATTGACAAGGGCCTCCCAAAGAATCGCCAAGTCCTCGTTGTCCACGCCCGTTTGGGGCGCAAACAGGGCGTTGACAAACCCGTAGGCTCTAAACAGGCCATACGGCACATAGGCTTTGCGCCCAATCTGCCCCGAGCGGGCCTGTGTGTCGCCTTCCAGTCCGCCCTTAACATCCTCCGAATTGGTTAAAGCCACCCGAGTAATCGTGATCTCTTGGGGCGTTACGGGGTCGTATGAACGTGCAAACGTCAGTTGCACCGGTCCACGGACTTGCCCCGCATTATACTTTTTGGTGGACATCACGGCTCCGAACATGCGCACATCGTAAAAGCGCTGGCACATCCAGGTGCGGGCATCGGCCACGGAGTTGGGAGTGCCTCCGGCTGAATCTACTCCCAACGCGTCATAGGCCAGTTTTTGCTGTTGGGTCAGAATCCCCCGATGCTTGACGAAAATCTGGCGCGCCTGGTCGTCGGGTCGGGTCAACGCTACGTAATCCCTGACTTTGCGCTTGATGGCCACATCGGTCACCAACCCTTGCATGGTATCGTAGTCGATCCGTGGTAGATTATTCGCGTCGGGATCCCCATTGGGATTACCATCCTGCACGTCGAATAACAACACAAAATCGTGTCGTACTGCGGCATTGCTTGCAACATGATTGCGATCAATCACCGTCATCCTAGGGAGCCTCCTTCGCTGTGACCACGGCTTTGACAGTGTCCCGAATATACCGGCGTTGGTGATAGTAGCCTAGGGCAAACAGGGCTTGCTCCTGGGGCAGTAATTTGTGAGGAAACTCGTCAAGTTGGCCCATGATCGCCTCGAGGTCGTCAGACAACGTGGGCGCTAAGCCACTCTTCTCTCGTCGAATCTTGGCGAGGTCATAGCGTGCAGTTCTCAACAGCGCATGAAACACTGAGTTGGGTGCCGCTGACGCGATGCCATAATATCGATCTACCAGGGATGCATTGGCATTCCCTCTAGCCACAGATTGAATGTGTTCTAATTCAGCAAGGATTCGACCGCATACATACCCCGGGTCCCGACGCTGTGCTTCTAGGGCCACTAAATCATCCTCCTTAAATGGGGATGTTTGCAACACGTACAATTTCAATAACGACAGACGTGCGGGCGTAAACTTAATCCCGGCGGGTTCGGTCACATTGCGTCCCAAGGCTTGGAGAAGAAGCGACGGAGGTAATGGACGCCCGTATAACGCATGTTCAATCAGGTGGCTGGTCGCGCCGGGTGGAATTTCCTCGGGAATATTTTTGCTATTGCTGGAGCAAAGACTCGATGCCAAGACCAGGAGGCTCACCCAGCCATCCACGCCCGTTAACCGCTGTTTTCGAAACCAGGCCGCTAGGTGATCTTGGACCGCGCCCACCGTGGTTTCCGTCCAATCCCGCACGACTATCCGAGAGACATTAGGGGATAAGGTGGCACCATAAAATACATTGGCATCGCCATGAGGTTGCCGATGCTCCCCGCTTTGCCGCTGAAGTATTTCTCGAACGGCGTCCGGATGAGGCCTCTGCAAAAGGCTAAGAGGCGACTGGGTCGGTACTTTCGTCCAAAAGACATAGGTCAGTTTGCCAATGGTCACGTGATGATCAGGCGAGTCTATCAAACGACAGAGCGCTGTGGCGTATTTTCGACTGCACTCAGCACAGGTCGGTGCGATGAGGGATTCTGACAACCCATAAGACGAGTAGGCGGGATCGTTGGCCGAAATGAGCTTCGTGCCTTTGGCATGCCCTCCGTATAAAGAAATAGGCACTCGATGGCGATCCACCGGCATGCATTGCGCTCCGCAGCCGATGCATTGATAGTCCCCCTCGTGGGTTTCTCGAGTGGTTCGCCTGGCCCAATACGCTTGTAGCTCCAGAGCATCGACGGGAAATCTTCCGTCGACCCGGAACAGCACCCAGTGCGTCGCTTTCATGGTATCGGGAACAGCAGGTAGGTCCTCTCGGTCTAATGCTGTCGCGATCGCTCGAACATCAGAATTTCCCGTCTTTGCGGCACAATCTTTGACCACCCGTCTAAAAGCTTGATGCTTTCCAAGGGCCTTTTGCCGATCGGATTCACTGTCCGAGCCTAAAGCCCGTCCGAGGGCATAGTCCACCTTATCGAAGAGCAACAGGGGATGCAGTCCAGGGCCTTGGCGTTCGATGAACGGGACCAGATGTCGGGAACCTTTCTCCAGAGCTACCCACGCTGTTTCCAACCATTGACCGTTAGAATCCAGATCCGCCACCCAATGGACCGATCGGTTGGCATAGTTCACGGGCTGTGGGTCCAACCGATCTGCATACTCAATTAAGCGCTGAAGTATTATGTCAGAAAACCTCCATTCTCTGATAGAGGCTCGCTGGCACCTGCAACACGCCGTGTCGCACCTCAGCCTGAAAGAATATTGGCACGGTGACATCCTGGGTCGTCTGAGCGTAGCGCATGTCAAAGAGCATCGTCCCGATGTCAAGATCCATCGGGATGGGTCGATCCTCAGAACGAGTTCGACCAAAATGCGCCGCGAATTCTCGGCATCCCATATAAGGCCTTTGAAAACACTGCCCCCGTTGTACCCGGCGACGAAACATGGCTCGATATTTGGCCACATTCTCGGTCGCACGAGACCGGGGATGAATGTCCGCCACAATGACATAGGCTACATCGCGCAATACCAATGCATGGCGCTGTGTCCGATTATCTGGGGCGTCCGCATAAAATCCTCCAATGGCGGTCAACGAATCCGTGGCCACCTTGGTCACTTCGTTGCGGACTATCGAAAAAAACCGGATCGGCTTTAACACCTGGATTTCTTGTATCCGCCATTCGAACTCCGGCTTCCAAAAGATCGCGTCCAGCAGCCCACGGGCAGCCGAAGGCGTCATGACCGGATAAGAAACACGCTCAACTTTCATTTCCGGCTGGGTAAACAACGCATAATCACTCCACACTTTGACAGCAAGCGCCGAATACTGGCTCATCGACCTCTTCCTTTCCGTGTAGGCTCTCTAACCACTATAGCATCCTCCTAGATTTCTGGGAGCTACCATAAATGCACCTGGTCCATCCTGATCATCCGCCGCCCTCGCTTTGGGTAACTATTTAGGTATACCAATTTGTGGACTTTGCGGTTTTTTGGCCCGCTAGAGATTAACCGCGGTCCGTCCTCATGGCCTTCATTTGTATATCCGGTATGTCAGTGGTATACACCGTATGGCTAAGATCCCAATTCGACGGTTCTTACGCACTTTTTGTCATTGAGGTTTTACGGGTTTGGATATATGCAGCTGTTAATAGGGTGTTAATGCGTTTGTTCTTTGAATCCAGGAGAAAATTTGCTGCATATCACTAGCCGAGCGAGACCCTGAGCTTTTAC
>DAHXNH010000331.1 GCA_027365485.1 Clostridiales bacterium
AGAGTGACGGACTTCGAATCCGGAGGTCGTAGGTTCAAATCCTACCGGGCGCACCATGCGAGGGTGATGGAATGGCAGACATGCGAGACTTAGGATCTCGTGCCGCAAGGCGTAAGGGTTCAAGTCCCTTCCCTCGCACCACAAAGTTTAGTGCGGAAGTAGCTCAGTGGTAGAGCATCGCCTTGCCAAGGCGAGGGTCGCGGGTTCAAATCCCGTCTTCCGCTCCAGTTTTTGGGGGGCAGGCAAAGCTGCCCCATTGCTTGTCTTTTATGACATTGAGCCGATGACGAGTGATTCCGGGAGTGGCTCGACCTAGTCATTGAAACTCGTTACGAGCGCAATGGTATAATAGATTGACAGGGTTTTGAGGAGGAATTGAGTTTAATGCAAGTGGTGACAGAACGATTGCCCAACGCAGTAGCCAAGATTTCGGTGACGGTGGATCAGACAGAGGTCACCCAAGCGATGGATCGGGCATTTAAGCGAGTAGTCACGAAGTACAATGTGCCTGGGTTTCGTCGCGGAAAGGTGCCGCGACCAATTTTTGAACGCATGGTCGGAGTGGGTGTGATTTGGGAAGCAGCCGCCAAAGACCTTGTGGATGTTCGATATCCGGTTGCTTTAAAGATGGCCGGAGTTGAGCCGCTGACCGAACCGCAGATTGATATCGAGTCTCAGGGGATTGAGCCTGATGAACCGTTTCGCTTTGTGATTGCGGTAGAAACCAAACCCGAGATCGATCTGGGAGACTATCATGACTTGTTGACCAGCGAACTCATCATTCCTGAGGTTACCCCAGAACGATTGGAAGAAGAAATGGTTCAGGTGGCCAGGTCGCAAGCACAATTGGTGCCAGCGGACGATGAGCCGGTGGCTTCCGGTAATCAAGTGGTGTTAGCCTTAAAAGGCTATTTGGAAGAGCCTGACGAGGACGACGAAGATCTAGGGCTATTTGCGGAAGATGATGACTACACCGTGCAAGTGGGCAGTGGAACCACGGTCGAGGGGTTAGAAGACCGATTAATCGGTTTAAAAGTGGGAGAGCCGGCCACCATTCACTTAACCTATCCAGCGGAGCACCCCGACGTCGATTTGAGAGGTAAAGCCGTTCGCTTCGAGGTGACTGTCACTCAGAACAAACGTCTGGATATTCCAAGCATCGACGACGAGTTGGCTAAGGCGCTAGAGTTTGATTCTCTGGAAGCGTTACGGGCAGAAGTGGCCGCGCGTTTGGCTGACCAATTGGAGGCCCAGGCTAAGGATGAACGACTGCAGCACATTTTGGGCAAACTGAAGGAGCGAGTCAGTTTTGATCTGCCCGAAAGGTTAGTGGAAGAAGCCGTGAGTCAACGAGTGGCTGAGGTTCAGAACAGTCTAGCCCGGCTGGAGATTACTTTTGACCAGTACTTGGAAAGTCGGCAGATTGGTCGCTCCGAGCTGGAGGCTGAACTGCGTCCGCAGGCAGAGATGGTCGTGCGCGATCGTCTAATCTTGGAGACGGTGGCGCAACGGGAAGGGCTTAACGTGAGCGACGAAGAGATGGTAGCTCCGATTAGACAGCTAGCCCAAATCTATCGTCAGACGTTGGAAAATATGGTCCAACTGTTGCATCAACAAGGAGATTTTGAAAAAATGCGCGGTGAGTTGCTGGCTCACAAAGCTAGTGAATTTCTAGCGTCGACCGTATACCCAATAGACGAAGTCTATGCGAAGGAGGATGAACGAGGATATGATCAACAATTACCTGATCCCGATGGTAGTGGAGCAGACCAACCGGGGTGAACGATCGTATGACATATATTCTCGCCTCTTAAAAGAGAGAATCATTTTTTTGGGTAGTGCCATTGACGATGACGTGGCCAATCTGGTCATTGCTCAGTTGTTGTTTTTAGAAAGCGACGATCCTGAAAGGGATATTCACCTTTACGTCAACTCTCCCGGAGGCTCGGTTAGCGCCGGTCTAGGGATTTACGACACGATGCAGTATATTAAGCCTGATGTGTCTACGATTTGTGTGGGGATGGCGGCCAGCATGGGAGCTTTATTGCTGGCTGGAGGTGCTGCCGATAAGCGGTACGCACTGCGCAACGCTCGAGTGATGATTCATGAGCCGTGGATCAACAATCTGGGTGGGAAGACGACCGATGTCGAGATTCAGATGAAGGAATTGCTCCGTAGTCGCGAGGCTTTGGCTCAGATTTTGGCTGATCACACGGGCCACTCCATTGAGCAGGTGATGGAGGAGACCCAACGAGACTACTGGATGACTGCTAAAGAAGCGCAAGAGTATCATATTGTTGATCAGGTCATGGACCCGCGAGGCAAGTCCGCCGCCACCGCCGGTCAGTAGGGAGGGAACCCCGATGTTCAAGTTCACCGACGAAAAAGGACAGTTGAAATGCTCGTTTTGCGGCAAGTATCAGGACCAGGTCAAACGGCTGATCGCAGGGCCGGGAGGCGTCTACATTTGCGACGAGTGTGTCGAGTTGTGCTCCGAGATTATCGAAGAGGAGCTTAATGACGACGTCGAATTTGAACTAAAGGACATTCCCAAGCCGCCAGCAATCAAGTCCATTTTGGACCAGTACGTTGTGGGTCAAGAGCGGGCAAAGAGGACGCTAGCGGTGGCCGTTTACAATCACTATAAACGGATTAACGTGGGCAATAAGGTTGACGACGTAGAACTGCAAAAGTCTAACATCTTGATGTTAGGACCCACCGGTTCTGGCAAGACGCTGTTGGCTCAGACCTTGGCCAAGATTTTAAATGTGCCCTTTGCCATAGCCGACGCGACGTCGTTAACGGAAGCCGGGTATGTCGGAGAAGACGTAGAGAACATTTTACTGAAGCTTATCCAGGCTGCCGATTACGACGTGGAGAAGGCGGAGAAGGGGATTGTCTATATCGACGAAGTCGATAAGATTGCCCGCAAGTCAGAAAACCCGTCGATTACTCGCGACGTCTCGGGTGAAGGCGTGCAGCAAGCTTTGCTGAAGATTTTGGAAGGCACGGTGGCTTCTGTGCCTCCACAGGGCGGGCGCAAGCATCCACATCAGGAGTTCATTCAAATTGATACCACCAACATTTTGTTTATCGTGGGTGGAGCGTTTGATGGTGTGGAAAAGATTATCAAGCAGCGGATTGGCCGCAATGGACTTGGGTTTAATGCCGAGATTCAGAGCGCCGAGAGTACCAATATCGGGGATATGCTCGCTCGAATCATGCCCGAGGATTTACTGAAATTTGGGCTTATCCCTGAATTCGTCGGGCGGTTGCCGATTATGGTCACTCTCGACGCATTGGATGAAGAAGCCTTGGTGAGCATCTTAACCGAGCCGCGCAACGCTTTGGTTAAGCAGTATCAAAAGATGCTGGCTCTAGACAGCATCGAACTGGAGTTTAAAGAAGACGCGGTGGCTGCCGTGGCGCGGGAAGCGATGCGGCGCAATACCGGCGCTCGTGCTTTACGAGCGATTATCGAAGACATCATGTTGAACGTGATGTATGAGATGCCCACACGGACGGATGTGGCCAAGTGCGTAGTGACCAAAGAAGTAGTCGAAAATCACGAAGAGCCTATTCTGGTCACCAGCCAGGACCGCACCAAGCCGCGTCCGGGCAAGAAGCCCAAAGAAGAAACGGCGTAGCGTACAGCTGATTTGGGTGGTCCGCCTTCCTAGCGAAGGCGGACTTTTTTATGGGCTGGACAAAGGAGCTTCGTTCGGCTTTGACCAGAGCCTATTTGCTGAAAACGACCTATTAGTCTATACTTCCTTTTAGTAAGTACTTAGAGGAGGAACCGATGCCAGCACTCAATCCCGATCAATGGACGACCCTGCCGAGAATCGAAGAACCAGATCTAGACCGGATAGAACGTCCCGTCATCCGCCTGGTCACCGCGCCGTCGTTGCTGGAAGGGGCCGGCTTTCCTGTGCGCCGCCCCTGGCCCAGTGCAGACCTAGGTTTTCGCCAGGCCGACCCATTTTTGTTGTTGGATCATTTGGGAGCGGTAGAATACGCCCCGGGTGAGGCCAAGGGGGCACCCTGGCATCCCCATCGAGGATTTGAAACCGTCACCTATATTATCGACGGGGCCATGGCCCACCATGACTCGCAGGGTGGTGGAGGGTTGATTCAAAATGGTGATACTCAGTGGATGACCGCAGGTGCCGGAATTTTGCATGACGAAATGCCTCCGGAAGAATTAGTGCGGACCGGCGGACTATTTCATGGGGTCCAGATCTGGGTCAATCTGCCGAAACGTCTTAAATGGACGCCGCCTCGCTACCAAAGTTTAGAGTCGAGTCGGGTCACCCTCCTGGCTTCCGCTCAGGGCGATGTTTTGTTGCGTGTCATTGCCGGCGAGGTTGGAGGACATCAGGGTCCGGGAGCCACATGGATCCCGGTCACCGTCATCCATGCCAGCCTAGAACCGGGGGCGAGGCTCCGCTTGCCGTGGCCTGAGGAGTTTAATGCCTTGGCCTATGTGTTGGAAGGGGCCGGGACCGTGGGGCCTGAGGCGGTTTTGATTCACGAAGGTCAGGGGGCTCAGTGGGGCATCGGCCAAGTTTTGACCGTCAGCGCGAGTCCGGTGGTCAGCGGCCCCAGCGGCCGCCTTGAGATCCTGCTCTTGGGCGGGGTGCCATTACGAGAACCTATTGCCTCCTACGGCCCGTTTGTGATGAACAGCCATGCGGACATTGTCCAAGCCTTCGAGGATTACCAATCAGGGAAAATGGGAGCGGTCCCCGCCGCCGAATTTAATCCTGATGCCGAATCGGCACCCCATGGCTGATCTGACGATACGCCTGAACATCGGAGCGCATCAGTTGGCCGCCGGACCCGTTTTTGCGGTGAACAATGGATGGCGCCCTGCGAAGGTTCGGGTCGTGTCTTCTTCGAGCAACGACCAAGACGTGATCGCGGCTCCCTTGCCGATGCCGGGGGGAATGCGCATAGTTGCGTATAATCGCTCGGACCGTCGGGTCGAGGTGTGGCTGTCGATGGCGGTGGGCGATCCGGGTCCCATGGCGCCTGACTCGTCAGGGTGAAATCTGGAGGCAACATGCAAATTGACTCACCTTCTTGGGCAGGTTAGGTCGGGACGGGGGTGAGCCAGATGAATGGGGTAAAAAGCCCTCCCACGTGCTTTTTAGCGAATCCCCATTCGCGGTACGGACGATCTCTATATCAAGCTGGGAAAAAAAGACTAGGAGCTCTCTGTGACGTGCGCGATTGGGTGATGCCAAATGACCCGGCAGCATTTCGTTCCGCCATTCGCCACGGCCTCGGTCAAGGAATCCAGTGGTTTGTGGTGGCTGGAGGCGATGGGACCCTGGCCTTGGCCGCCGAAGAATTGATGGGACGTTCGGCGGTGATGATCCCGTTGCCGGCAGGGACGGGCAACACGTTTGCCTGGTCGCTTAAACTACCCAGGGAATGGAAGCGCTGGGAATCCATGGTCCGCCGGGCTTGGGTGCGGGAATTTGACCTCGGCGTGGTGCAAGCCCAAGGTCAACAGCGCGTCTTCTTGAATACGGCGACGGTGGGGGTCACTAGTACCTTGGTCGATTTGGTTAACGAAAGAGATAAGCGCAGATACGGCTTGGCCGCTTGGGCTGTCCATCTCCGAAATGCGATGGAGCGTGCTCCAATCTTAGAATCCTTTCTCATCAATCCTCAAGGCGGCGGCGATCATTTTTACACCCGGCAGATCGTTGTCGTCAACGGCAAGGGGCTGGCGGGTCCCTTGTCTTCCGGTCAAAACAGCGAATCGGGTCGGGATGGCGCTTTAGAAATTTTTGCTTTAGGGGATCCTACGGCGGCTTCCATGATTCGGGTGGCGGCCAGAGTCTTGGTTTCGCGACACCGTCAGGACCCGACAGCCCATTATCAAAGGTGGCGAACGTTTGATTTGTATACCCGGCCGGCATTGACCATCGACCTGGATGGCGAGGCTTGGCAAAGTACTCCGGCAAGGTTTTCGGTAAAGCCTTTGGCGCTTAGGGTTATGGTGCCGCCACCGATCTAGGATTCGTGCGAATTGCTATGAATTGGCGCGTTAGGCTGAGGAAAAACGGTCACACTAAGGCCCGAGAGGAGAGGATGTTGATGAACCTCGCCAACGTAGTGACCTTAGTGCAGTTTTTCTTTGCGGTGATCATCGGGTTATATTTTTTGAACATGCTGAAGTCTCAGCAGGGCAACAAAGTGGCTGTCGAGCGCGAGTCGCGCAAGGAGATCGAAAAACTCCACCGGCTGCGGGCCATTCGTTTGAGCGAACCGCTGGCAGAGAAGACGCGACCTAGTCGCTTTGATGAGATCATCGGTCAAAGCGATGGAATTCGTGCGCTCCGGGCAGCGCTTTGCGGACCCAATCCTCAGCATGTTTTGATCTATGGACCGCCAGGAGTGGGGAAGACGGCCGCGGCGCGATTGGTGTTGACTGACGCCAAGGCCAATCCATTGTCGCCCTTTCGTCCGGATGCCAAGTTCATCGAATTGGACGCGACCACCGCCCGATTTGACGAAAGGGGCATTGCCGATCCTCTGATTGGGTCGGTTCACGATCCCATTTACCAGGGGGCCGGACCGTTAGGGATGGCAGGCATCCCTCAGCCTAAACCTGGAGCTGTGACCAAGGCTCATGGAGGCGTCCTGTTTATTGACGAGATCGGGGAATTGCACCCGATTCAATTGAACAAATTGCTCAAAGTGTTGGAAGATCGCAAGGTCTATCTGGAATCGGCGTATTACAACAGTGAGGACAATAACATTCCTCTGCATATTCAAGACATCTTCGACAATGGGTTGCCGGCCGATTTTCGCCTAGTCGGTGCCACCACGCGTCAACCGCAGGAAATTCCTCCGGCTATTCGTTCGCGGTGTCTTGAAATCTATTTTCGTTCGCTGTTGCCTGATGAAGTCTCGACGATTGGAGGCCATGCGGCCAATAAAATGGGCATCGCGATGGGACAGCCGGCGGTAGATGTTCTGAAGCGATATGCCACCAATGGCCGCGAAGCGGTGAACATGGTCCAGATTGCGGCCGGGCTGGCCATTACGGAAGGACGGCAGGAAATCACCCGCGAGGACGTGGAATGGGTCATCAATTCGGGCCAGTACAGCCCCAGACCCGACCGCAAGGTCGCCGAGCAAGCCCATGTTGGCGTGGTCAACGGGTTAGCAGTGTATGGTCCAAATTTGGGCACCATGCTCGAAGTGGAAGCGGTGGCGGTTCGGCGTGCAAGTGGGGAGGGAAAAATCTGGGTGACAGGAGTGGTGGATGAGGAAGAAATGGGGGCGATGGGCCGAACCTTGCGCCGGCGATCGACCGCACGGGCGTCGGTTGACAATGTATTGACCGTACTCAGAAATACCGTGGGAGTGGAACCTGAATGCTATGATTTGCACGTCAACTTTCCCGGGGGTATTCCCTTGGACGGCCCGTCGGCGGGAGTGGCCATCGCCACCGCCGTGTACTCCGCGTTGAAGGGACGTCCGGTCGACAATCGGGTGGCCATGACCGGTGAAATCTCGATCCGGGGCACCGTCAAACCGGTAGGGGGCGTGACTGCCAAAGTCGAGGCGGCCCGCCAAGCGGGATGCCAGCGGGTATTGATTCCCCGAGACAACTGGCAAGACGCTTTTGATCATATCGAAGGGATTGCCGTTATTGCCGTAGATACCTTGAACGAGGTGCTGGATCTGGCTATTCAGGCGAGTGAACCTCAAGAGAAGGCCGTGGCGATGGTGGAAACGGACCTCTTAACCGCTAGCTCGGATGGCGTGGCGCCGGGGAGCACCGCCCAGTAGTGGGTGAGCGGAGCTAGGCTCAGCCAAGGGAACTGGGTTCTTTTCCCGAGTCTTTGCCTCTTAGGCGAATCCAGAGTACGATTGAGAAAGGTTGACAGCGAAGGGAGGCATCGGGATGACCGGATTACCGTTGTTGCCCTTGCGAGGGGTGTTGGTCTTTCCGTCGATGGTGGTGCCGTTGGAGGTGGGGCGGGAAAAGAGTTTGACTGCCCTGGAAGCTGCCATGTTGCATGATCGGCAGTTGGTGTTTGTGGCTCAACGAGAGACGCGCCTGGATAATCCTGGGCCCACCGACCTATATCAGGTCGGTATTGTCGGCGAGGTCAAACAATTGCTGAAAATGCCCAGCGGTGGATCCAAGGTGGTGGTAGAGGGACATCGCCGGGCTAGGATTTCTGAAATTCACGAAGCCGAAGGTTATTTGCAGGCCTTGGTGGAAGAGGTGGAGGAAGACGACACCTTTGATACCGAGACCGAAGCGCTCATGCATTTAACCGTCCAGCTTTTCGAACAGTATGTGAAAAGTGCCAGCCGGATGCCCGGCGAGGCGTCTTTGAGCATGAATTTGGATGACGCCGGACGATTGGCCGACACTATCACCAGCTATCTGGATGTACGGACCCAAGACAAGCAGGACATATTGGAAGCGTTTTCGGTGAATGACCGTTTGACCCGGGTCTCCGATCTGCTCTCTCATCAAATTGACCTCTTGGAGGTCGAGAAGCGGATTAACATTCGGGTGCGAAAACAGATGGAACGTACCCAAAAGGAATACTATTTGAGGGAACAGTTAAAGGCTATTCAAAAAGAGTTAGGGGAATCGGAAGAGGTAGAAGATGAGATCCAGGAATTCCGAGACCGCCTAGCCGCCGTCACCGACTTGCCCGAGGCGACCCGAGACAAGGTGACCCGGGAGATTGAGCGCATGGCCAAAATGCCCCCGATGTCGGCGGAAGCCGTGGTCGTTCGCAATTACGTGGACTGGATTTTGTCCCTGCCGTGGGACGTGGCGACGTCAGAACGCTTGGATTTGGATGAGGCCGAAGCGATTTTAGCCAGTCAGCATTACGGATTAGATCGGGTGAAGGAACGAATCTTAGAATACCTAGCCGTCCGTCAGATGTCAAAAAGTTTGAAGGGGCCGATTTTGTGCCTGGTTGGGCCGCCCGGTGTGGGCAAGACGTCGTTGGCTCAGTCGATTGCGGAGGCTACTGGGCGGCAGTTTGCTCGGGTTTCGCTCGGTGGCGTGCGTGATGAAGCTGAGATTCGCGGCCATCGGCGCACCTATGTCGGGGCGATGCCGGGCCGAATCATCCAGGCGCTCAGGCAATCTGGGTCGAGAAATCCCTTGTTTCTTTTGGATGAAGTGGACAAGATGGCTCAGGACTTTCGTGGCGATCCTGCAGCAGCCTTGTTGGAAGTGCTCGACCTGGAACAAAACGCGCATTTCTCTGACCATTTTATTGAAATCCCGGTCGATCTCTCTCAAGTGATGTTTATTACTACCGCGAATGTGGCTCATACCATCCCGGCTCCGTTGTTGGACCGGATGGAGGTCATTTCTTTACCTGGGTATACCGAAGAGGAGAAGCGCGAAATAGCGCGAAAGCACTTATGGCCAAAGCAGCGGGATGCCCACGGCTTAGGTGAGGATCAGGTGCAGATTAGCGATAATGCTTTGGCTGCCGTGATCCGAGGTTATACCCGAGAAGCCGGGGTACGCCAGCTAGAACGGCAGTTAGAGGCCATTTTGCGCAAGGTGGCGAGGGAGATCTTGCAGGGGCGGGCGACAACCTTTCCTGTGCGGATTAGCAAGAACCGCGTCGATCATTATTTGGGACGGGTTAAGGTCAGGCACCAAGCGGCTTTGGAAGGCTCCCTGGTGGGCACTGTGACCGGGCTGGCGGTTACGGAGGCCGGAGGCGATGTGATGCCTATCGAGGTCACGACCATGCCTGGCCGGGGTAAATTGAGCTTAACCGGGAAGCTCGGTGACGTGATGCAGGAGTCCGCGCAAGCCGCCTTTAGCTACATTCGTGCCCATACCAGCGAATTGGGGGTGGCCGAAGACTTTCATGAACATGTCGATGTCCACGTGCACGTGCCAGAGGGGGCCATTCCCAAGGACGGTCCTTCGGCCGGAATTGCCATCGCCACCGCGATCATTTCTGCTTTGACCAAGATTCCCGTGGCTTCGGAGGTGGCGATGACGGGCGAGATTACCCTTCGCGGCCGGGTGTTGCCAGTCGGCGGGATTAAGGAAAAAACCTTGGCGGCGCATCGTGCCGGCATTAGGATGTTGATTCTGCCCGAGGATAACGAGCCCGATTTGGAAGATATCCCCGAAAACATCGTGCGGGATCTCTCGATCCATTGGGTGGATACATTAGATAAGGTGTTGCATCTAGCGCTGAATGTGGAGGGAATGCATGGCTCATCATAAGCCGGATAAGCCTACGGTAGGCACTCTCGCCGCCTCCGCCCTGGAGGCAGGTGAGATGCCTTCAGGGACCTGGCCGGAAATTGCGTTTATGGGACGGTCGAATTCCGGAAAATCCTCGTTAATTAACGCCTTAGTGAAGCGAAAAATTGCCCATTCGAGCGCTAGCCCGGGCAAAACAGTTCGCATTCACTTCTATGCCATGCCCGCTTGGTATCTCGTGGATCTACCGGGATTTGGCTACGCGAAGGTATCCAAGCAGGAACGGGAGCGCTTTGGTCAGGCGGTGGAAACCTATCTGACCACCCGTCAGCAATTGTTGGGCGGAGTATTGATTCAAGACTGCCGGCGCGATCCTGAGCCTGACGAAGCGATGGTGGTGGCCTGGGCTGATGCATCCAATCGCTTGCTGGTCATTGTGGCCAATAAGATGGACAAGCTTAATCGGAGTGAACAGGCGATACGCCTCAAGCGATTGCAGGAGGCGTATCAGCGGCCGGTGATGATGGTGTCAGCCAAAACCGGGGAGGGGCTCACAGCCGTTCATGCCTCAATCATGGGTCTGGGATTGCAACTTCCCTAGCCATTGGTAGCCTGTGGGCCGACCAAAATCGATCGAAGGCAGGAAGGGACCCGCGATCTGATGCTGGCGATGCATTTGGTTGACCACGATTAACAAAAAGCCCGAGTGGGAAACCACGGCCATTTGCCGGGATTGGCCGCGGTGAGCTTCGATGAACTCCACCGCGGCCCGAGCCCGTTTGCGACTGAGCGCTGGCGACTCTGCTTGCAAGCCGCGGAACCAGGCGGCTCTAAGGTAGCTCCACCACACTCGCTTCGGCCATCTGCCATTGAGAAACCAAGTGGACTGGGGCGGCAGTTCTACCGGGACCTCGCGGAGGATCGGGTCGGTAAAAATCTGGGTGCCTCGGGCATACAATTTGGCGGTCTCAAGAGCTCGCGGCAAATCCGAAGCCAAGACCAGGTCGGGCTGAGGATACGCTTGGTATTGCAGGCGAAGGCGCTCCGCCTCCGCCTGACTCAAGCCCGCCTGGTCATATGCGAGGAGATAGTGATTAAATTCGTCCCGGGTTATTCTCCGGGAATTCATCGGAACGTCCGGTTCCCCATGACGGATGATCCATAAGTCTTTGTGTGCAACGCGTGCTAGCATATCAAAACCCTAATAGATCTCGGCACTAGGGTCAAGCCTCTTATCCGATGCGTTGCATTCCCGCAGTAGACCGCGGGTCGAGAGCGTCGCGAAGGCCATCGCCGACAAAATTGATGGCGACCACGGCGATAGTGATCGTCAATCCCGGAGCCAAGATCATAATCGGGTTGGTCACGATGTAGTTTTGCGCCGAGCTTAACATGTTGCCCCATGAAGGAATCGCCGGTGAGAGGCCGAAGCCTAAGAAATCCAGCGAGGCTTCGGCCAGCATGTTACCGCCGATGCCAAAGGCCGCGGAAACCCAGACCGGGGCCATCGCTCCGGGCAAGACGTGACGAAAGAGAAGGCGCATACGACCCGATCCGAGAGCGCGGGCCGCCTCGACAAATTCTTGGTGCTTGAGCGACAGTACTTGGGAGCGCACAATTCGGGCCAAGCCGCCCCAGCCAAACAATCCTAGATAGAGCACCATAACCAGCACCGATGCTTGTCCGCCTAATAAGTTGAGGACCACTAGCAAGAGAAAAATGGCCGGAAAAGACAAAATGAGATCGACAAACCGCATCATCAAACGGTCGGTCCAGCCGCCGAAAAACCCAGACACGGCTCCGTAGACCGTGCCAATGGTGGTGGCGATAGCGGTTGAAGCGACGCCGACGATAAATGAAACCCGTCCGCCATAGAGAAGACGTGTAAATACGTCTCGACCCAATTCATCTGTGCCGAGCCAATGCTGTGCGCTGGGTGGCAACAGCGTTTGGAACAAGTTGGGCTCAGTCGGGCTCTGATGGGTAATTAAGGGAGCGAAGACCGATGCCAGGACCATAATGGCTAATACAATGAAGCCCAATAAGGCCAAACGATGACGAAACAGCCGTCGAAAAAAGCCCGCACCTTGTCGGGAGCTTGCGACTAGATCCCCTTCTGGGGAGGGATTGGGTTCGGGCGTCAAGACCAACAGATTATCCTCCTTCACAAATGATGGCGCTGGCGCCGGATCTGGAACTGACTGGAGCGAGACTAGGGGACTAGACGAGCCGGTGGATCGGTTGGCCCTGCCTACCGATATTGAATCCGCGGATCGAGAAAACTATAGGCCAGGTCGGCGAGCAAATTGCCCACGACCAAGAGGGCTGCACTAATTAAGAGACCGGCCATTTCCACGGGGTAGTCGCGGTTGTTGAGGGCGCTTAAAAACAAACGGCCCATGCCGGGCCAGGCGAAAATCTCTTCGGTAATCACGGCTCCGCCAAAAAATCCGGGAAGATCCAAGCCCAAAATCGTGACAATGGGCAACAACGCGTTTTTGAACGCGTGTTTCCAAATCACCGTGCGTTCGTTTAACCCTTTGGCGCGCGCCGTTCTGACATAATCTTGGCGAATGACCTCCAAAATACCGCTGCGCATATATCGGCTCCATCCTGCCAGGCTCCCTAAGCCTAAGACCGTCGCGGGCAGGACCAAATGCCATAACAACTCAATCAGGCTAGGGGGCGCGTACACCGAGTACATCCCAGATACCGGGAACCAGCCCAGCTTGACCGCAAACAGGGTTTGTAAAAGCAGGCCAAAAAAGAAGCTGGGCATGGCCCAAGCAAAGAATGACAGAAAGGAAAAGGCGTGATCTTGAAAAGAGTATTGATGGGTGGCGACATATACCCCAAGAGGGATGCCAATGACCAGCGCAATCAAAAAGGAAGAGCCCATCAAAATCAGAGTGTTGGGCAGACGCTGACCAATCAGCGAGATAACCGATTGTCCGGAAAAGTAGCTATAACCCCAGTTTCCGTGCAAAAGCGCCCACAGCCAAGAAAAGTAGCGCGCATACCAGGGTTGATTAAGCCCCAGTTGGATCGAGAGGCGGTGCAACGTGGCTGGCGTGACTTTAGGGTTATGCAAATAGACGGCCAGCGGCCCTCCAGGGGCCAGATTCATCAAAAAGTAGGTCACGATCGTAATCAACAAAAGCAACGGCAAGGCCTCAAGCACGCGTTGCAGGATATATCGGGACATGAGACCTCCTAATTTTAGGACAGTCAATCGGATTCGGGGGAACAGGTTCTCCCGAATCCGACCGCGATTTATTGGAGGGACCAATCCCAGACCGGATTGGTAGCAAAGGTGGTTTGGTCATAGCCTTTGAGATGTACCGAATACGCAAAATCGGATTTGTCCCAGAAGAGAAAAATGATGGGGACGGTTTGGATTTCCAACTTTTGGATGTCCCAATAGACTTGACGGCGTTTCAGGTTAGACGTAAAGGTCGTGCCTTCGACGGTGAGCTTGTTCATCAAAGGATCGCTGTAGCGCTCGACATTCTCCCCTGGAGACGTCGGCGAGGTCACCGCGTACGCCGAGTTGAAGTCGATAGTATCGTCGGGGAACACGCCTTGACCCCAAGAGAAGATCAAGGCTTCCATTTTGCCGTTGAACTGCGGACCCTTGGCACCAAATAAGAGGGCAGCGCCCGCGGTGTGAACCGGAGCATAGACCCCAATCTTCTCCCATTCTGCAGAGACCACTTGCTCAATATCGTCATCAGTAGGATCGTTGGAAAGGGCCCAAATGGGCACGGCCAACTTCTTGCCGTCTTTGTACAGCCAGCCTCCCTTACCCTTTGTGAACCCGTCTTCTTTCAGTATTTTAGCGGCTTGGCTGAGATTGAACGACGGTGCATGCAAGTGGGGATCGTACCAGTAGCCTCCAGGCACCTGGTCTCCAAAAGCCACCTCAGCCTGACCCTTCATGACGTACTTAACAATTTGCTGCTTCGGGGTGGCCAAATTGAGCGCTTGCCGTACCCGCACGTCCTTCAAGAAACCGACCTCAATCGGTGTAATCTGGTCGTAGGTGGCGGAAAGTGGCTCGATGACCCGATCTTTGCCTTTGAGCTGGCTCATCTGCGACAGATCTTGGGGCGGCACGGAAGCCATGGTCAGGTCGCCAGCTAACAAGTCATTGAACTGCGTGTCCTGGTTGGGAATGATGCTGAACACGATTTTCTTAATATGCACTGGCGGCCCCCACCAATTGGGATTGGGAACATAGGTGAGTTGCTGGTCGGGAACCCATGACTGCAGAACATAGGGCCCAGCGACTACCGAGTGCGCATCGTAATAGCCGTGGTTTAACTGAGATACCGTCCATTTTGAAAATACGTGTTCGGGAACAATACTGGATAACGCCACGCTTGACATGAAGGGTGCGTAGGCGTGAGACAGGGTGAAGATCACTTGATGCGGGCCGTTAGCGACTACACTCGCGACGTCGCTCCATCCGGTGACGTAGGTGAGTTCGATTTTAGGGTTGGTGTAATAGTGCCAAGAATACACCACATCAGCCGATGTGAGCGGTTGGCCATCCGACCACTTGGCGGCAGGATTCAAATTAAAGGTGTATTTCAGCCCGTGGTCGGCGATCGTCCAATTGGTCGCTAATTCGCCGACAAACCGGTCAGCAGTGGTCAACCGTACCAGGGAGACATTCATCAGACTCGAGGGCCCGTCATCGGCGGCCAATGAGCCCATGCCAGGAGTTAAATTATCGGGGTTTTGGGAAATGGCCTCTACCAGCGTGCCCGACGGAGCCGCCGCTGAGGGCACCACATGAGCACTGGCTAGCGCACCATAGCCCATAAGCGAGAGCGACAAAATTCCCGCTGCGGTAATACTTCCAAGTTTATTCGCCATCGTAAGCCTCCCAGTGCATATTGGCAATCGATCGGATCTATTCGGAGCCTAGGGCAAAATTCCTGCTAGCTTTCCAACTTAATAAGGGCATTGAGACACCAATTTTCTCGGAGACCCTAAAATAGAGGAAAGATCGCTAAAATCGGTTGGCGACGATCCCATCATTTCCAATACCTACCCTGGTTCATCGACAGGATTTGGCCGCTTCGATGTCGAAATCAGGCGAGCCGTGCGCGGACAACTTGTGAGGTGAAGCCATAATGATCATTACTTTGAACGGGGACGAGAAACGAATTCGGTCGCTTAGGCGAGACGATTTGGACATATTGAGGGAGTGGGACAGTGACCCCGAATTGCAACAACTGACCGGACGTAAGTTTGACGCGGACGAGGAAATGACAGGGTGGTGGGCCTCTGTCGAACGAGATCGTTCACGATTGGCGGTGGCGATTGTGGATAACGAAGGCCGTTTAATTGGTGATATCGAATTAGAAAACGTGTCCTGGAGAGCGCGAGAAGCAGAGTTGCGCATCGCCATTGGCGACAAAACCTGCTGGAATCGGGGATTTGGCACGGAAGCTTTGACCGAGATGGCGAACGTAGCTTGGGCACAGTTAGGTCTTAAGTCTTTATATCTGAGAGTGTCGGAAAAAAACGTGCGCGCCATTCATTCCTACCGCAAGGTAGGATTTCGCAAAGTGGGACGATTGTCAGCGACCGGCCGCTTGCAAGGACGACAGAATCTGGTCTTGATGCGACTGAACCTTGCCTCATCGAGTCAGGGCGTAAGCGACAGGGCAGCCAATGATGGCCTGGTGTCCACCGCACGATAGTAATCGGGCCATTTTACGCCCAGCGTGCGCCAGAACAGGGCGCCGCGTTGGTAATCTTGACGAGTCGGGACGGTGCTGGCAGCATACCACTGATAACGTTCGGCCAATTGAATGAATAACCGAGTTTGAGGGGTGCGCAAGCGACGGGGCAGCAGTGGCAGGATATTTTTGGGGCGGTGGGTGGTTAGATACCACAGGCTGAGATTAAGGGCCGCTAGAAACTGAGGCAAACTCCGGTTCTGTCCGCTCACTGTGACGGTTGGCATCGGCCCCATGGAGGCTGACAGCACCGCTAAGAGAGTCGCTGATGGATCGGTGCGATGGAGGCGCTGCCATAGAGCAGCGTCGACTAACACATAGGCGAGGTGATGTGCCTGCCACAGCCGGATTATCGCCTCGGTACCCAGAGGTTCCAAAAGGTAATCCCTGACTGCATGAGTACGCATCAATCCGCGAAATGCCAAGGCCAAACTGGGCTCGCTTTGGGGATAAGCGATGGGCACTTGTTCGAGTCCGGCCAGGCGAAAGCCGGGGTCGGGTTCAGGAGACACCACCAATCCATTGATGCCTTGGCCGATCACCCCGAAGATAGGCCAGCGACGGCCGGCTGGGCCAATGACAATATCCGATGGCGTGTGCTGGCTAATCAGGACTTGGATGCCTTGTTGATGAAAAAGTCCCAGCGATTGGGCGAGGTCTAGGGGGATTTGAGCCAACGGACCCGTACAGCCGATATTTACGGTGATCGTGGTTGCTCTTGCATGGGTTTTGGGTTGGGCACCGCAGGCGCTGAGACCTAGACAGAGCAGCACACTGGCTAAGATGCGAAGGCTCGTGGTTTTTAGGGTCAAAGTCGCTAACCCCTTTCTTCTAAGTACGGGTGTGTCCTTTTCATGGATATGCCATCGGGACGAGACTAGACCCTCATGGTGACAAGTTAAGAGACCCTATGCACAGAGCGAAGTTACGGAATTATTTGGCTAGCTCAGGGACCGGAATGTGAACTTTTTGGACCACTTTTGCTATAGTGGCCTGCCATCTCAATATATCGAGGAGGGTTTGAACAGTTTGCTTAAATATTGCCTACACTTATCTAATAATGCAAGATATGGATATGGATCGTAACTTGGTGAATATTCACGAAGCGGCTCAATTTTTGGGGGTTACCCCGACGACCTTCTGTTGATGGGAGCGGGAGGGGTGGCTCTTACCGGATGCACGGACTCGCGGCAGGGATCGGCGCTATGATCCGAGTCGCTTGGGATCCGAGTTTCAAGGCTCGGACCATCCCGACCGGAAAACCGTGGCCGATGCGCGGGTGTCAAGTCCTGACCAGAAAGACGATCGGGAGCGGCAAAAGCAGGTACTGGCACGCTATTGCGCCCGTCAAGGCTGGACGTTGGAGGTCGTGGCCGACCTCGGGTCGGGGATGAACGACCACAAAAAGGGCCTCAAACGTCTCTTGAATGACATCCTCGCCGACCGGATCGGCCGGCTGGTCGTGACCCACAAGGATCGACGGTTACGGTTTGGGGCCGAGTGAGTCTTGGCCATCTGCGAGGCCAAGCAGGTGGAAGTGGTCATTCTCAACCAAGGGGAGGACCCCACGTTTGAAGAGGAATTGGCCCAAGCCGTGCTGGAAATCATCACGGTCTTTTCGGCCCGACTCTACGGGAGTCGATCCCGAAAGCATCAAAAATTGCTGGAGGGCGTGAAACACGTGGGGGAGGAGGCGTCGTCATGATTCTGGCTCATAAAATTGCCCTCGATCCCAACGATGGGCAGGAGACGTATTTCCGCAAGGCGGCGGGGACGGCGCGCTTTGGGTACAACTGGGCCTTGGATCCATGGTAGCAACCGTATGATGCCTGGAAAGCCAACCCCTCCTTGCCGAAGCCTTCGGACGCCGCCCTGCGGCGCCAATGGAACGCGATGAAACGCGACCAATTCCCGGGGATGCTGGAGGTCACCAAAACGCCGTGCATTTGCTGGTCGCGCCGAGTATCCCACCTTTAAAAAAAAGGTCAGCATGATAGGTTTACGCTCACGAATGATCAATTCAGCATCAAAGGCCGCAAAGTGCATATCCCGAAGCTGGGCTGGGTGCCCGGCACGAACCGTTGCGGTTTATCGGAAAAGTGGTCGAAGGCACGGTCTCTCGGACCGCGGACCGCTGGTTTTTGAGCGTCACCGTCGAAATCCCCGATCCCCCCAGTGTCCGCCGTGAAAGCCAAGCGACGGTCGGCGTGGACTTGGGCGTTTCGGCGCTGGCCACACTCTCAACCGGCGAAAAGATCGTGGGACCGAAAGCCTAGGCGGCGGCCTTGACCCAGCTTCGTCGGTTATCGAAACCATTCAGTCGCCAGATGGAAGCCGCCAAAGTGCGTGCCGGGCTAAAGCCCGGCCAGCCGATCCCCAAAGGCATGCCTATTCCCTGGTCGAAGAACATGCAGAAAACACAGCGCCGTCTGGCCCGGCTGCATGCCCGGATTGCGAATATCCGGGCGAATGCCTTGCACCAGTGGACTACCCTGCGCGTTGAGCGATTTGATGTGATCGCCATTGCGGATCTCGACGTGGCCGGGATGCTCAAAAATCACCAGCTCGCTCGGCAGATTGCGGATATGGGCTTTGGCGAATTCCGGGGGCAGTGAGAATACCAGGCGGCACAGCGGGGAAAGACGGTCATTGTAGTGAACCGTTGGTATCCGAGCAGCAAGATCTGCTCCCAGTGTGGATAGCAAATGCCGCGCATGCCGCTCTCGGTGCGGGAGTGGACGTGCCCGCAGTGCCAGGTCCATCACGATCGGGACATCAACGCGGCGATCAATCTAAAAAAAGTGGCCGAGACGAGTTGTCCGGCGAGTCCTGGGGCGCCATGACGCGATGAACCAGGAAGGTGGGGACAGGATAATCATTCGCATAGCGATGATCAGACTGGGATAAGTCCATCAGAACGGTGAATGGTATCCTGAGTCCCCTCAGGTGAAAAGCCGGGGCAATGAGCCTGGCCGAATGACCATCCAGCGGCCAGTAGCCGGTCGTGGAAAGCGAGAAATGCTTGCGCTGGTACGGTTGGGACTGAATGGCCGATTAGCCGCTGACCGGCTGACCGCAGAGAGAAGGGCCAAATGGGGCATTTGGGTGGGAAGCTAAGACTTGGAATGACACAAAGCAGGAGACTATCGCGCCCTTAGACGGCCATGGTGGACCGCGACCGATATGAAGGGGCCTTGATTGTGCGATGGCTTGGATGCGAGGCAAACACTAGCGGGATAGCGAATTCCCGTCGGTTGGGAGTATAGCCGCTTTATCACCGAGAAAACCGCCTTTCCCAAAGAGGCTCTCTTAAAGATTCTACCCAACGGCAGCGCCAATTTGCGCTGAGCCTACCCCATTTCTTTCCGACGCTGAGGCTCCAAAAAAGTGCTGACTCTCTTCGGAGCCGTGTCAAACTCCTTGGCGCGACGAGGGCGGCCGAGACGAGGGAAAGGCTGGAGTCAAACCGGAGCGCTAAGGAAAAGCTAAGTGGGAGGGCGCCCGAGCTGCGTTCTGAGCGCTATCTCTAACAGAAAGCGCTCCGTACTACCAAACTGCATGGACGAAAAACAGAGGCGTTCGGACTGAAAGAGGTCCCGGGAAGGGCTGGCGGATGAATCCAGCCGGTGAGTAGTTCGACTCAAATTGTGGTAGGGAGGCCAGGCTTTTGCTGACTAGGAGGCCCTGCCAGCTACACTGCCAACACGCATGGTTAGCCAGGCTAACACCATCAAACGCGGATCCGAGTCTTTAGCGCCAAACACCTAGTGACTCCCCTAATTTGGTATGATAAACGGGTTCGGTGGCCCGAAGGTCAACGACCGGAGACCGAACAGAAGCGACAAGAATCTGAAACCCGATTGACAGACCCTGTAGACAGGTTATAATGAGTGATGCTCCCAATTATGGGCTACTCTTGAATTGTTTGACTCGAGGAGGATACGGAATGCAGGTGCAACCGTTAGGTGATCGTGTATTGGTAAAACTAGTTCAGGAACAAGAGAAGACTCAGGGGGGGATTTTTATCCCCGACACGGCAAAGGATCGGCCCCAGACTGGGTTGGTCGTTGCGGTGGGTGATGGTGAAGAAGTGAAGGTTAAGGCTGGGCAAAAGGTTTTGTTTGCCAAGTTTTCTGGAACGGAAATCAAGATTGACAACGAAGACCATTTGATTTTGGCCGTTGATGACGTTTTGGCAGTCGTAGAAGGCTAAGAGTTACGACACACATATAGAGCCTATCGCCGATGATTGGGATGAAGCCTTCGATCGTGTGGAAATAGCGAGCCGGGTTTGGTGAAAGCCGGTGCCAGCGTGAGGGCGGGTGAACCTGGAGGCGTTTGAATGTGAGTTCAAACGGTGGGGCCCGTTATCGCCTGGCAAGCCGGGGGAGATTTCTCTCGGAAATTAAGGTGGTACCGCGAAAACGACTTGTTTCGCCCTTATGGCAAACAAGTCGTTTTTGTCGTTTCTGGATACTGCGTTCCGAATCGGGCGGTGAACCGGAAAACACCGAGGAGCTAAGGCAGGAATCTAGTCCTTTGGCGGCCGAGCAAAACCACCCAGTGAAGGAGAGTCAATATGGCATTGGAACCGCGTTATCAGCCTGCCCAAGTAGAACCTAAATGGGACGCCTATTGGCGGGCTAAAGATCTGTTTACGCCGACTTACCAGCCGGATCGGCCTACGTTCAGCGTCGTGCTGCCTCCTCCCAATGTGACCGGCGTGCTTCATGTCGGCCACGCCTTAAATCATACCTGGCAAGATATTCTAGTTCGCTACCACCGAATGCGTGGCGATAACACGCTGTGGCTGCCGGGCAGCGACCATGCTGGCATCTCGACCCAGATCAAAGTGGAGGAAATGTTGCGTGCCCAGGGAGAGGATCGATTCAGCGTCGGCCGAAAGGCTTTTGTGGAAGCAATCTGGACCTGGAAAGACCAATACGGCGGCGAAATCTTGCGACAGTTGGCCCGTCTTGGCAACTCAGTGGATTGGACGCGTCTGCGGTTTACCCTGGACCCTCAATTGTCCCAGGCGGTGACGGAAGCTTTTGTTGAGCTCTATGACCAGGGGCTGATCTATCGAGGCTTTTATATGATTAATTGGTGTGTATCCTGTCGCACGGCCTTATCGGATATCGAAGTGGAGCATCAGGAACAAGCAGGGCAACTCACCTATATTCGTTATCCTTTCAGCGATGGCAGCGGATTCATTACCGTCGCGACCACGCGGCCTGAAACCATGCTCGGCGACAGCGCAGTGGCGGTACATCCTGAGGATTCCCGCTATCGCCAGTGGGTGGGTCGGACGGTGCGCCTTCCCTTAACCATGAGGGACATTCCGATTATTACCGATGCTGTGGTGGAGCTAGAGTTTGGCACCGGAGCGGTGAAGGTGACACCGGCCCATGACCCCAACGACTTTGGCATCGGCCAACGCCATCAGTTGGAGTCCATCCAAGTGATAGCCGAAGACGGCACGATGACTGCGGCCGCCGGTGCGTATCGAGGGCTTGACCGTCTGGTGGCACGTCAGCGGGTGATCGAGGATTTGATGGCGACCGGAGCGATAGAGCGGCAAGAGCCTATCGTGCATGCCGTGGGTCACTGTGAAAAGTGCGACGCGGTCATCGAGCCCTTGGTATCCAGGCAATGGTTTGTTCGCATGAAACCATTGGCCGCACCGGCCATGGCCGCGGTCGATCGCGGAGTCGTCCATTTCACGCCCGCACGGTACGAAAAAATTTATCGCCACTGGTTGGAAAATATTCACGACTGGTGTATTTCTCGACAAATTTGGTGGGGCCATCCGATACCGGCCTATTACTGCACGTGTGGCCAAACGGTCGTATCGGCTACGGTGCCGGAGTCTTGTTCGGAGTGCGGCGGCGAGATGACTCAGGATCCTGATGTGCTCGACACCTGGTTTTCGTCAGCGTTGTGGCCGTTTTCTACGATGGGTTGGCCGGAGGCCACGGAAGACTTGGAACGCTACTATCCGACCTCTGTGTTGTGCACAGGCTGGGATATTATTCCATTTTGGGTTTCCCGAATGATGATGCAAGGCATTCATTTTACTGGGCAGGCGCCTTTTCACACCGTGCTGATTAATGGCTTGGTTAGAGACAGCCAAGGTCGCAAAATGTCCAAGTCTTTGGGCAATGGTGTGAACCCGGAGGACATGATTCAACGCTATGGCGCGGATGCGCTCAGAATGGCGTTAGTTTTGGGCAGTGCCCCAGGCAACGACATCCGCTTTTCGGAAGAGAAAGTGGAAGCGGCCATGCATTTTGCCAATAAGGTGTACAATGCCGTTCGGTTTGTCCTGATGAATCTAGACGAAGACTTTGTCCCCGAGGCCGATTCCGTTCCTGAGCATCCCGCAGACCAGTGGATTAGCGCTCGTCTCAACCGGGCGGTTGAGACGGTGTCGGGTTTCATCGATCAATACGAATTCGGTGAGGCCGGGCGCGCCATCTATGACTTCTTTTGGGATGAATTGTGCGACTGGTACATTGAATTGGCCAAAGTGCGGTTGCGCTCTGAACAAGCTTTGGATCGCGGGCCGGTACAACGCACTTTGGTCCGTGTGATCAAAAGGGCTTTGCAGCTTTTGCATCCCTTTATGCCGTTTGTGACCGAAGAATTGTGGCAGGCCTTGCCCGACCCCGGTCCAAGCATCATGATCGCGCCATGGCCCACTCCGGAAGAGTTAACACCGGGACCGGGAGAATGGACGGTGGAGCGTCTCATCACTTTGACCCGCACGATTCGAAACCTGAGAGCCGAAGTGAATTTACCGCCCGCTCAGAGCATTCAG
This sequence comes from Clostridiales bacterium, assembly GCA_027365485.1. GTDB lineage: Bacteria > Bacillota > Sulfobacillia > Sulfobacillales > Sulfobacillaceae > JAMCVM01. The sequence continues at coordinate 22,811 of DAHXNH010000331.1, forward strand.
CTGGAAGTGCTGGCGGACGATGCTAAAACCCTGGATGCCTGGGGGGAGATGACCTCCGAACTGCGAGTGTTGGCTAAAATTGAGACTTTGACCCTGAACCTTAGCGGGCAAAAAGAACGACCGGGCCGAGCGATAGCGGGAGTGACGGAAGGGGGTTTGGTCTTCCTGCCCTTGCAGGGTGTGGTCGATCTCGACCGGGAGCGCGAACGCTTAGAAAAGTCGTTGGCCGGGACCCGACAGGAATTAGGACGGGTTCAAACTCGCTTACAAGACCCAAACTTTGTAGAGCGTGCCCCTGCGGATGTCGTCGAGTCTTCGCGGATGCGGGTGAATGAACTTCAGGCTCGACTGCGCCGTTTGGAGGAGCGGCTTGACGATCTGCGATGATTAGCTGGGAAGCGCACTTCGATCCCACGATTCGTCCCGGGTTGAAGCGAATCGCCCAACTGTTGGGGCGAATGGGAGATCCTCAACGGAAAATCCCGGTAGTGCATGTGGCCGGAACCAATGGCAAAGGTTCGACAGCGGCCATGATCGGGCAAGCCCTAGCGGGCAATGGTCATCGCGTGGGGATGACGGTTTCCCCCGATTTGGGCCATCTGAACGAACGCGTGTTGCTCAACGGAATTGCCATCTCTGACTCGGAACTACGAGTCCTGATTGACGCCGTAGACCAAGCGGCTTCAGGCATGGACGAAGTGCCGACGTTTTTTGAGGCAATGATTGCGGTCTCATTTCTGGCTTTCGAGCGTTGGCAAGCGGATATCGCCGTAGTCGAAGTGGGGCTTGGCGGCCGACTGGATGCGACCAACGTGGTGCCGACTCCGTTGCTCACGGTGATTACACCGATTCACTACGATCACATGGAGTATTTAGGGCGAGACATCCGCCAGATTGCCGGCGAGAAGGCGGGGATTCTGAAAGCCGGTTCGCACTTGGTGTTGGCGGTTCAGACCTATCCAGAGGCCGAACGAGTGGTTCTCGAGCGGGCGGCTGGGTTGGCTATCCCCGTCAGCCGGCCGCTGGGAGTGGCTCAGATCGACGGGTCAGGGGTGCGTTATCAAGATGAAGACGGCTTAGTCGTGCGCACCGGACTCTTGGGGAACTATCAGGCGGAAAACTTGGCTACGGCTTGGACTGCCGTGCGCCAATTAGCCCGACTCGGTTGGATCTCGGACCTCGCCAGGGCCGGTGAAGAGATCGCCCAGACCCGCTGGCCGGGAAGGTTTCAAGTCATCGCGCGGTCTCCACTCTTAGTCATTGATGGGGCTCATAATCTCGAAGCGGTCCAAAAGCTGGCAGAAACGCTCGCGACCCATCCCTGGTCTCAGTACCGCTGGCACTTATTGTTTGCGGCGCTAAAAGATAAGCCAGCGGTGAGAATGCTTCGGATTCTGGCTCCGTTGATGGATTCGATGACCGTGACTCAGGTCCGAGGTCCGAGACGACTAGACCCCGCGACTTTGACCGATAGCTTGAAGGAATTTTCCTATACGGTGGTGGACGACCAAGCTCAAGCGTTTGCCCAGGCTTGGTCGTCCACCGAAGAGGATGCGAGCCGACAGGCGTTGTTGGTGACCGGGAGTCTATCGTTTCTGGCCGAGTTGCGACAAGCAAAAATTATTCCATGAAGTGGTCATATCTTCCATGTCGGAGCGATTGCTCGAGCCTTAGAGACAAGGTATGCTATTCATGCGTGACTTCGTCGGTTGCTATCCGATGGTGGTGTCTTGATACGCCAATAGATGATTAAATGTCGAAAACGGGCCGTTTTAGGTTCGAACCCGACAGTTTGATTGTTGGCATAACCGGCTGTCAGCGAGGAGCTTTAGCCGCATGCTTGGAATAGACCATCCCGTGGAGGGGAAGATGTGCAGTATCCTTTTTCAGTGGTGTTAGCTAGTGCTTCACCCCGGCGGATCGCTCTGCTGCAGTCTATGGGAGTTGACGCCCTGGTCTATCCCGCGGATATTGATGAATCACCGCGAAACGGCGAAGAGCCTGAGCGCTTGGTGCGAAGATTAGCGGCCACTAAGGCGATTACCAGTGCGTTAAGTCATCCCGAGGCGGTGGTGCTGGGGGCAGACACGGTGGTGGCGTTAGGCCAAAAAATTCTCGGTAAGCCCGGCGATGCGGAGGATGCGGCAGCAATGTTGGCGCAGCTTTCAGGGAAAAGCCATCAAGTGTATACCGGGATGGCTGTCTATCGGCAGCGTTCGGGGATCGGCTTTGTTGATGTCGAGGTTGCTACCGTCACTTTTCGGACGTTGACGGGGGTGGAAATCGCGCGCTATGTCGACACCGGCGAGCCCATGGATAAAGCCGGGGCTTACGCGATTCAAGGCGGAGCGGGACCGTGGGTAAAAACCTTCGAAGGCAACCTGGAAACGGTGATTGGGTTGGCTACGGGTTCGGTGCGGTCTCTGTTTCACCGGTTTGCTAGGAGCCTCGAAGGAGCGGGGAGTCATGTCTGAACGCTTAAAGGAACTGCCTGCCGATGAGCGGCCGAGGGAGAGGCTTTTAACCCATGGGGTGGCTGCATTGGCCGATGCCGAGGTTTTGGCGATACTGCTGAGGACCGGAGCGGGAGGGTCTTCAGCCCTTAGTTTAGCTCGGAGTTTGTTGGCGGAGGGATGGGTGCGGCTTGGGAGCTTGACGGCCCCAGAGTTGAATCGCTATCGCGGAATGGGCCCGGCGAAAACGGCCACCGTGCTGGCAGCCATTGAAGTAGGGCGGCGGATGAACCGGCAACGGTCCTTAGAGGTGATCTCCGGACCTATGGATGTGGTGAACCTGGTCGATGATATGAGGTCTTTGAATCAAGAAGAGTTCCGGGTGATATTTTTGAATACCAAGCATCGTGCTTTGGCCGTAGAAACGGTTTTTCAAGGAGGCCTCGACAGTGTTGAGGTGTATCCGCGAGAGATCTTTCGCAGAGCGGTAGCTCGGTCGGCCTCGGCAATTATTGTGGTCCACAATCACCCTAGCGGCGAGCCGACACCGAGTGTGGCCGACCGTGGGTTAACTGACAGGCTGGAGGCGGCGGGCGACCTCTTGGGCATCCCCGTCTTAGACCATGTGATTTTGGGGCAGCGACACCACGTGAGCATCCACCAACAGCAGATTGCCGAGTTTAGTTAGGAGGATTTTAACAGCATGCGGACGTTTTTTGGATCATTGACACGCGATATGGGCATCGATTTGGGCACCGCCAATACCGTGGTGTTTGTCAAAGGCAAAGGGATTGTTCTACAAGAACCTTCGGTGGTGGCGGTCGATCAGATGAGCGGAGAGATCATCGCGGTCGGGCAAGAGGCCAAGCAAATGGTCGGGCGCACACCGGGAAATATTCGAGCCGTGCGTCCGCTTAAAGATGGTGTAATTGCTGATTTTGACATTACCCAGGCGATGCTCAAATACTTTATTCAAAAGGCGGCGGCAAGTCGCCGGTTTTTGCACCCGTTAGTCTTGATTGCGGTGCCGTCAGGCGTTACCGGGGTGGAAGAACGAGCGGTGAAGGATGCTGCCGTGCAGGCGGGCGCTCGTGAGGCGTTGGTGATCGAAGAGCCCATGGCGGCGGCCATTGGCGCGGGTCTGCCGGTGAATGAACCGACCGGCAACATGATTGTGGACATTGGTGGCGGTACCTGCGAGGTAGCGATTATTTCCCTGGATGGCATCGTGACCGCCAAGTCAGTTCGGGTGGCCGGCGATGAGATGGACGAAGCGATCGTAAATCACATCAAGCGCACCTATAATATGATGATTGGCGAGCGTACGGCGGAAGGCATCAAAATCACCATCGGCTCTGCCTATCCTCCTGATCACGAGGAGAGCATGGACGTTCGCGGCCGCGATTTGGTGACCGGATTGCCAAAAACGTTAAAGGTGAATGCGACCGAGATCCAACGCGCCTTGTCGGAGACGGTCAATGCGATCGTGGAAACCATTAAGGCTACGTTGGAAAAATCTCCGCCAGAATTGGCGGCTGACATTATGGACCGCGGGATTGTCATGACCGGTGGGGGGTCCTTGCTGAGGAATTTCGACCGATTAGTTAGTTCAGAGACGGGAATGCCGGTGCATCAGGCGGACGAACCGCTACTCACTGTGGTCCGGGGCAATGGCATCGTGTTAGAGGATGGGCCTCACTTAGAAGCCCTTCGGCGCAGGAATCGGCGTTAGTTTTGAAACTAGCGGCCGTCTCAGCAGGCAGTAGGGAGGTTTCGGTTTGAGCGATTGGGGGCAGCGGCTTCGTCGGCTTTTGCTGGCAGCGGTGATTATTGCGTTGGTGGTGACCAGCATGAGCTTGACGGCAGCGCCTCGGGTGCGCGTGGTGCGGGTAAGCAACTGGCTGGCTAGTGCTGTTTCTCCGATTTCGTTCAGTCTGTCGTGGATCGGTGACAAGGTGGGAACGGTGGTCACTAGCGTGGGTCAATTATATACGTTGGAGAAAGAGAATAAAGCCCTTAAGAGCCAACTCCTCCAGTATAATGCGATGAAACTGGAATTGACTGAGGTTTTGGATGACAACGGCCAATTGCGAAGCCTTCTTGGGTTAAAGCAAGCCTTGGGTGGGTGGACTTTAGTGTCAGCCAGTGTCATTTCACGCAGTCCGAGCACGTGGTTTGATACCGTCGTGGTGGACCAAGGCAGCAGTGCCGGTGTGGAGCCGGGGCAGTCGGTGATTGTGGCGCAAGGGGTGGTTGGCCGGGTGGTCGGGGTATCGCCCTCGACGGCCACAGTCATGTTGATTTTGGATCCTAAGTCCGGAGTGGGTGCGGTCGATGCTCGATCGCAGGCGGCTGGGGTGTTAAGTGGGAACGATCCCGTAACCGGGGATCTGACGTTCCAATTGTTTGCCCATCGTCCTGATGTCGAGCCTGGAGATGCGGTAGTGACGTCTGGATACAGCCAATATTATCCGAAAGGCCTCTTGGTGGGGCAAGTAGTAAAGGTGGTTAAGACCCAATACGGGCTGACCGAGACCGCTACGGTGGTTCCGTCGGTGGACTTTAACAGTCTCGATCGGGTAATTATCGTGATTCATCATCCCAGCCAGACGGGACTTCCGCCTATCTTTGGGGGAGGGACGCGTTAATGGCGGCATGGCAGCGACCGATCTATTGGGTGGTCTTGTTTGCTTTGGGACTGATGGTACAGACCGCGTTGTTGCCCAAGGTATTCCCTGTCGGCTATGTTCCCAGTATCATGCTGTCTCTAGTGGTGGTCTTGGCTTTGTATGAGACGCCTCGCGGCGGGCTGGCTTTGGGTCTAGTCGGAGGGGCACTGACCGATTTGCTGGGAGGCCGTTTGATCGGATTGAATACCTTGACCTTCGGCGTCTTGGGTTATGTCATTGCCAGCTACCAGCCTCGGTGGCGCCACGACCAGATTGTTCTTCCCGGGGTGGTGGGGGCTTTTAGTCAACTGGTTATGGGTCCGGCGCAATGGCTGTTGCTCCACGTCATCGGGTACCCTGTGGCTTGGCAGATGGTGAGTGCTCCCTTGCCCTATTTGGTGTTGTTTAGCCTGCTGTTTACTCCGGCAGTTGGGGCCATTTTAGGTCTTCGCCCGGAATCGTCAAGGAGCCGTCGAGGAGGTCGATGAAGTGTGAGGGTCGGATGGGGTCGAAGTGTGGAAGAATTTGCTCGCGAAAACTTGCTGCTCGGCGTGCGGATTCGGCAGGAGTTCGTCAGCGGAGGGAGAATCTGTAAGATGCTGACATCGTGCGAAGGAGATGCGTGATGGGTCGACGCACCGCGAAATTAGCATCGGACGGATTGCCGCAAGGTTCTAGCCTGGGGCATTCGGGAACTGAGATGGAATCCGAGCCAAGTTCTCACAGCACTCAGGTGGTGGGGGATGACTGGGAGTATGAAGCTTTAAAGAATCCGACGCTCATGATCCGTCGGACGCTCCGTTCAGGCCAGCGTGTGCATTTTCACGGCAATGTGGTCGTCGTCGGTGACGTCAATCCAGGGGCGGAAATTACCGCCGCTGGCGACATCGTGGTGATGGGATGGCTTCGAGGGGTAGCTCATGCCGGTGCGTATGGCAATGTTCGATCGATGGTTAGTGCATTCCGATTAAATCCCACGCAATTGCGTATTGCGCATTTGATAGCGAGGGCACCCGATGATGTGGATGAGCAACTGCCCGAGGTGCCGGAATTTGCTGAAGTGCGTGAAGGGCATTTGGTTATCGACCAGTGGCAGACAAGCCAACTGGGACCTCGATCGTAAGGAGGAGCAGAGAGCATGGGAGAAGCGATCGTCATCACGTCGGGCAAGGGTGGCGTGGGAAAAACGACGACGACCGCCAATATTGGAGCTGGATTGGCACAAGCGGGAAGCAAAGTGGCTCTGATTGACGCAGATATCGGTTTAAGGAATTTGGATGTGGTAATGGGTCTCGAAAATCGTATTGTTTATGATTTGGTCGATGTGGTGGAGGGGTTTGCCAAGCTGCGCCACGCCCTGATTAAAGACAAGCGCTTCGAAAACTTGCAGTTGCTGCCAGCGGCGCAAACGCGGGACAAGACCGCGGTGAGTCCAGAGCAGATGAAGGATTTGGTCGAGACGATGAAGGAGGAGTTTGACTATGTCCTCATCGATTCACCGGCAGGGATTGAACAGGGCTTTAAGAACGCGGTGGCTGGAGCAGACAAGGCTTTGGTCGTGGCTACTCCCGAGGTCTCTTCAGTGCGCGATGCGGACCGCATCATTGGACTCTTAGAAGCGTACGAAAAGCATAAACCGTATCTCATTATCAATCGGATTCGGCCGGCAATGGTCAAGCGTGGCGACATGATGGATATCGATGATATGATTGAAATCTTGGCGATTGAATTGATTGGGGTCGTCCCCGAGGACGAAGCCATCGTGATTTCTACCAACCGTGGCGAGCCGGCGGTGATGAACCAGAACTCGCGGGCAGGTGAGGCCTATCGGCAAATTACTCGAAGGCTTCGCGGAGAAGAGGTCCCGTTTCCCAAATTAGAGGAGGAGTCTTCACTCTTTGGACGAATTCGTCGTATGATGGGGTTGAAAGGGTGAGCCGGGGAGGGCACGCCATGTTTGATTTGTTCGCACGAGTGTTCGGGCGAGAGGATGCGAGCAAAGACGTGGCTAAAGAAAGGCTGCGCCTAGTGCTGATGCATGATCGTGGCAGTCTGTCGCCGCAAGCGCTTGAAGATCTGAAAAATGATTTGCTGACTGTGATCTCGAAATACTTGGATATCGACCAAGAGGGATTTCAGGTGGACTTTTCTCGGCATGACGAGTCGATGGCACTGGTGGCCAACATCCCGATTAAGCGCCGCAGAGTGTAATTCCTGGTAGATCTTTGCAGGTGCGCAAGATCTTTCGAGTCGCTTGCGGCGGAATTTGCCGTTATACTCATTAGAGTAGGTAGACTCGGAGGGGCTGGTACGCGATGAGCACACGAAGTGTTTGGCGCCATTTTGACTACGTCAGCCTGGCAATCATGTTGTTGATTGCGGGGCTGTCTATTCCCATCATCGCATCGGGCTCGGCCCCCTACAGCCCGAGTCCGGGCTATTATGTGGAGCGTCAACTGGTGTGGATTGGCCTCGGACTAATCACGGTGTTCGTGGTCGCCGCGGTTCCGTATGAACGATTTAAGCGTTTTGCTCCTTACGTCTATTGGGGGTCGGTCGCTCTTTTGCTGTATGTGGTGGTCAAAGGACATACGGCTTTAGGCGGGCAGCGGTGGATTCAGGTCGGCCCGTTTCAGTTGCAGCCCTCGGAATTTGCCAAAATTGCTATTATTGTGGCCTTGGCGACTTTGCTTGACAGCAAAGTGTCGATGACGCACTGGCGGGATTTAGTCACACCGTTTTTGCAAGTCGTGTTGCCGATGGCTTTGATTCTCAAACAGCCGGACCTGGGTACGACCCTGGTGTTTGTTGCCATTACGTTCGGGATGTTGCTGATGGCTGGCGTTCCCATTTGGCGACTTTTGTTGATTTTCGGCGGAGGCCTGGCTTTAGTGGTGGGTTGGATTTATTTGCATCTGACTTATCCCCATCTGATTCCCCTGCCCATGCATCACTATCAGTTGCAGCGCCTTTTAATCTTTTTACATCCTGGTAGCGATCCCACCGGGGCGGGATACAACGTGATTCAATCACGGATTGCCGTGGGTAGCGGAGGCCTATTTGGCAGTGGGCTATCCTTGTCGCATTCGACCCAGCTTAGTTACTTGCCCGAGTCCTATACGGACTTTATCTACGCGTTGGTCGGGGAAGAGCTGGGGTTTGTCGGTAGTATTGCGGTACTCTTTCTCTATCTCTTATTGATTGGACGTGTGATGTATATTGCGGTCAAAGCTCGGGATCGTTTTGGATTGCTGCTGGCGTCAGGGTTTGCCTCCTTGCTGGCCTTTCATGTGCTCGAAAGCGCGGGCATGGCCACCGGAATCATGCCGGTAGCCGGGGTGCCTTTACCCTTTTTCAGTTACGGGGGTTCAGCGTTTTTGGCTGACTCGGCAGGGATCGGGATGATTATTAACGTCTATATGCGTCGCCAACACCCTATCTCTGCGGCCGGTTCGCCATCGGCTAGTGTATACTCGAAGGAAAATGCGTCCTAATCTTGAATCTATGGAGGAGCCTAGGTGCATCGTCAAACGATTGGCATCACCGCGTTCGATAAGCACTGGTTTCATATTGTGAACGGATGGACCCAGATTAGCCCGGTGTTGAATGATCTTGGAAAAGTCTTGGCCAGGTTTGCGCCTGAAATTTGGGTAGTGGTGTTTGTTCTGCTATGGTTTTGGCCTCCGCGGGTCCAAAGCCAAACCCGCAAGGCTGTGGTCTATGCGGTGGTGGCGGGCGTCTTGGCGTTAGTGATTAACGTGATTATTGGGCACTTCTACTATCGTCCGCGTCCGTTCGTGTATGAACCGCTCCTGGTCCATCAGTTGTTGCAGCACAAACCTGACACGTCGTTTCCGAGCGACCATGCGGCTGGAAGCTTCGCGTTTGCCGTCGGCTTGTTTTATGCGAGTAAAAAGCGGGAAGGGATTTTTGGGCTCATCTTTGCCGCCGCGATTGCCGTCGCCCGCGTCTTCGTTGGTCTGCACTGGCCTACCGATGTCTTAGCGGGAGCTGCCATTGGGGTGATTTCAGGTTTGATTGTGCTCGCTTTAAGGCGACAGTTAGAGTGGCTGGTGAACCTCGGTTACGCCATCTTTAGGATTCGTCCGGACCGAAGTCGCTACCGGAGCCGAATGCGGATGGATTGAAGGTGGATGGATTGAAGGTGGATGGTCGGTGCGATCGTGGATTGTGATTTTGCTATCCGTAGACGGTGCGGTGCTGGTTGCAGTGTTTGCGCAGTTGTCGCGGATTGAACGTCGTTTAAGCCGCCTGGAAACGCGTCCTAAAGCTAAAAAACGGTCGAAACAAGAACCCCGTAAGCAATAACCCCAGGCGAATCCTTGCCGATTCGCCTGGGGTTATTGGTGAGTCGGTTTCCTACTGCTTCTTTGCTGCTTTTTTGCTGGTTTTTTTAGCCTTGGTCGTTTTGGCCTTTTTGGTTACTTTGACCTTCTTCGACTTGGCCTTCACTTTTTTGGCCACTTTCTTCGCTTTGGTGGTGCTCTTCGCCTTCGCCTTGGCCTTGGCTTTGGTGGTCGTCTTCGCCTTGGTGGCGGATGACTTGGTCTTAGCGGCAGCAATTTTGGCCGCCGGTGCGCTGTGAGCAAAGGTCATTGCTGGAGCGGCAACAAACAATAGACCGCCAGCCACTGCGGCTACGGCTAATAGGGTACGCCAACGTTCTTTCATAAACATCCTCCTTGGTCAATTAAGTCTTCAGCCAATCTTAAGGTTCGCCATCCGCGGTCAAACTCCTGCTACGGTCTAAAACTTTATTGGGCATCGATCGTTTTCCATAGAGCGGTCATGGCCGAGCACTTTAGGGCATACCTTCTGGGGGCGGGAGGTGGACTTTGGACAAACCCATGGAGGATCATTCGCAATGGATGTCGCGACTGGCGAGGCTCTCGGGCCAAGTGGCGGTAGCGGCTGCTATAGGTGTTGTGCTGCGTGGGGGCACTGTCTATCACTGGCGTTGGACCAAATCGCTAGACACCTTCGCTGAAAAGTGGACGACGATTTCCACCTTTGGACCGTTAAGACTCCGTCTGTCTTCTAAGCCCCGAGTGATCGCCAGTTGGCCCGCGGTAGTCGAGTTCGGCCAGGTTGAGCATAGATTTGGTTGGAGCGGATTGGGGACGAATGCGCAATTTCATTCGGGGGTTTTGGTCCGCACCAGGGTTGAGGAGCCAGTATCAGCCGGGCCGGGGGGCCGAGTCCGTGCCATCGATAGGTTCGATGGTGTAGGCCGGGTGGCTTTGGTGGTCAAGCCGGACTGGACGCTGACGCTTTCAGACCTGGGGACGATCCGCGCCAGGATAGGTGAAGAGCTAGGGCCGGGTGTAGTCATTGGCCAAGCCCGGTCGGACCAGATTCAGATTGTTCTTAAGGACCACGGCTATCCGGTCAATCCCGAAGAACCCGGTCTCTTTGCCCAAGGCTTGGTCGGAGGCGGCCTAAAGTGAGCGCCAGCGCATGGTGGCGAAGGTTTTATATTCATCCGCTCTTTTTGTTGGTTTTATTGGCGTACGCCCTGACAGGCCATCTCTCGCGCATGTTGATAGCCTTCATGGTGGTGTTTATGCATGAACTGTCGCATGCCCTGATTGCCGAAACCTATGGACTCCGCGTGGACCGGATTGAGATTTGGCCGTTTGGCGGCATCGCTCGGATCGATGGGTTAGGCAGTCAAGACCCGGACGTGGAAATGATGGTGGCCATGGCCGGTCCCATTCAAAACTTTTTGTTGGCGGCACTGGCATGGTCCTTAGAGGGCAAGGTGGGAGTGCCAAGCCCCCTCGTCCGAGAGTTTATTACCTTGAACCTGGGGTTAGGGGCGTTGAATCTCTTGCCCGTCGCCCCTCTTGACGGCGGTCGCTTGGCTCGAGTGTACCTGGGTCGCCGCCTGGGCCACGCCCGGGCGGAGCGCGTGGTGACCGAGGCGGGGTTATGGATGGCGCGGGGACTGATCGGCATCGCCTTGCTCTGCCTCGCTTTTGGAAGGCTGCCTTTTAATCTGGCGATTTTCTCCGCCTTTTTATATTGGGGGGCGCGGGGGCAACGCTCCCAATCATCGTATTGGATCATTAGAGATTTGGCGGTGCGTCCATCGCGTTTCCAGCAGCGACCGATTTGGAGAGTCGACGATCTGGCGGTACGGGAAAGCACTTCGGTGGGCAAGGTCTTGGAAGTGATGCGACCCATGCATTATCATCGGGTGTCGGTCTTAGACAGCGAACTTCGACCTTTAGGAGTGCTTTCGGAAGAAGACCTGATAGCGGGTCTACATCACCATGGGCCGTCGATCACAGTGGGCAATCTGTTGGTGGTGCGTTGACGAAGCCCAGTCTATTCTCTATGATGGGCTCAGGATACCGAAATCTGGTGTATCCGATCAATGAATTCCGAATCATCGGGAAAGGGGCTTAGGAATGACACGGCGAAAGCGTCGCCGTTGGGGGATTCTTCCGGCAGAAACGGTCCAAGTGGCCGCCGAGGTGACCGGCGCCGAATCCCCGGAGGAGGAGGAAGAGACGGTATTGCCTCCTTCAGTGCCGGAACCAAAGGTTTTTAAAGAGATTTTGGTAAATTTTGGGATTAGAGAGAGCCGGTTGGCAATTATCGAGGATGGGCAATTAGTTGAATTTTATACGGAGCGAGCCGAGGAGGACCAAGCGGCTGGGAACATTTACAAGGGTCGAGTTGAAAACGTGTTGCCAGGGATGCGTGCCGCTTTCGTGAATCTCGGTCAGGAAAAGAACGCTTTTTTATACGTAGACGATGCACATGCCGAAGAGCGCGACCATAGTCGGGGTCGAAGTATTCAAGATGTGTTGAAAGTGGGGCAGGAGGTGATTGTTCAGGTCTCGAAGGAGCCTATCGGTTCCAAGGGGGCTCGGGTGACCACCAATGTCAGCCTGCCGGGACGGTATTTGGTCTTAACGCCCTATGCGGACACGATCGGGGTTTCGCGGCGGATAGCGAGAGAATCTGAACGAGAGCGGCTTCGAACCCTGGCCGAAAGGATGCGCCCGCGGGGCATGGGCATCATTGTCCGCACCGTGGCAGAGGGCGTTCCGCAACATACCTTGATTCGAGATTTGGCCTACTTGCGACGGTTGTGGAGTCGGATTAAGGCGCGAGCGCGAACGGCGCATTCGCCGGCATTGCTTCATCGAGAAGCTAATTTGGTGTTTAGGACCATCCGGGACCATTTCGACGAGTCGGTGGATCGATTTGTGGTTGATGACGCCCAGGCGTATCAGCGGGCTCGGGAAATTGCCGGCACCTTGTCGCCAAAATTAAAGCAACGCATTGACTTGTATACGGGAGCGGTGCCTCTGTTCGAAGCGCGGGGCGCCGAGGCCGAATTGGACCGTGCGTTAAAGCGCAGAGTGTGGCTCAAGTGTGGCGGGTATTTAGTGGTCGACGAAACTGAAGCTTTAACCGTGATCGACGTCAATACGGGCAAGAATGTCGGCACCACCGACTTATCCGATACGGTGCTGAGCACCAATAAAGAGGCGGCCGTGGAAATCGCGCGGCAGATGCGTCTTAGAGACTTGAGCGGCATTATCGTGGTCGACTTTATCGACATGGAAGGCGACGATGATGAAGGCGAGTTGATCAAGACTCTGCATGGAGCGTTAAAGAGCGATCGCACGCGAGTGACGGTGTTGGGCATGACTCGCCTGGGACTCTTAGAGATGACTCGAAAGAAAGTGCGCGAATCCCTTTTGAGTCAGATGACTCGGGTTTGCCCGTCGTGTGAAGGCCGGGGGCACGTGTTGTCCGAAGAGGTGATTGCGAGGCGGCTTCGCCAGCGGATCGTGGACCGACTGAGGGAAACGGGAGCTGAGGCAATTTTGGCCGAGGCTCACCCACAGATCGCGGCCCACTTGATTGGTCCTGGGGGGACCAATCTGAAAGAATTGGAACGAGAAAGCCATCGCTCCGTGTTTGTTCGCGGATCTCAGGAGTGCGCTATGGATGAACTCAAGATTCGAAAAATTGGCACTCGAGCAGCGGTAGAGGCATTGGCCCTGCCAGTCCACGAAGGAATGTCCTTGGAGGTGTTGGTGGAAGAACGGCATCAAACCAACACCAAAGACGGCATCAGTCGTTTGGCTGGTTACGTGATTGATATTGAGGGAGCAGGTCAACGGGTTGGAGAGAGGGTTTGCATTGAGATCCAGCGTGCGTTTAGAACCTTTGCCACCGCGCGCATTGTCGCCGACTCTGACCGAAGACCCAGCTTGAACTCCGAACAGATAGGGGCGGTAGAGGAGTCTCACGCAGGTTGACAATCGTGCCATTAGGTGGTAACATGCGTTGGGCAAATTGTGCGGACTTCCCCGCTTAGGCGAGTTGGATCTCGCTTCAAATGTTGTGCCGATAGTTTGATCAAGGAGGATTTTTAGTGTACGCAGTCATGGAAACCGGAGGTCGGCAGTATCGAGTCGCTCCCGGCGAGGAACTGTTGGTCGAGAAATTACCGGGCGAGGCTGGCGACGAATTTAGCCTTGACCAAGTATTGATGGTGGTGGACGAGTCGGGGGAAACCATAGTTGGGCGGCCTTACGTGGCTGGTGCGCGTGCAGTGGCTACTGTGGTGGGACAAGAACGCGGACCGAAAATCTTGGTTTTCAAGTACAAGGCGAAGAGCAATTATCGTCGCCGGCGCGGCCATCGCCAGGATTTAACTCGGATTCGGGTGGAGCGGATTGAAATCCCTTCGTAGATCATGATTCAGATGATCGGTTGGGTGGATGAACACGACCAGATAACCAGATTGCGGATTGATGGTCATGCGGATTCAGGCCGATACGGCGAAGACGTAGTATGTGCTGCCGTCAGCGCTTTGGTGGAAACGTTAGCGTTGGGCCTCAAGGAATTTGGGGTCGAGGGCGCGCACCATCGGGTGCTGGTCGAGGAAGGTCGAGCCGAATTCTGGATTGAAACGGTGAGAGATCCGGATGCGGAGCGGGCTGCACGTTGGATTGTTGCAGGGTTAAAAGATTTGGCCCGATCGCATGGGCGTTTTGTACACTGGCAGGAAATTAGAGTGAAGGCGGATCCCTGAGTCAGGGAATGCCAGAACTATGATAAAGGGGGTGTGCGAGAGTGCGTCTTCAGTTATTCGCTCACAAGAAGGGCGGCGGCAGTTCCCGAAACGGCCGCGATTCCAACCCCAAAATGCTGGGAGTGAAACGCCATCAAGGACAGTTCGTCACTGCCGGCAGCATCATTGTCCGACAACGGGGGACAGAGTTTCATCCTGGACGCAATGTAGGGCTGGGCCGGGATTATACGTTGTTTGCTAAAATCGATGGACATGTGAGTTTTGTTCATCGCAGTCATAACCGTCGCGAAGTCGACATTGTTCCGGCGACGGAGCAAGAGTTGTCGTAGGCGTTGGTGGCTGGGGGATGCCGATGAGGCCAGTGGTATTTGGCTGGTTAACGGTGTGTGCCATGGGGGCGGGGAGCTATATGACTCCCCGCCCTTGGCGTATTCTGTTTTTGGCCGGACTCATCTTAAGCGTAGTCGTCGTCGGGCATTGGCAACATCGAAAGCTCACCGTGTCCACTTTGCGCCGGCTCCGGCATCGGCAAGCCAATCACCTGCAGGTGATTCAGGGCTGGCTGCAGCTAGGGCGCCTGAATCGCGCCGAAGACTACGTGGGCCGCCTTAGCCAGAAAATTTCCGAGGAAGGGGCGTGGTATCGCGACCTGCCTCTGTCATGGCTCTATGCGGTCTTAATGCTCGACGCGATGGCTGAATCGCGCGGTGTCCGTTGCCAGTGGCACATTGCTAAAGTCGATCCGGCTTGGATCCGACTGTTTCGGTTCGAGCGGACGGTGGCTCGGGCATTGGCTAGCGCCGGGACGGCCATGGACATTCATTTAGATGACCAGGGATTTGTGGTGTCGCTGCTCGATCCCAAGACGATGCCGCGAGGCCGTTTCGGTGTGAGGGTGTGGCAGCAGGGTGATACTATCGTTCTAGTATGGCATCCAGGCTCAGGGACTGAATAGGGCGCGAGAGTGGAGGGGAGAGCCAATGTTCATTGATGAGGCACGGATCTATCTGCAAGGAGGCCAGGGCGGAAATGGAGCCATTAGCTTTCTGCGGGAAAAGTATGTCCCCAATGGAGGGCCGGCAGGGGGGGACGGCGGCGACGGCGGCGATGTGATTTTTGAAGTGGACAGCGGGCTCAGCACGTTGATGGACTTTCGTCATCAGCGCCACTACCGGGCACCGTCGGGAGAAAACGGCGGGAATAACAACAGCTACGGCAAGGGAGGCCAAGACATCGTCATTCGGGTGCCGCCGGGGACCTTAGTCTATAACGATGAGGAGGGCACGTTGATGGCGGACCTGGTGGAACCAGGCGAGCGCCAAGTCATGGCTAAAGGGGGTCGGGGTGGTCGCGGCAACAGCCATTTTGTGAACTCTGTCCATCGCAGTCCGCGGGTTGCCGAAAAAGGGCAGCCCGGCCAAAGTTGGTGGGTCCGTTTGGAACTGAACCTGTTGGCCGATGTAGGGCTGGTGGGATTTCCTAATGCCGGCAAGTCGACATTAATTAGCCGGATCTCGTCGTCAAGACCGCGGATTGCCGACTATCCATTTACCACCTTGGTGCCCAATTTGGGGGTGGTAGGAGGGTATGGAGAAGCCTTTGTGGTAGCCGATGTGCCCGGTTTGATTGAGGGAGCCCACGCCGGCCTGGGGTTGGGCCACGCGTTTTTGCGCCATCTTAAACGCACTCGGGTTTTGGTGCATCTGGTGGATATGGACCCGATGACCACCCGTGATCCTCTGACTGACTATCGGATTATTGAGCACGAACTCAGCGCATTCTCTCCAGACTTGGCCGCTCGGCCCCGGTTGGTGGTGGCGACCAAAGCAGACTTGGAAGGGAGTGCGGAACGGATTAGGGCTTTAAAAGCCGCGGTCGCACCGATTGTGGTCTATCCGCTGTCGTCCGTAACCGGATATGGACTGGATGATTTGATGTGGGACCTTCGGAAAGTCTTGGATCGGACGCCGAAGCCGAAGACGGCCCCGGAGCCCGAATCCACCCTCCGGCCAACCGTACATGGATTCGACCTAGTGCAGGAAGACGCTGCGGTGCGGGTGGTCGGAGATGTCGAAGAACGAGCAGCCATGACGTATTGGGGAAACCCCGAGGCCGAGGAATACTTTGCGGAATATTTGCGACGAAGAGGCGTCCCGCAACTATTGCGCAAGCGCAATATTGCCACCGACACGGCGGTTTTGGTGGGGGAAGGGCGATTGGTGTGGAAGCAAGGGGATCTCATTGTGGAGTCGTTGGAATAAGCGCTGGGGGAGAAATTTTTGGAGAAAGCAGGAATTGAGAGAGCGACAGCGAATACACAGCCAATGGGTAAAGTACGTCGAGCTGTAGGGCTCATGGGGGGAACGTTTAACCCGATTCATTATGGTCACCTGGTTACGGCGGAGGCTGCACGGGACGCATTTGATTTGGACCGAGTGGTATTTATTCCTGCTGGACAGCCGCCGCATAAGTCGGATAAGTATGTGGCGGACGCCAACCATCGCTACCTAATGACTTTTTTAGCTATCGCCCCGAACGTACATTTTGAAATCTCCCAGGTTGAAATTGATCGGGACGGCCCATCCTACACTAGCGAGACACTAAAGTACTTTCACAGCTTGGACGCGGCCACAGAGTGGTATTTCATCACAGGTGCCGATGCAATCTTAGAAATTGCATCGTGGCATTCGCCCGATAAGATTTTGTCGTACGCACACTTGATTGCTGCTAGTCGTCCCGGTTATTCGCTTTCGCGGCTTAAGGCCTTAGAGAGGAAGATCGGGGGGGACACGAGCAAGCATCGCGTACATCAGTTAGAAGTTCCGGCTCTGGCGATTTCATCCAGCGACATCCGAGAACGCTTGCGCCAAGGTCTGTCGATTAAGTACTTGGTTCCGGAGGCAGTCGAGCAGTACATTGCCAAACAGCATCTGTATGCGGCAACGTCACCGTAGCATACACATAGGCTTGATTCAAGTGCTTATACTAGTGTCAGAGGTGCCCTGGCTCCGCGGTCGTGTCTGTGTCCTGGTCGATGGGATCTAGATTCATCTGGCGGTTGCCTCGTTCCCTGACTAGGTACCGAAGTTTCCCAGGGAGGTGGACCAATTGTCAAAGACTTTATATGTCGGTAATTTACCGTGGTCAATGAGCGAAGAGGAACTCGCCCAAGCATTTAGCGCACACGCGCAGGTGGTTGGCGCTCGGATTATTACCGATCGCGAGACAGGGCGTTCGCGAGGTTTTGGATTTGTTGAAGTGCAAGATGAAGATGTCGATCCGGCGGTGGAGGCGATGAATGGCACCCAGTTAGATGGTCGCGATATCATCGTCAACGAGGCCAGGCCGCGTCAAAATCGCTATTAGTGTCAGAAAAGAGCCCCCGTGTAGGGGGCTCTTTTGCGTGGATTAGAGCATAGGAGTCTTAGGTGAGAGGTGATAGGACTGGAGGCTCAGACCCTTTTAGAGCGCTTTCATCAATTGACCGAGCATCGGCAAAGCCATATTATGCGAGTCATTGGGGTCATGGAAGAGTTGGCCGGCCGCCATGGCTTGGATCCGGATCTGGCAAGATGGGCGGGGTTTGGCCACGATTTAGCTCGGGAATTTTCCCGGCCGTGCCTGTTGGCCGAATCAAGGCGGCTTAACTTAGACGGGGACGAGTTCATGACTTCGGAACCGATTTTATGGCATGGTCCGATAGCGGCGAAGTGGCTTCAAAATCAAAACATCGGTGATTCTTCGGTTTGGCAGGCTATTCGTTATCATACGACGGCGGCCCCAGGGCTGGGGCCTATGGCCAAGGCCCTTTTTATTGCCGATGCGGTGGAGCCAGGCCGAAGCTTCCCAACCCGGGAAGCTTTGCAGGCATTAGCGCTAAAGGACTTAGAATCGGGTTACCGTGCAGTCCTCGAAGCGACGGTAAGCTATACTCAACAAAGAGGGTTGGCTTTGCATCCGGATACGGTAAAAGCCATGAGGGAAAGCGACAATCGCGGCTGAGAACATGGGCGATAAGACTGGCAAGGAGGGACCGCTTACGACAGATTCCTTAAGGTGGGCCGAAGTCATTCGAGAGACGCTTCTCGATCATAAGGGTGAGCAGGTGGTCGTGCTTGACATGGCCGAAGTGACCCTGATTGCCGACTATTTTGTGATTGCTACCGGCCATAATTTTATTCAGGTGCGGGCGTTGGCGGATTATGTCCAAGACGCGATGGCTGCCGTTGGAGCTAGATTGTTAAATCCGCAACGCTATGATCGCGCGCATTGGATCTTGTTAGACTACGGTCCGATTGTCGTGCACATCTTTACGGAGGACGAGCGTGAGTTCTATGACCTCGAACGGTTCTGGGGAGACGCTCAAGTAGTGGAGATGGAATCGGCGGCACCCTAAATGGTGGGATCGAGCGGTATCGCCGAGTCTGCTCTTCTGCTGGGGGTTATGGCCCACATTCGGCACGGTTTTTCCAAATGGCGTAACGGTGCAGGGGTTCAAGGCCGGACGGCCAAAGGTAGTCACTAATAAGGAACCGAAAACCCAATCCCTACAAGGGATTGGGTAGGTTTCATCTAGCTACGAATAGATGGACGGTGCAGATCACAAGCCATGGTCGCACTTTCTCCCGATACCACAGATAGTCTAACTGTTGCGCTTTTTGCGAGGCTTGGGCTTTTTCTTGGGTTTAGGCTTTTTCTTTGGTTTGGGCCTGGGGTTTTTTATGCCCTGGGTTTTTTGGGGCCACTCGTCTCGATCCGGACGAAGAGCCGCAAATAACTTAGGAGATATTTTTCGTTTCAATGCCAACGTCGATTTTTCGAGCGGATGCGGATGATCCACACTTTCAGCAAAAATCCGAGATTCCTCGGCCACTTGCTCCTGGTCGAGGATTTGGCACCGAGGCCAGCGATGCACAAAGTCATATTTCCACAAGCAGTGGGGATCTCTAGCCATGATCGTGGCTTTAAATTCGGCCACTAGACGATTCATAGCTTGGACTTCTTCTGCCCTTATCCAGCCGTATTCCTGCAAAAATGCTAAGACGTAGGGGATGCCCCAGACGGTAACGATGAGGGCCTCCAGATCATGGGGGTCGGGACTATCTAATTCCTCGAAGTGATGGTTGAGGTCATCAGCGTCGAAAATCCAGTCTCCTTTGCCCTCCGGCATCGTTCGTGAATCCAAGACGGCAAAGTAGGCGATGAAGATTTGGCAGGCAGTCATAAAAGGCATACGATCCCGATCATACATGTAGCGCAGGAACTTCCATAGGCTGTCCATTTCACCGTTTCGGACTGAGTCTCCCATGGTCCAGTCAATGCTTGGTTGGACGCTTAATGGGTCCGTCAGTCGACCGACCAATTCATCACTGAGCAACCCCTCGTCGTACAAGGCTATTTTGCTTTCTAGGGCTCTGACTTCCCTGAGATCGGGAGTTTCACCGCGCTTCAAGGCATCGTATAGCAATTGCCATCGATTGAATAGTAGGGCGTTGGCAAGAGGATCGTTTGGGGCCCAGAGACTGACCGTGATCCCGTCGTAATCTTGGAGCCATTCGAGTTCGTCATTCGCTAAACGTTCGGCAAGCTCGACCTTTTGATATAAGACCAGATGACGGCCGACATCAATCCAAGGTGAGAAAAATTCTTTATCCTCCGCCTGACGATAGTAGGCTAGTGTCCGTTCTAGCCCGTCGTCGTCGCCTTGAAACAACTGCCAATCGACGACCAGATCCTCCAAAGCTTCGAGGTCGTCGAGATGGAGATGGGGGGCTATCTCTCGAATTTTTTGCACCAGCCGAACAAAAGACGTCGGGGGCATATACGCTTTGAGATCTTCCAAATCAAACAAGAGATCTATCGAATCCAAAAATTTTTCCGTAGGCAAACCGTCTAAGGTCTCTTCCATGACGGAGACATACTCGTCCATCGGAAGGGACATGGTATATTCGACCCAGTCTTTGGGATCGTCGAGCAAACGACGAGTCAACATCTGCACGTTCCTCTTTTCGAATTTAGGCGGTGATGGTATGTCTAAAGTGTACGACACCCAGGCTTTCGTGTAAAAGATCTTGGGTTTTTGGCAAAACCTGGCAGGTTGGAAAAAATTGCGCCCGGGTACAATCAGTGTAAACCCTTTTGCATCAACCGTCGGTCGTGCCTGGTCCGCCAAGGCGGAAAACCACCCAAAACGAGCAAGTGAGGAGCACTAGGCAGTCTAAACTGTCGCCCCAGAACCCTGACCCAATGGCACTCTGCGTTTTCCATGCCCGGAAGGAAATCTGTTGCAAGCGGCGCAGGCATGACTAAGCACATCACCCGGAAGTTTGGGCATAGACGGTCGATAGGGGGTTCACGGGGACACTTCCACGGATTCAGGGGAGAGTTGGTGGGACGTGGGAAACCACTCGATTCCCGGGTTTTTCTCTTGAGTCCAACGAACCGAAAACTCGTCCGGAAAGAGCATCACCAGCCTATCGTCGGCGTCTCGCACCAAACTCGTGGTGTGGCTTCGCTGCACCAAGTCGGGGTTCTGGACGGAAAGCCAACGGGCATGCTCGTAGGGCAATGACGTTTTATTGAAGGTGGCGCCGTACTCGGATTGCATTCGATATTCGAACACTTCGAATTGGAGGCGGCCGACAAAACCCAGGACGATATCCTCGGTGCGGTTGACCACACGAAAGACCTGCACGGCTCCTTCTTCGGCAAGTTGTTGTAAGCCCTTGTGAAATTGTTTGTGTTTTAACGTATCGGTCACTGAGACAGCCACGAAATGTTCGGGGGAAAATTGAGGCAAGGGATCGTAACGGAAACTACCCCCTTCGGAAAGCGTATCTCCGATCCGAAAGTAGCCGGGATCAAAGAGCCCGATGATATCGCCGGGATAGGCCACATCCACGATGGCTCGCTCCTGAGCAAAGAAGTGTTGCGGTTGGGCCATCGTAATCGTTCGGCCCAGCCGTTCATGACGGACGCTCATGCCCCGTTCGAAACGACCGGATCCGACTCGGAGAAATGCCACCCGATCTCGATGTTGAGGATTCATATTGGCTTGAATTTTGAAAATGAAACCAGAAAATTCTTTGCTCTCCGGATCCAGCATCCCTTGGTTGGTGTGTCTAGCTCCCGGACACGGGGCCAGCGCTAAGAATTGGTCGAGAAATGCGGCCACGCCAAAGTTTGCTAAAGCGCTACCGAAGAAGACCGGGGTGAGTTCGCCGCGGCTCACGTGATCGAGATTAAATACATCCCCAGCTTCTTCTAACAGTTGCAATTCTTCGCTCACCCGGTCCGGAATTGGGGAGAGATCCGATTCGGGTTTTGGGTAGCGTTCCCAGAGGCCTCGGCCGCGGTCATAGATGCCGAGAAAGTCGTGTCCCATACCCGAAGGCCAATTCATCGGATAGGTGTGAATGCCCAACACCGACTCGATTTCTTGGAGCAACTCAAAGGGGTCTCGACCGTCACGATCCAATTTGTTGATAAACGTGAAAATAGGAATGTGGCGCATGCGACACACTTGGAATAATTTTAAAGTTTGCGGCTCGATGCCTTTAGCCGCATCGATGAGCATGACCGCGCTGTCGGCGGCGGTCAAGGTGCGATAGGTGTCTTCGCTAAAATCTTCATGGCCCGGGGTGTCAAGCAGATTCACCTGATAGTGGCGATACTCGAATTGGAGGACAGTCGACGTCACCGAGATCCCACGCTTTTTCTCGATTTCCATCCAATCGGAAGTCGCCTTGCGGCTGAGTCGCTTGCCCTTCACTACGCCCGCTTGATGGATTGCGCCTCCAAACAAGAGCAGTTTTTCGGTCAGCGTGGTCTTGCCTGCGTCCGGATGTGAGATGATAGCAAATGTTCGCCTTCGCGCTATTTCCTCGCGAAGCGATTGAGAACTGGTATCCATACTTGAGGTTCCTTCCGTTCAGGAGCGTACGTTATCTTGCCTTTTATAACATAACTTGAGGTCAGCGGCAAGCTAGCATGGCTGAGCCCGACGGTTACTGACGTACGGCGGACGTTTCGTTATAATGGGCCCCAGAGTCCGCCTCTCTGGAGCCGAAATGGCGGGGATTGGCCGTCGGGCCGTCGTGGATGAGGGTTCGGTGGGGGCCTTAACGGGTAGTTGGGATCCAGAGGCACCCTTTGACTCGCCAAGACCGTTATCGTGGATAATGGGAGGACACTTGATGACGAGTACAGAATTGACAAATATGCCTATGTCATTTCGACCCCGTATTGGACGGTGGCTGGCTGTCCTTCTTCTCATGATCGCGATGGCCGCGGTCGCTCAAATATTTCATGTCCGAACGATTATTTTCCCTGAGACGGCGGCCATGGCGCTGGGCGTTTGGGTGCTGCGCGACCCGGAGTGGCTCAAAAGGCCTTGGCATATTGTGGTGCTACCCAGCGTGTGCGCAGCGCTGAGTGTTTCTTTGAACCATTCGGACCTTCCGGCGATGGTGCGCGAGCTTCTCATCTTATGGGTCGTGATGGTCATCCTAACCGTCACGCGGTCCTTTTTGAGTCCGGCAATTTCCGCGGGGATTCTTCCTATTGTTCTGAACATCCATGCGTGGGTCTTTGTCTATTCGGTGTTTGTGGCGACCGGGGTGATCTGGATCAGTGTGCGCCAACGCGGCGTGGGAGCGAACTGGCCCCCCGAATGGGCCTTCCCGCCCTGGCGGGCTAATATGGTCTTCGCTATCGTGGCAACCCTCTGGATTGCAGCCGCGGGAATCTTCGGGATTCGCGACGCCGTGCTTCCACCTATCATGGTATTTTTGTATGGGTCGATGAGGGCTCAACCGAAGGGATGGGGAAATGTTTCCCGAGAGATTGCGGTTTTAATCGTGGCTGCCCTAATGTCGTCGTGGGGTGTGGCGGTCCTTCATTACCCGATCGCGAGGTAGCCACCCTCTCGCTGACGGCCACGACATTAGCCATGCGAGCCCTTAAGACGTGGGTTCCTCCGGCTGGTGCGGTCGCCTTGCTTCCGCTCGTCCTTCGGATATCGCCCGTCAGCAAATTTCCCATACTCGTGGCGATATTGACTTTAATTGCCGCGGTGATGGGGTTTCTCAGTCAACGATGGTCGCCAATCGTAAAGTCGATACGTCCTTCGGACCTCCGGATGGATGGCTAAAAACCAAAAAGTTAGAAATATCAAGAGAAATGAAAAATAGTGTGGGAGTGGTAACGGTGGGGTATACGCTATAGAGAATTGGCTGTCGAATGACGACGGATGGCGTTAGCAGGCAGGTACGTGCCTGAATCCCATGGATTTGCGGCGCCTCCGTTGATCCTGCACGCAGGGCACATTTGACGGATTGGCGCTAAAGCTGTGAGCGTCTCAACACCTTGCTGCATAATAGTTTCCGAACACCATGGTGTTCTCCTAAAACGCAAACCATGCCCCGCGCACACGATAGGAAACGTGTCGACATTGTGGGTGGCCGAGCGTGGCAGCCTGCCGCCACTTCGTTAAGGGAGAAGGCTCCATGCCACCCTGGTGCTCGGTTCACCTACTAGTACTTTATTCCATAAGTTCATTCCATAAGTTTATTCCATAAGGTCGTTGCCTTGCCGTACCATGGATTTTCGATGGTGTGAGTGGGCTAATTCATATTCGGTTCTTCAGAGTGGGGCTGAATCGGCGACAAGAGAAGGCTGGGGCCGCGCCGGTGGCCAGTGGGATTCAAAAAGAGAGACGGCATCGGGAGAAGGTCTCCGTCAAACCGTCTGTCTTTTGGTGACTAGTGGCTAAAAGGCCTGTGTTTGAAACGGACCCTGAGCGGGTTCAGCTCCTCGGATGAGGATTCCTACTCGTCCTCGTCTTCCGTAGCGGGGGGCTCTACGGCAATGCCCGCGAGTTGCTGCAACGCCGCTAGGATGCCATCCGGTTCGGTGACCGGAGCGGAACAAGTTTGACCTCGACACAGGTAGAGAGCCGGTAACGGCACTTCCGGAAACTGACTTTCGTCAAAGGCGGAGGTCCCAATCCGCAAAGTCCGAATGGCGCGGTTTCGGTCGTACACTCCATAGATGGCCTGACGCAACTGATTTCCGGAATGATGGGAGGATTCCACGACGTTCGCTTCAAACAGTGGGGCCAGGGTTTGATCAGCGACCAACGCCCAACCAGCACCAAACACTCCGTTTTCTTGGGCCACCTGGGTAAACGTGCCCAATAGCGCTTGAGCGCGAAGACGTAAGCGCTCATCATCTTCAATCGCACCCAGACGCCAAAGTGCTCGGGCCATCTGTACATTATCTGGCAAGGGCGTCTGCCGATGCTGTAAGCGTCCGGCAGCCTCCTGGGAGTCAGGCTGGTCGTAAAAGCATTGAGGGCCGGCCAGGTGGCGATCGGCAAAGTCGACGAGAAGGTGTGCTCGTTCTAAAAAGATGGGGTCGCCGTTAAATTCAAAGGCGTCGATGAGCACATTGGCCATGGCCACCAAATCGGTCAATAACCCTGGGAGCTTAGATTCCCGGTCGGCGTAGTGAAACAAGCCGAGTTCGTCGTCCCACATCCGGTCCCACAAGGCCTCCAACGCGGTCAAAGCGACTGCAGTATAGGCACCAGGGTTGATCAGCGCAGCTCCCAAGAGTTGAGCCGAAATCATTTGAGCATTCCAGTTTGTGTGGATGACCGGATCGATGTGGGGTGCGGGTGCCTTTTCGCGTTCTTCTGGAGGCAGTTGGTAATAGGCTTCATCGGCATCCTGCGAACCACCCCATAAACCATCGGCGGTGAGCAGAGTGCGGTTCGACCACGTCAAGACGGCATCGGCGACCTGGCGATACGATTCATCACCTAAGATTTGGTAGGCCCGAAGATATAATTTCACCATCAGGGCGTTGTCTTCCAAAATCTTTTCGAAGTGAGGGATGGTCCACTCGCGGGTCGTGGAGTATCGGAAGAATCCTCCGCCCGCGGGGTCATAAAGATTGCTCCCGGCCATGGCGTCTAAAGTACGCACTACCATGCCCGCCGCCCAACCGTCTTGACCACCAGAGGCGGCAAATCTCGCGAGGCAAAGCTCCCAGACATCAAAATGAGGGAATTTGGGCGCAACCCCAATTCCACCATAAGCCCGGTCAAATTGCTGACGAATGGTGTCTAAAATCTGCACGACGATGGCCTCTTGGGGAGTCGGTGCGGCGGGATCGAGTTTTAGGGCAGCAGGAGGCGTAAGTTTTTGCTGCAGCTCGCCTTGGTGTTCCGCCCAGTATTGAATCACCTGGTCAAAGAGCGGCAAGAGCTGCTCCGGGGGAATGTAGGTTCCGCCGGTGAGGGTTTCCCCTTCTGGGCTTAAGACCGCTAAGGTAGGCCATCCTCCCATGTTGTAGCGTTGGTTAATATCCGGCCGCTGATCACTGTCCACTCGGATTGGAATAAACTGCTGATTGATCCGTTGGATGATCGTGGGATCGGAGTAGGTGGTCTCATCCATGACGTGGCACCAATGGCACCATACCGCAGAAATGGAGAGCAATATGAGTTTGCCCTGTTCTCGGGCTTCGGAAAACGCCTCGACTCCATAAGGCCGCCAAGCGATCTGGTGGGCCTGGTTGGGGCGAGGGCTAAAGCGAAACGTTGCTTCCGGCATACTGTAAGTCATCCTTTCATCTTGGCCGTGGACAATACACGTGCACTCCGTTATCTATTCTATACTTACGTATCATATCAGTCTCGTCTACGGGGGGATAGCCATGAATCCTAAGCGACCCAAGATCTTATTGGCGACCGGTCTTAGCTCTAGTATCGGAACCGCTTTAGTGGCCGGACTTAGCAGCGAGGAGAGCCCTTGGCGTATTATTAGCACTAGGCGTTCGCCTATGCACGAGGAAGCGAACGCCCTCGGCCCCGTCGAATGGCTCGACCTTGATCTAAGACGACCAGCGGAGGACGTGCTTACTGCGTTGGAAGACGCCTTGGCTGACCGTGGGATAGAGGGTGTAGATGGAGTCGTACATTTGGCCGGGGTGGTCTATAGCGATCAGTTCAAGGCAACCACGCTTGGGGAGTGGCGTGACACCATGGCGGTGAATCTTGATGGCGCCATGGTCTTAATGAAGGTGGTCAGCCATCGACTACGGGCGGGAACCAGCGTCGTCTTGGTGAGCAGTGTCGATGCCAAAATGGCATCGACACTGGGCCCAGCCGCAGCCTATGGGGCAAGTAAAGCAGGGTTGGCGGGGCTGGCGCGTCATCTGGCGGCGGAATGGGGGGGCCAGGGGGTTCGAGTCAACGTTGTGGCACCAGGCGCACTGAGAGCCGGGGCGGGCCCCCAAGACGCTGAAGCGATGGAACAAGTAGCGAAACGGTGTCTGCTCGGCCGCCTGGGCCGAGCAGACGAGGTCGCTGACGTGATTCGTTTTTTACTCGGCCAGGCCTCTTCGTACGTGACCGGCGCGGTAATCCCGGTGGACGGCGGCCTCGGATTGCGCTACTGATGATGGATTCGATACCGCCGGGTACTCGCGCATTTTTCGCAGCAAATTGCCTATCCCCATCGAGCGTTCACCGATCGCTTTTATGCTGGTGAGTAAAGAGACGACATTGACGGTTGGTGGAATCATCCCGAGATCCATCGTCAATAAGTCGATCCCAATACGCGTACCTTGCTATCGGCTGGCCGCCGTCTTTTTGGGGGCGGGAAACCGCAACCCATCGTCGGCAACGTTTTCTACGAGGAGGAGAAAAACCCCTACGGAACAGTTCGCGGCATTACGGTCCAACCAAACCGATCAGGTCACAAACATCGGGAGTTTTATGGTCGACCTGGAGCCACGATGGCGAGTCTCATCATAAAGAGTGATACACGGGTCGCACATGGGGTGGGGATGGGTGCTGAAACCAGCGGCTGTCGAGTTGCCGGGGTCCTGATAAGCTACCCGGCACTCACCTGTGATGTGCTTAAAGACGCCAAACGACCCTGGGATGGACTGCGGCCAGGTTCCGTGGCGCTTTTTGGCGGGAGGACAATACCATAATTTATTCAGTCGGATTTGCTTTTTTTTTGGTGCGGCATACAATAAAAGGGTGAAGCACGATAGCACGGTGAAGTCGAAGAAGCGGAATATTAGGCCAATCTGTCGGGTCAGAGAGTCGGCGTTTTAGTGCGAGCCGAACCGAAAATTAGCCGAACTCGCCGCGGAGACGTGAGGGTGTGGCCCCGTATAGCCGCAGTGAGTGGGTGGCGACCTTTGGTCGTCATCAATGAGGGTGGTACCGCGGTTTTCCGTCCCTAGGGCTTAGGGGCGTTTTCTTTTCATAACCCGGACCTACAGGCAGTGGGTCAGGTTGGCCTTTTTGGAAAGACGTGGAGATAACGATCAAAAAGTATGGTTAAGGGGAGCGAGGCCAGGATGCAAATCGAGAGCGATGCCCTCGTGCGCTCTCAGCGCCCGGACCGATATGATGTCAAGGCGGTTGAGAAGCGTTGGCAAATGGAGTGGGAGCGCCAGAATATTCATGGCGTGGACAAAGCGGACGAGCGTCCGAAATTTTACTGTCTAGAGCAGTTCCCTTATCCTTCTGGGCATCTGCATATGGGGCATGTGCGGGTGTATACCTTAGGTGACATCATTGCTCGCTATCGCCGCATGACCGGTCATCGGGTGCTGCACCCCATGGGCTGGGATGCTTTTGGTCTGCCGGCAGAGAATGCAGCGATTAAAAGCGGAGTGTCCCCAAGAGTGTCGACCTTGGCCAACATCGCCTATATGAAGACCCAAATGCGCCAAATGGGATTGTCTTTCGACTGGACCTATGAGGTCACGACGTCCGAGCCCGACTACTATCGTTATACGCAGGAATTGTTTCTCTTGTTTTTCGAGCGCGGATTGGCGTATCAAAAGGCCGGTGCGGTCAATTGGTGTCCCTCCTGCGAAACCGTGCTGGCCAACGAACAGGTCGAAGAAGGATTGTGCTGGCGCTGTGAGGCGCAAGTGGTCAAGCGGGATTTGACTCAATGGTACTTTCGGATCACCGCTTATGCCGAAGCGTTGCTGCAAGATTTGGACCAGTTGCAATGGCCAAATGAAATTATTACGCAGCAACGGCATTGGATTGGCAAGAGTGTTGGCGCCGAAGTAGTGTTTAAAGTGCCATCGATCGATGAGGCGATTACGGTCTTTACCACTCGGCCCGATACGCTCTATGGGGCTACCTATGTGGTCTTGGCACCGGAGCATCCACTGGTGGAGTCGTTGATTGCGGGACGAAGTGAAGCCGAGGCGGTTCGCCATTTCGTGGCCGAGCAGCGTCAGATTAGCGATATCGAGCGAACCGCAGAAAACGGCGAGAAGCAGGGGATCTTTACCGGGGCCTACGCAGAGCATCCATTGACCCAAGAGTTGTTGCCGGTTTGGGTGGCCAACTATGTGCTTGGCGATTACGGCACCGGTGCAGTGATGGGGGTGCCCGCACACGATCTGAGAGATTATCGTTTTGCCCAGAAATATGACTTGCCGATCCAATGGGTCATCGATCCGGGCAACGAGGTAGACTATCTGCCGGAGGGAGCCTACGCCGGCCCAGGCCGAATGATTAACTCTGCCATCTTTACCGGAATGGACAGCAGTCACGGGAAGACCGCCATTGGACAGCTTTTGGCCGAACAGGGTCGAGGTGGCCCCAGAATTACTTACCGGATGCGCGATTGGTTGATTTCTCGGCAACGCTATTGGGGAGCGCCCATCCCCATCGTACACTGTGCTGAGTGCGGCCCGGTTCCGGTGCCGACCGACCAGTTGCCGGTGCTGCTGCCAGAAAATGCCCGGTTTACCGGGCGGGGGCAGTCGCCGCTAGCCCAGTTAGATGAGTGGGTCAACACGCCGTGTCCCCAGTGCGGGCGGCCTGCCCGTCGGGAGACGGACACCATGGATACGTTTGTCGATTCCAGTTGGTATTATTATCGCTATACGTCACCGGCGAGCACTGAGCCCTTCGATTCAGCCAAGGTGGCCTACTGGATGCCGGTGGACGAATATGTGGGTGGCAAAGAGCACGCGGTCTTGCATCTGCTGTATTCACGGTTTTTTACCAAGGTGCTTCATGATGCCGGGTTGGTTGCGGTGAATGAACCATTTCGCAGATTGCTCTCCCAGGGCATGGTGGTGTATCGCGGAAAAAAGATGTCGAAGTCCAAGGGCAATACTTTGAGTCCAGAGTCGATTTTGGCCCAATGGGGTGCCGATGCTACGCGCGTATTCATGCTATTTGCGGCTCCCCCGGAAAAAGACTTTGAGTGGTCGGAGCAAGGGGTGGAAGGTGCGTTTCGCTTTTTGCAGCGGGTCTATCGTCTGGTGGTGCGCGCCGATTTGGCGGAGTCAGCGCAGGCCGACAGTGATCCAGAAGTGGCTCGCATCCGGGCACGCACGGTGCATAAGGTGACCGAGGATTTGGAACGCAGGGCATTTAATACCGCGGTGAGTGCGCTTATGGAGTATACCAACAGTCTATATCAGCATTGGGAGCATATGAGCTCCGAGGCCAGAAGAATCGGGCTGAACACCCTGATCTTGTTGCTGGCACCTTATGCGCCCCACCTAGCGGACGAACTCTGGCACGAACTCGGCCATGAAGCAAGCGTTCATTTGGCTCCGTGGCCGACCTACGATCCTGAGCTGTTGGTCGATCCGGAAGTCGAGATTGCGGTGCAGGTGAATGGCAAGGTCCGCTTGCGGCTGGTGGTGCCGGTCGAGTGGAAGGCGGATGAACTGGCTGAACGAATTATGGCCGATGATCGCCTTTTGGCGCACGTAGATGGTCGCGAGGTGGTCAAGGTCATCGCCATCCCCGGGCGCTTGGTCAACGTGGTGGTCCGTTGAAGGATATACTTTCCTTGCTGTTGGCCGGGTCTGCCAGCGTGATTGGGGTGGTCGTGGGGCGCTGGATTCGGCCCATGAGCACCGTGGCTTTAGCCATCGTGGTCGGAGTGGCGGTGTTGGCTGCCCTGTTGGCCGAAGGCGCCGCCTTGGTCATCGTAGGACCGCCAAGGTTGTCCCTGGAACCCACGCTTGCCGGCTTTGTCTTGGGGGGGGTGTCATCGTTCTTTTCGGGCAAGAAGCCGCCCGATGGCGATCAAAAGGAACGGCCGTAGTCGGGTTCGCTAGTCTAGCCCTAAAGCGAGCCAGGGGGGGCCCCTGGCTCGCTTTAGGTTCGTTGACTGATAGGGATTTGGCGACGTTTGGCCTGAGTGCGATGGGTGCGGACGGAAAGCAAGCCGTGGCGATATTCGGCTTCAGCCGAGTCGGGGTTGATTTCTGTAGGAAAGTTAATCACGGCGGAAAAGCTTTCCCCGGCCCGCTTATCTTGTTCCAGCGGCGAGGCCGGAAATTGGCCGCTGACAGTAATCGAGTCCAAATCGACTTCAATCTCGACTGCGTTGGGATCGACACCGGGGAGCTCAAACTCGACCAAGTATCCATCATCGGTGCGATGCAGGTGGCTTTTGGGACGAGTCTGGTCTAGATTCCAATCTTCGCGCATACGATTCCAGAATCGGTTGACATCGTCACGGAAATGGTCAAAATCGTTGGGTTCAAACCGAACCAGGGGCATTCAACTTCACCTCTTAGCCATAGTGTGGGAATACCCTGCGAATACCTCGCTGCCTGTGGACAGCGTGTTAGCGGCAACCGGCAGGCTACCCTGAGTATGTCCCAATCGCCGGCTATTCTATGCGTTCTGAGTGATCTCCGCCGGTTCCGTTTTCGATGATTGCGGCGTCGTCGATTTGATCGTCCGCTAAATACAAAAGCTCCGTGTCGGTATCATAATGAAATAGGTCGGCGAACCGAGCCCAGTTAATCGCCAACATGAGTTGGCGTTCCGCCTGCTCTTTGGAGAAATGCTCTTCGAGAATGTCCAAGAAAAAGTCGAGGGCCATGGCGTGATTGCTTTTAGATGCCAACACCCGTTCGATCAGTCGAAAGATAGGAATTGCTATCAGTTCGCGGCGGATGATGTCTTTGCGTTCGGCGACATCAACATCGGCAAATCGTCGCCCTTGCTCGGTAAGAATCAGATCGCCTTCATCCACCCGGGCTAGATGAAACAGCTCGGCGGTATCGGTGACCGGTAGCAGGTCATCCACTTCGAGCAGCAGTTCAGCACCCAGACGATACATATCGTCCCGGCCGCCGCGGTCACTGACCAATTCCAAAAGCCCAGTGAGCATAGAAAGATGACCATAAGGGATGGGGCTCAGGCGGGCTCTCTCGCCCTCGGGGGTCTGGTTTTGTCCATGCTGGGGACCGAGTTGAATCGGCCCGGCCTTTTTATCCTCATCGCTGCCCGTGACGATCTTGTACACTAGGTCCACCAACTGGACGAATTCTGCCGATTTCCGGTTTCGCGGATAGGGAAGAGAAATGGCGAGGTCCTCCGCGATGCGTGCCGGATTTTTGGACAGAATGATGATCCGGTCGGCCATATAAACCGCCTCTTCGATGCCGTGGGTGACCATCAAAATCGCTTGCAGGGGAAATTTTGCATCGACCCACAGGTCCAATAACTCGGAGCGCAGATTTTCTGCGGTCAAAAAATCAAGGGCGGAGAAGGGTTCGTCCATGCACAACAGTTCAGGATCCACGGCAAGAGCTCGAGCGAAGCCCACCCGTTGGCGCATGCCACCCGACAGCTCTTTAGGAAAGGCGTCTTCGTATCCATTGAGCCCAATTAAATCGATGAGGCGAACGGCTTTTTCCCGCCGAGCCGCAAGGTTCACGCCTTTGGCGGTCAGACCGAGTTCCACATTTTGTTGGACCGTCAGCCACGGATACAGGGCGAAGGATTGAAAGACCATGGAGGCCTGGGGATTGGGCCCGGTGACGGGCCGGCCGCGATAGAGGACGGTGCCAAAGGAAGGCTCGGCAAGTCCGGTAATGATGCGCAGCAGGGTGGACTTGCCCGAGCCCGACGGCCCCAACAAGGCCACGAATTGGCCGCGCTCAATCGTAAGATTAATGTCATCGAGCACCAGAATGTCGTAATGGTCGGGTTGCGAATACATTTTACTGACACCGAGAATCTTTAGCAGGGAAGAATCCCGCTCGCTTGCGGTTTTGCCCATGCATGATGCCCCCCAGCAGAAGATGTGGCCCATTGCCGCGACGAAGACACGGGTCAGGGTTGCTCAAGCTTACGACAGAGAATAGCGCTCGGTAGCCTGACGGTAAAGCGGTCGCCAGATCAATCGATTGATAATCACCACGGTTAATGAAAGGACGGCCGTGGCCAGTAGCAAGGCCGCAAAGTGGCCGTCGGTGGAGTCCTTAGCAATCAGGGCGCCCACCCCAAAAGTCGTGTAGATGTGGTTGCGAAAACTCACGTATTCGGCGACGATACTGGCGTTCCAGGCACCGCCGCCGGCGGTGATGATGCCGGTAATTAAGTAGAGAAAGATGGCTGGCAAAATTAACGTCCGCCAGATATTCGAGCCTTTGAGACCAAACATCCGGGCCGCTTCTTTGAGGTCTTCGGGGATGGCAGATGCGCCCGCAATCACGTTAAACAAAATGTACCATTGGGTGCCAAGAACCATCAACAAGACCGAAGCGACGGTGAGTCCCCCGCCGACGACAAACAGCAGGGCGACCAAGCCCGGAAACAGCGCGGTGGCCGGCACGGACGCGGCAATCTGACTGATTGGCGTCAGAGATTTGGCATAGCGTGGATTGAGTCCGATCCATACTCCGACGGGCACGGTCCAGGCGACCGAAATGGCCAAGGCGGCGACGACTCGAAGCAGAGTGGCGGCGG